>CAZSDY010000008.1:0-1960 GCA_964605765.1 uncultured Ectothiorhodospiraceae bacterium | reverse complement strand
CCTTCGCGGTGCGGCTCATCGAGAAGCGCAAGGCGTACGTGTGCAGCCTGAGCGCGGACCAGACCCGCGAATACCGCGGCACCCTCACGCAACCCGGCCGTGACTCGCCCTATCGCAGCCGTAGCGTTGCCGACAACCTGGACCTCTTCGCGCGCATGCGTGCCGGCGAGTTCGCCGATGGCGCACACGTGCTGCGAGCCCGGATCGACATGACCTCGCCGAACCTGAACATGCGCGACCCGACACTCTACCGCATACGCCATCTGGCGCATTACCGTACCGGTGATGCCTGGTGCGTGTATCCCATGTACGATTTCACCCAGTGCCTGTCGGACGCCATCGAGGGCGTCACACACTCGCTGTGCACGCTGGAATTCGAGGATCACCGGCCGTTGTACGACTGGGTGCTGGATGAATCCGATGCGCCCTGTCACCCGCGTCAGATCGAATTTTCGCGGCTCAATCTCACCTACACCGTCATGAGCAAGCGCCTGTTGAACGAGCTCGTCGGCGAGGGGCTGGTCAGCGGCTGGGACGACCCGCGCATGCCGACCATCTCGGGCATGCGCCGGCGCGGATTCCCGCGCGCCGCCGTGTGTGACTTCTGCCGGCGAATCGGCATCACCAAGAAGGAGAACCTGGTTGACGTGGGCCTGCTCGAGAACTGCGTGCGCGAGGAGCTGGATCGCCGGGCACCGCGAGCGATGGCCGTGTTGCATCCCCTGCGGGTCGTCATAGAGAACTACCCCGATGGCGCCGTGGAAGAGATCGATGCGGCCAACCACCCCAACGATCCGGGCATGGGCACACGCAAGCTGCCGTTCTCCCGCGAGCTCTATATAGAGCGCGACGATTTCATGGAAGACCCCCCGCGCAAGTTCTTCCGGCTCGCCCCGGGGCGCGAGGTACGCTTGCGCTACGCGTTCTTCATTCGCTGCGAGCGTGTCATCAAGGATGCCGGCAGCGGCGCCGTCACGGAGCTGCGCTGCACCTATGACCCGGCGACCCGCGGCGGCTCCGCGCCGGACGGGCGCAAGGTCAGGGGCACGATACACTGGGTATCGGCGGCCCACGCGCTCGGCGCCACGGTGCGCTTGTACGACAGGCTGTTCAAGGAACCGAACCCCGGCGCGAACCCTGCGGGGTTCAAGGCCGCGCTGAACCCCGACTCCTTGCAGGCGCTGTCCGGGTGCAAGCTGGAAGCGGGGCTTGCCAGCGCCGCGCCGCTCGAGCACTACCAGTTCGAGCGTCTGGGCTACTTCACGCTCGACCGTGTCGACTCGACGCCCGATCGCCCGGTGTTCAATCGCAGCGTCGGCTTGCGCGACTCGTGGACCAGAAAGAACCGCGAGACAGCTTGATGCACACACGAACCGTGCCCCGCGAGCATCGCGGCACCGAGCGCGAAGACGTCGCGGCTCCGCATTAACCTCCCGGCAGCTCAACTATAGAGGCTTGGGATCCAGGAAGCGCTTCAGCACATTGGTGGTAATGCGCGCCACGTTACTCTCGGTTCGTCATCTCGCGTGCTGAGATCACACGAATGAGGTTGTCCCGAATCCTAAAGACCACGAAGAGTGGCTGTCGGGTGTTGGTCTGGCCAAGAGCAAAGTACCGTCGCTCTTTCCTGGAATGCGACTCATCGGTCCCGGCGACCAGGGGATCGTTGAAGAAGATTTCCTCTGCCTCACCATCCGACACACGGTGCTTTTCCCAGTTCTTGCCCCGGTTTCCATCATCCCAGTCAAACCCAGTGCACTTCTCGAGGTCGTCGTACACGCCCATGCTCGGATGTATATGACAACAATATACGTTCCGTCAAGCGGTGGATCAAAGGACAGTAGGCAACAACCAACCTCGGCTGCGGACAAGCCGTGTAGCGGCCGGCCGTCGGCTGCAGCGCCATGTGTACGCCCGGCATGGGCATGAACTGATGGGGTGGAAGTCCCCTGTAGGAGAC
>CAZSDY010000007.1:0-31316 GCA_964605765.1 uncultured Ectothiorhodospiraceae bacterium | reverse complement strand
GCTCGGCCAGGGCTCGTCTTCCTCGATACCTTGGCGAAAGGAGTGAGCCAACCTTGAAGCGCATGCGGATCTCACCGGCCACCCAGCCCGTGAAGCGCTTCAACGGCAGCGCGCGCAGCAGCCGCGCCACACCGCCGTAGCTGTTCTCGATGAAGAACACCATGGGCGAGGCGTGGTTCCCGAACACCTGCATCGAAACACGGCGGTAGCGCCTGTTCGACCAGTACGAGAGCCCCGTGCGGCAGTACTCGCGGTTGCGGCGCACCACCTCGCGCCAGCCCATGCCTTGCTGGTGCTCGTTGCGCACGCCGAGCATCGCCCACAGTGCGAGCCACCATTGCGGGCAGCGTGGCCAGAAGAAATTCACCAGCGGGACATAGATGTGAGGCTCTGCCGGCAGGTACCACTTGCCGGGATAGAGATGCATCGAGTAGCCGCCCGGCTTGAGCACGCGGTGGACCTCCCGGAAGATTTCGGTCTTGTTCTGTGCGTGCTCCAGGACGCTGGTGCTGAGCACGGCGTCGAAGCGCTCGTTATCGAACGGGAGGCGGTAGGGCCCGGGGGGAAATCTCCGCGAAGCGCTCGGCGTCGATCCCACGTACCTCCCGCCAGAACGGCTTGATGTCGCAGCCGTACGCATCGTAGCCGCCGGCAAGCAAGTACCCGATCAGATCGTCGCGGCCACAGCCCAGATCCAGCAACCTCACCGCTGGCGACGGCGCCAGCGCGGCGATCTCGGTCATTGCCGAGCACAGAAAGCGCGCCGCGCCCTGGTACTCACCGGCCATCGCAAATAACTCTGTACTCCAGGGATAGTATGTTCATTGCCTATATAATCTTCACATCAACATTGCACGTCCATCGTGCCGGTCGCAAGAACCGAGAATGAGCGACAATGGCAATACTGGCTCGACATAGCTACGGGCCATACTTGATCAATCATTGGAGGCCCGTTTAATGAAGGGAATAGTATTCACGGAATTTCTGGAGATGGTGGAGGACAAGTTCTCCCTTGAATTGTGCGACAACATGATTGAGCAGGCGGACATTGCATCCGACGGGGTCTATACCTCAGTCGGAACTTATGACTATAGGGAACTGGTGGCAATGGTTGGAGCCCTGTCATCACTTACCAACGTCCCGGCTCCTGAACTGCTCAAGGTGTTCGGCGAGCACCTGCTGGGAAGGTTCGTAGTGACATTCCCGCAGTTTTTTGACGGAATGTCCTCGACCTTCGAATTCCTGCCGAAGGTTGAGAGCTATGTCCATCTCGAAGTCAAGAAGCTGTATCCGGACGCCGAATTGCCGTCCTTCAGCTTTGCCAAGAATGAACCTGGGCGGATGGAAATGACTTATAGGTCCTTCCGCGGGCTTGCCGATGTTGCTGAAGGGCTGATCCTCGGCACCATGAAGCATTTCGGCGAAACACTGGACCTTGAGCGAACGGACCTGAACGAGGACAAGAGCACAACGATATTCATGATTACCGATCCCCAGGCCAAGCAGTGAGCACGGAGAGCGAAATCCATGCGAGAAGGTACAAGCGGGAAAAGCTTGCCCGCCTGCAGGCCGAGGGGATAGCCGAAAACAAGAGCCGTGAATTGTATCTGAAGGGCCTCGAGTTGGAACATTCGCTTGAGGTCATCAGTCGCACCAAGCGGGAAATCGAGACTTTGCACGGGGCGCTCGAGGCCTTTGCCGGCTCCTTGGAAGTCGAAGAGATAATCAACCATTTGCAGAAATTCCTGGGTGCAAGACTGGACGGTTTCTCGGCAACTGTTTGCTTGAATGACGATGAAGACGGCAAAGGCGCAGCGTACAGTCTGGACAACAGCGTCTGCCGCCACGATGAATCCATGGCTCGCCACGGCTATGACGCGATCTGGGGGTTGGCCTCATCGATGGCGGAACCATCAATGATTCTTGGCACGGCTGATGCGAAGCTCCTGGCCGAGCTTGGTTATCGGGAGCCGGTGCTGCTGGTGCCATTTATCTCCGGGGCAAAGCTGATCGGGTTTCTCGCCGTACACTGTGAACACGAGCTCGATGATGGTGATGCAGTCGAGTTTCTCCGATCGTTGGCCCGAGAAGCGGCGGTCTCACTGCAAAACGCCCTGCTGTTCCGCAAAGTAGAGCGCCTTTCATGGACTGACCCGCTGACTGGACTCAGCAATCGTCGGAGCTTCCAACAGCAAGGCGAACCGATAGTGCAACTGGCCAAGCGCCACAATCGTTCACTCTCGGCTGCAATGCTCGATATCGACTTCTTTAAGAGGGTCAATGACACCTATGGGCACAGTACCGGCGACGAAGTGCTGCGCGGGGTCGCCGATGCTCTCGTAAGCTCTATCCGCAGTTCTGACATCGTTGGAAGGTATGGCGGGGAGGAGTTCTGTTTCGTCTTTCCGGAAACTGAGGTTGAGGGCGCCAGGCAAATTGCGGAGCGGGTCCGCAATGCTGTCGCTGGGTTGACGTTCAGCGACGGGGAAAGGGAGTTTAGTGTCACAGTCAGCATCGGGGAGGCGGAGTTGACCGGTTCCCGCGAATCACTGGACGAACTATTGTCTAGGTGTGACAAGGCCCTGTACATCGCCAAGGAAAGCGGCCGCAACCGCGTCGTTGTGGTCTGAAAGATGGGGTACTCAAGAATGACATATCCTGGCGCAAATCCAGGAGAACCCGTACCTGCAATACTTCGTGGGACCGGCGGGTTATCAGAAGGCGGCACCGTTTGCTCCTTCACTGTTTGTGGAGGTGCGCAAACGAATGGGGCAGTCGCCCCTCGTCTGGTTGAGGAACCGGCTGCTTCGTCATCGGATGCCACATCACGCCACCGATGGTGCCTCTTGCCAACAAGCCGCGGCCTGAACTGTCTCCGGAGTGCCGTTCACACGAGGTCTTCGTCGAACTCCGCCACCGCGCGGCGGTCGTAGCCGTGGCTCGCGAGCAGTAGCTGGCGCGTGTAGGGGTGCTCGGGCGTGCCCGAGCGCAGGTGAGCGATGTCGAGACTCTCGACCACCGCACCGTGGCGCATCACCGCCAGGCGCTCGCACATGTGGCTCACCACGGCGAGATCGTGGCTCACGAGGATGTAGGTGAGACCGTGCTCGGTCTTCAGCCGGTTCAGCAGGTTCAGCACCTCCGCCTGTACCGAAACGTCGAGCGCGGAGGTGGGCTCGTCGAGCAGCACGATCTCGGGCTCGATGATGAGGGCGCGCGCCACGGAAATGCGCTGGCGCTGCCCGCCCGATATCTGGTGCGGATAGCGAAAGCGAAAGGAAGCATCGAGCCCCACCTCATCGAGCGCGTGGACCACGCGTTCCTTGACGCCCGCGAGGCCGTGGATGTGCAGCGGCTCGGAGAGGATCTGATCCACGGTGTGGCGCGGGTGCAGGGAGCCGTAGGGGTCCTGAAACACCATCTGCACGCGCTTCCTGAAAGCCAGCGTGCGTGTGCGCGCGAGCCGCTCACCGGCGACCGCCATGCGCCCGCTCACGCCGTCGAGCAGCCCCGCAATGGCGCGCAGCACCGTGGACTTGCCCGAGCCGGACTCTCCCACGAGCCCGAAGTTCTCACCGCGCTCGACGTGAAACGCCACGTCGCGCACGGCATGCACCGTGTCGGCGCCGCGCCCGAACACCACGTTCAGTGCCTCGACCTCTATCACCGCCCGCCCTCGTGCGGCACCTCCCATGCCGGGTCGCGCACCAGCGTGGGCAGCGCCTTGCCATGCGCCTCGACGCTCGGCAGACAGTTCAACAAGCCCCGCGTGTAGGGGTGGCGCGCCGCGTCGAGCGCACTCGCCTCGCAGATCTCCATCACCTGCCCCGCGTACATGATGAGCACCCGATCGCAAAACGACGCGACGAGATTGAGATCGTGGCTGATGAAGATGAGCCCCATGCCGCGCTCTTTCACCATGTCGTCGAGGATGGCGAGCACCTGCACCCGCACCGTCACGTCGAGCGCCGAGGTCGGCTCGTCGGCAATGATGATGTCGGGCTGTGGAATCATCATCATCGCGATCATCACGCGCTGCCCCATACCACCGGACAGTTCATGCGGATGTGCCCTGTAGACGCGCTCGGGCTCGTGGATACGCACGGCGCCCAGCATCTCGATGGCGCGCTCTCGCGCCTCGCGCCTGGAGGTGCCTGACTTGAGGCGAAACGCCTCCGCGATCTGCTCGCCCACGCTCATCACGGGATTCAGGGAGTACTTGGGATCCTGCATGATCATGGAGATGCGTGCCCCGCGGATGGCTCGCATGGTGCGCTCGTCGGCCCGGATCAGGTCGATGCCGTCGAAGGCGAGGCGCCGCGCGCTGAGACGCCCACCCGGTGCCAGCAACCTCAGGATGGCGCGCCCCGTCTGCGATTTGCCCGAACCCGACTCGCCCACGATGCCGAGGCGCTCGCGCCCGAGCTGGAAGCTCACGCCGCGCACCGCGTGCACGGCACCCTTGGTGGTCTGGAAGCTCACGTGGAGGTCTTCGACCTCGAGCAGCGGCGCCGTGCTCATTTCACTGCGCGCTTCTCGGGTCGAGCACGTCGCGCAAACCGTCGCCGAGCAGGTTGAAGCCAAGGCTCACCAGGAAGATGGCCATGCCCGGCACGGTCGGCACCCACCACTGGTCGAGCAGATACTGCCTGCCGCTCGAGATCATCGCACCCCACTCGGGGGTGGGCGGCTGCGCCCCGACGCCGAGAAAGCCCAGCCCCGCGGCGGTCAGTATGATGCCGGCCATGTCGAGCGTGAGGCGCACGATGACCGATGACAAGCACAGCGGCATGACGTGGCGATAAAGAATGCCCGCGGTCGTGGCTCCCTGCACCCTGGCGGCCAGGATGAACTCGCTGTTGCGCAGGGTCAGCGCCTCGGCACGCGCGATGCGCGCATAGGGCGACCAGGTGGTGAGCGCGATAGCAAGCACCGCGTTCTCCAGGCCGGGGCCGAGCGAGGCAACCAGCGCGAGGGCCAGGATGAGCCGCGGAAAGGCGAGGAAGATGTCCGTGATGCGCATCAGCACGTTGTCAACCATGCCGCCCATGTAGCCCGCAACAATGCCAACCAGCAGACCGACGGGCACCACGATCACACCGACCAGCCACACGATGTACAAGGTGATGCGCGAGCCCCACACGATGCGGTCGAAAATGTCCCGGCCGAGCTCGTCGGTGCCAAGCCAATGCGCGCTGCTCGCGGGCAACAGTCTGTCGCCGAGGCTTGGTTCCAGCCCCAGGGTGCCACTGATCCAGGGCGCGAACAGCGCCATCAGCACCAGTGCCACCGTGATCACGAAGCCGGCCATGGCAATGGGGTTCGATTTGAACCCGAGCCAGCCGAGAAATACCCGCTGGCAGCGCGCCTGAAGCGTCGATTGCGGCGTGTCGACAAGCAGCCAGGCACGCATACCGGGGCGCGCGCTCAACCCCGCGCCCTCGGATCGGCCAGCTTGTAGAGCAAGTCGGAGAACATGTTGATGCCCACGAAGCTGATGCCAACCACGATAGTGCCACCCAGCACGGCATTCATGTCCCCGTTGAACAGCGAGGTGGTGATGTACTGCCCGATACCGGGCCAGGCGAACACGGTCTCGGTGAGCACCGAGCCCTCTAGCAAGGAGGCGTAGGTGAGGCCGATGATGGTGATGAGCTGCACCAGCACATTCCTGAAGGCGTGGCGCCAGATGACGGCGGCCTCCGACATGCCCTTGACGCGTGCGGTGAGGATGTACTCCTGCCCAAGCTGGTCGAGCATGAAGCTGCGCGTCATGCGCGCGATGTAGGCCAGCGCGTAGGTGCCGAGAATGGCCGCCGGCAGGATCAGGTGTGAGATCGCATTGCGAAAGATCTCCCACTCACCCGCAATGGCCGAGTCGACGAGAATGACGCCCGTGACCGGCGCCACGATGTCGTCGTAAAAGACATCCAGGCGCCCCGGGCCGGCAACCCAGTCGAGCTTCGCGTAGAACACCAGAAGCCCGACCATGCCGAGCCAGAATACCGGCACGGAGTAACCGAGCAGGCCGAACACCCTGACCAGGTGGTCCGCCCAGCGCCCCTGCCTGACCGCTGCCAGCACGCCGAAGGGTATACCGACTCCGACGCCCAGAATGATTGCGATGCTGGCGAGCTCCAGCGTCGCGGGGAAAAAGCGCCGGATGTCTTCCATCACCGGCCGCGTGGTCATGATGGAAACACCCAGATCGCCGCGCACGAGCTGCTTCAGGTAGCGCCAGTACTGCTCGTAGATGGGCCGATCAAGTCCCATCTCGCGATACATGCGATCGTAGACTTCGCCGGAAGCCCGGTCTCCGACGATGGCGAGCACGGGGTCGGCCGGCATCACGCGACCGAGGGTGAAGGTGACCGCCGTCAGCCCCAGGAACGTCAGTGCAAGCGTCGCCAGCACCCCGGCCGTGGCTCTGAGTGCCGAGGGCGGCGCCCGGATGATGACGGGCGCCGCCGCTGTCGTGTGGCTCGCCGAAGCCTCAGCCATGCGCGAAGACCGGCGCTACTTCTTCACGTTGCGGTAGAAGACCAGGTCGAAGTTCGAGCCGGACACGAACCCGGTCACGCCCTTGAGCCGCGCCACCTGCTCGTTTTGCTGGAACATGATCGTGAAGGGCGAGTGGTTCTGGATCTCGCGCTGCAGGTCGAAGTAGAGCTGCTCGCGCTTGCCCGGGTCGATCTCGTTTCTCGCCGCCTCCGTGAGCTTGTTGATGCGCTCGTCGGCCCATGCGTTGCGCCACGTCAGCTTGCCGGTGAGCTTGGCCTCGAAGCGGTTGTCGGGATTGTGCGCGAAGGCATCCGCGTTGGCGTGCGGATCGACATAGTCCGGCGACCAGCGCGCGAGGATCAGCTCGTGCTTGCGCGCGCGGTACATGGGCCACAAGGTCTTGCCCTCGGAGAGCACGATCTCGGACTTGATGCCCGCTTTTGCAAGCGTCGACTGGACGGACTGCGCGAGGTCGGGAAACGGCGCCGCGTTGAGCGTATCGATGCGCACCGAGAATCCGTCGGGATATCCCGCCTCGGCAAGCAGTGCCTTGGCCTTGGCCACATCCAGATGAAACGGCGTTTCCTCGAGAGCTCCCCACAGCCCGCCGGGCCAGAACGCCTGGTGCACCACGAACTGGCCGGCAAGGAAGGAGTCCGCCATGCCGCGGTAGTCGACGAGGTAGCGGATAGCCTGACTCACCTTGGGGTTGCCGAGTATCGGGTGGCTCGCATTGGCCGCCATGTACACGATAGTACCCTTGGGGTTGTTGTCGATGGCGATGGCGCTGTTGCCGCGCACCCCCTTGATCTGATCGGGGGTGAGGTTGCGCGAGATATCCACGTCACCCTTTTCCAGCAGGAGGCGCTGCGCGGAGGGCTCCGGCACGTGGCGCACGATGACGCGGTCCATGGCCGGCCTGCCGTGCCGGTAAGCGTCGAAAGCGTCCATGGAGACGACCTCGTTGGCCTTCCACGCTTTGAGCTTGAACGCACCCGAGCCCGCGTCCTCGGATTTGAGCCACGCGTAGCCCAGATCCCCATCCTGCTCGTGCTCGAGAACGAGCTTCTTGTCCACCACCGAGCCGACGCCCGCCGATAGCGCGTTCAGCACCAGCACCGGCGAGAACTCCTCGGTGATGCTGATCTTGACGTGCGAGGGGTCGACGACCTGGATCAGCCGATCGACGTTATCCGGCTTCCAGCCGAATTGCGTCAGTATGAAGGCGGGTGTCTTGTTGAGCTTGACCACACGCTGCAACGAAAACGCCACATCGGCAGCCGTAACGGGATTGCCGGAGTGGAACTTCAGCCCGGGACGCACGGTGAAGGTGATGCTCTTGCCGTCACCGCTCACGTCCCAGCTCTCGGCGACACCGCCGACGAGCTTGGTCAGGTTCTCGGGCTCGAACATCATTATCCGGTCGTAGAGATTCGCGATGATCTCGCCGCCCGTGAGCTCGAAGACCTCCGCGGGATCGAGCGTGATGATGTCACTGATGTCCTTCGCCATCACGAAGGTGTTTTTCGGGGTCCCCGCCTGTGCCGGGAACACGGCGCATGCGAGCACGAGTGCCGATACCAGCGAACAGACTCGCTTGATGATACTGCCCATGATGTCCTCCTATGGTGTTGTTATCAGAGGTTGATGATTGAATGCGCGGCGTTCTGCCGCATGAGTGGATGATACGTCACCGGGGGGTACCGTGTCCTCAGCCAACCACCTTTTCGCACCGCCAGGGCGACGCGTCACATGAGGGGTGGCGCAGTGAAGCACATGCAGTCTCATGGCTGAGAACGCATTTTCACGCTCGACGCCATCGATATGCCACGGCGCGTCCACCACGCTCGCCAAAGTTTGAAACGCATCATGAACAAGCGGGCAATTGTGAATTAGACTATCCATTCCAGGTCCGCCGAGTCCGTGCGGATCACGGCCCGACCCTGAGTAAGCGATACCGGGCAACTCGTCGCGATCCGTGAGCCACCACAAGGCACGAATCGGTAACTCCTGGGCGGTGACGGGATTGCTGCAACGGAGGGACAGCATGAAGGAAAGCGTTTGTCGTATCGACGAAGAGGAGCTTGGCAGGCTCACCCCCATCAACGCTCTCAGCATCGAACAGCGCCGGCAACTCTTGCCACGCACGCATGAGATCGCTCTGGAACCCGGCGAGCGCATTACCGCTGATCGTGACGGGGGCGAGCAGACCTACTACCTGCTCCACGGCGAGATTGGCCTGTACGATGGGGATCGGCTGCTGGAAACCATCGTGGGCGGCACCGAGGACGCGCGCTTTGCACTGCATCAGCTGCGTGCGAGGCACGCAAGTGCGCGGGCGATCGGTGATGCCCGGCTGCTGCGCGTCGATGTTTCGCTCGTCAGCACGCTGCTCATCTGGATGCAGCTATCGCAGAACGAGAGCCTGCAATCGCTCAGTGCCAAGGACTGCGCCGGATGGGTACCCAAGGTACTGGGGTCGGAGCTGTTCGCGCGCATCCCGCCTGCCAACATAGAGCACATTTTCAATCGTCTCGAGACGGTCTGCGTCGAGGCCGGCGACAAGGTCATTCGCCAGGGTGAGGCGGGCGAGTACTACTACATCGTGCGCGAGGGCTGTTGCGCGGTGAGCCGGACCATGCAAGGCGCCGGGTCGGCCGTCGAGCTGGCCCGTCTGGAACCGGGTGACGGCTTCGGCGAAGAAGCCCTCATCACCGGGACGCAGCGCAACGCCACCGTCGAGATGCTGAGCGATGGCAAGCTCTTGCGCATGACCAAGGACGACTTCCGGTCCTTGATCAGTGAGCCCGTGTTGAGCGCGCTGAGCATCGAGGAGGGCCGGCGCGTGGTCGCCGGCGGCGGCGTCTGGCTCGACGTGCGCCTGACTGATGAGCACCGCAACAACGGGATCGAGGGCAGCGTGAACATCCCGCTGGCCGAGCTGCGTGAGCGGGCCACCGAGCTCCATGCCGATCGGCCTTATGTCCTTTACTCGGACTCGGGCCGCCGCGCAAGAGCCGCCGCCTTTCTGCTCGCGGAGCTCGGCCTGCAGGTCAACCTGCTGGCCGGCGGACTGCTCGGCACGGACGCGCCAGGCGCCGCCGGCCCGTGTGTAGCAAGACGCATCGAATCGGACTCCAAGCACTGGTCCGCCGAGCTCGAACGCGCCAGCGAGGACGTCGAAGAGGCATTCCGCGAAAAGCTGGAAGCCACGACCACGCGGCGGGTATGGGAAGAGGAAACCGCGGCGCTGCCGCAGATCAAGGCTGACGCGAGACTGCGCGCCCGGCAGAAGAAGCTCGAGCTCGAGTCGGTTACGGCGAGCAAAGGGCTGGCCGAAGCACAGCATCGCAAGCTCGCGGCGCAGACGAAGCTGCGTGCCGTCGAGGCGGACGCCGAGAGACGCCGGGCACACGCCGAGGCGGCGTGTCAGAATCTGCGCCAGCGCGCGGATTTGCGCCTGCGCGACGAGGAAACCCGACTGCAACAGCAGTATGCGCTTGCCGCCTCCAGGCTGGCGGCGCTCAACAAGACGAGGACGGAGACCGAGGACCGCCTGCGCCAGGAGCGCGAGCGCATCGATGCCGAGATCGAGCGCTCGCGCGCCTCTCTCGCCAAGGAGGCGCGCAAGATCAAGGACGGCCTCGCGCAGGTGAAGGTGGACAGCAATCGCGAGAGTAATCGCATCCGTTCCGAAGAAGCCGGTGAAGAGGAGCAACTACGCCGCGAGGCCGAGTCTGCCCTGCGCGAGGATCGCAGCAGGCTCGAGGCGCAGTTCGCTCACAGCGTGGCGGCTTTGCAGAAAGCCCAGAGAAATGTAGACGACGCGCAACGTGCCAAGACGCAGGCCGACGAGGAAGCCAACCGCGTCGTGGCTACCATGCGCGCGGTCGAGGAAAATCGGCGCAAGGAGGCCGATGCCCGGCGCAAGGCGCAGAGCGAACGATTGCGCGAGCAAGCGGCTCGAGCCAGACAATCGCTCGGCAACGCGCAGCAGGCCAAGGAAGCCGCCGAGACCAAGCGCCGCGCCATGATGCACAAGCTCGCGAGGATCCGCGCCGCAAGTGGAGAATGGGCACCTGATGAGACGGAGCCGCACGAGGACACGCTGCAGGCGGAGATCAAGCGCATGGACGCCGATGTCAGCGAAGCAGCCGGACAGCTCGACGCCGCGCGGCGCGCAGCCGATGATGCCGATACCAGCAAGCTCGCCGGCGAGGAGATGGCAGCCAGACAGCGAGCGACCGAGGAGGAACTGCGTCTGGACCTCGCAGAGGAAGCCGAGGACTGGTTACGCAAGGAGCGGGAGCACTCGAGTTCCGAGCTGGAGAAGGCGGAGAAGGACCTCGCCGAGAAGTGGGCGCTCAAGGAGAGAGCGGATGACGAACGGCGTGACTCCCAGCAGGCGAGCGACGATCTGCTGGCCGACATCAGCGCCCAGCTCGATGAACAGGATACCTCACTGCAAGACGCCATCGGCGAAAAGGCGTTCGTCGAGGAGCAGGCGGCGCTCGCACGCTCCGCCAGTGACGTACTCGCCACCGACAAGGAAAAAGCGCGCGAGGGACTCGAGCAAGCGAGCAAGGACATCAACCGATTGAAGCGCCAGGGGCTGCTCGAGTGATTGCTGGAATGCAAGCATGCTCCGCAACGCAACGAGACCGCGGGCGGTGCGTGAGTAGCGCCAACAGGCGTCTTGCCCGTGAAGTCATCGCGTGCGTCCCGATGCTGGAGGGTCCGGGCGATGAGCGCCAGATCAGTTGCCGATCTCTACATCGCGGTGGTTAGCCGCTGAGCACCGCAGGATGAGTGGCGGCCGAGCCACTATCTGCGGTGAATCGGCGAAATGACCTCTGCTAAGATCAAAGCTGGGGCCGGCAACAGGAGGGTGACGGCATGACATCTGACCCAGTGGCGACGAACATGATCTGCCCCAAGTGCGGCAAAATGCAGCCGAAGGCTGATATCTGCGCTACCTGCGGCGTTGTTGTCGCCAAGCTCAGGAGCCCGCCAGGTCCCTCGCGGAAACAAGCCGGGAAATCCGCCGGCGCCGATCCTGGTCAAGCGGTCGAACGGGAACCGGCCGCATTAGCGTTCCTCGCCAGGCTCATCATCGGAACCGTTGTAGGCGTCGTGGCTATTAGCGCTTATTTGCTCTTCACTCCCGTGGACATGCAAATCGACGAGTTCGTCACCGCCAAGAAATCTTCGTTCCACATACGGGGTTTCCGCATCGAAGGGGTCGTGGTTCCGCATCGGACCTCTATTTTGGCTCAATCGTCCGATGGCAAGGAACTCTCATTCCTGAAGATTTCAGGAGACGGTACGGCCGGCTATGTCACGTTTGATCCCGACGATGTCGCCCGAACGCCCCTGGATGGGGACCATGTGAGAGTCACAGGGCGTTTCGAGCGTGTTCCATACTATGACGGACGGCCAGTCTACAAGACGATAACCATGGCTTTCGCCTCTTCAATCGATGTCATGGAAAATGCCGACAACCTTCAGTGAAAGTTGTCTTTTGAAGAGATTCATGGAGCCGCTGCCTTCCCCCGCACACGCTGAAGGGTACGACCACATGCCTATTTTCGCTCGGGTGTGAAAAGGCTCTTGAAAAAATCCGAGATTGATTTCTCGGCCAGGTCTCGAAACTCCCCTGCGTCGAAGAACGATCCGCCGCAAGAGCTACATTTTTCGTACCAGATGTGCGACTGCTTCGGGTCTACCATCCGCACCATGCCCCCACTGCATCTCGGGCATGGATAGCGGTCGATTTCACTCATCTGAGCCCCTGCGCGAGCGTCACCTACATCGATGCTTGCTGCCGCGTTCGCAGCACTCAGGGCTTCCATTTCGCCACTATCAAACCACAGCCCCTTGCAGGAGGTACAACGGTCGACTTCTATACCTTCGTATACGACCTGCTCCATCGTCGACTCGCATTTCGGGCATATCATGATCGTCTCCCGATTCGGCAATTCTCCGCTGCATCTGCAGCGTCAGGTCCATGGATTCCAATCTCGTCTTGACGGTAAGCGGGCGCTACGTTGCATAGTCAATCATAGGAGATTCCGGTCCATCTTACCGTAACCGCGCGTTCCGCGACGCCACTGCGATCAGCGCTGCTATCGAGTAAAGGGTTCGAGGTCGGAGCGAAGCGGATTGTCGGCGAACGGCGCCTTCCAGCGTCGTGGCGTGGGGTCCTCGACCTGACGGTCCGGGTGCCGGGCTAGGGGGGCTGCGTAGAGGCGGCTTGGCGTAGGAAGAAAAGCCCCGCCAGGTTTCACCAGCGGGGGCTGTGTTGTGTCGCCGATAGGAGAGCTAGCTACGCCGCTTTGCGCCTGCTCAAGCCAAGCCCGACCAGTCCGAGGGCTAGGAGCGCAAGGGTGGTGGGTTCGGGGGGGGTGCCTCCCGGGGTCGCCAGGAAGGTCCGGTACTCCGTATGGTAGTCCGCCCCCAGTATTCTCCCATACCAGACGATGTGCCCATCGGCGTTGATCCGCGGATCCTCGTCCTCGTAATCGTTGTCTGTGAGCTGAGTGATGGCACCGTCGTAGAGGAAAATCTCGTAATCGCTCCCATCCCAGCCAGCCCAGACAACCGCCCCATTCGCGCTGATCCGGGGATTGTAGTCCCGAACGGTGTTGTCGGTGAGCATGGTCGTCGTGGCGGTGGTGGCGTCGTAGAGAAAGATCTCGTCGTCAAATCCGTGCCCCCCCGGCCCGGACCAGACGACGTTGCCGTTGTCGCTGATTTGTACGTCGTCCATACTAGCGCCCCCATGGGTGAGTTGCGTGGTGACGGAAGTGGTGCCGTCCCGGAGGAAGACCTGGGTCGTTAGACTCCCATAAGGGTCCGTGCCCAACCAGGCGATGTCTCCATTGGTGTTGATTTGAGGCGCGAAATCTTGCTTTTTCCATCTGTTGGTTATCATGGTTGTGACGGCAGTATCACGATCGTAGAGAAATATCTCCTCATCCATCCCGGCGTAATTCTCGTGCCAGACGACATCCCCATGGGCATTGATCTGAGGTGCCCGGTCGGAGTAGCTGTTGTGGGTGAGCTGCTGGGTGGTGGTGCCGTTGAAGAGGACTATCTCGTCGGCGATGGCCCAGACCGCATCCCCGCCGTCGCCGATTTGAAGCTGGCTCTCGTCGTAGAAGGAGTTGGTCAGCTGGGTGATGCTCATGGTGCCGGCGTCGTAAAAGAAGACCTCCTCGAACGCCGGGGAGAACGGGGTTCCGAGCCAGGCGACATCTCCGTTTGCGTTGACTCGGGCGGGGGCATAGTCATAGTAGCTGTTGCTGGTGAGCTGGGTGACGGAACTTGCCGAGCTGTCGTAGAGGAAGATCTCTCCAAATCCCGCGCCGTCCCAGCCCTGCCAGGCGACATCGCCATTGTCACCAATCTCTGGCTTCACCCCGTGGCTGCTAAGCTGGGTAACGGTATAGGGCACGGCCTGTGCGGACCCGACGGATAGTGCCAGCAGCATAGCTGCGGCAACGAATCGGCCCGCATGTGATTCTGGATTCCCAGGGTCTGAGACTTCATCGTTCGAGTTTCGCGTCACGGTACTTCTCCCGTCTGGTTGTTCGGTCGTAGACCTAGTCGCGAGATCGCCCAGGGATAGGAAGTTTCTTGCAGCGCCTGCGGGCCGAGAAGCCGCCAGGGAGGCGATTACCGCGCTCGCGGTGCGTTTGACGTCCTGTGCGCTGGATACGTTCACTCCGAAACCCTCCCTTCAGATCCAAGGAGTATCAACCGCGCTTTCTTCAATAAAGCACCGAATTCCCAAACCTGTTGCCGGCAACCCGATACCGCGCTCGTTTGATCACACGCAAAACGCACGCCAGGTTTACAAAGTGTCCTTGTTTCAATGGCTTGGGTAGAAACCCGTTTGGTGCGGCGCCAAAGGTGTAAAGTTTTCCGACTATGTCATATGACGTAGTTCTGGCCGTAAGTGATTGATCTCTCGTCCGGTGACCCCGTGATGGGCACTCGCAGGGGCGAAAATGTGTAAAAAATTCCGACAACCCCGAGCGCTCAACCGCCTGCAAACACACGCAAATACACGGCACGCACCAGCGCTCGCAGCGTGCCGAGGTCGAACGACTCTACGGGCTCGAAGTCCAAGGGAGCGCGCCTTCGGCGGCCGGGCTGTGCCAGTACAAAGATCGAGATGAGGAGTTGGGTCAATAGGAAATTCAGAGGCGCAAACAGCCAGCCTTCAAATGTATTCGGACACTTCGAATGGACGGTTGCTCGGCATGCATCGGTGCGCCGCAACGGCTCGTGAACGGCCCATCATCTGGGGTACCGACCGAGACAGAGCCTTTCATCATAGACTTCGCCCCTTGTGCCACCCTGCCTACCCATGTCCGCTACGCGAAGCGTTACGGAAAGACGCTTCCCGAAGGGGTCGTCGCCGACGCCCAAGGCGGGCGCACGACTGATCCTAAGGAAGTCTGCGACGGCGACGGCTTTCAGCCGCACACCGGTGCCATCAATCCCCTCGGCAACAAGGGCTACGGGCTTCTTCGAGAAGCCAGGTCAGCGATCTCGGCGAGAACACGCGCCGGTACGCCGCAGCGTGGGCGGTTAAGGAAATCCTACCAGATCAACTCGACCCTGTTGGGCGACGTCTTTTCGCGCCTCGCACAGATTGTACTCCGCTTGCATTCGCACCCACATCTCGCTGCAGGTACCGAGTGCGTATTCAAGGGCTATTGCAAATGACCGTGAAAGACCACGCTTGCCGTTTACGATCTCGATTGGTACACGCCCGAGAATTCGCACGGCCTATGCGCTGGAGACCGACTCGACAAGGAGATGTGGGATGCCCGCGAAATCGGCGGCGTTGCGAGTCACCAGACGCGCGTCGAATGCGGCCGCGGTGACACCGATTGCAATGTCGGCAGTACGCCGACGCGGCGAGCCCAGGCTGCGGAAGACGTTTGCGGCGACTGTCGCCAGTTCTTCGGAAAACGGCACGACGCCAGCGTCGAACAGAAATGACCGTGCGACTGCGAGTTGCTCGGGAGTACGTGGGCCGCGCGAAAATTCGTACCACGCGACGGCGCTCATCTGAATTTCGACCTCCGATTCCGCCAATTCCAACAATCGCTGACGCTCGAGTCCCACCCGCGACAATCCATAGATGAGGAAATCGGTATCCAGATGAGCCTTCACTAGAACCCTTCATCCTCCGCTTTCAGGCGGCGTACCTCTTCAGCCGGATCGTTTCCCTCGAAGAGATCGAACAGGCGCTCCAGAGTCTTGCGCCGCTCGATGCGGCTCTCGGCAGGAACCCCGAACAAGGCATCACGATGCCGAACGACCGCGCGCCGAATTGCCTCGGAAACCGAGCAATTGTAACGCAAGGCAAGCTGTCTGGCCGCCTGCCGGGACTCGTCGTTCAAGAGCAGGGTTGTTCTTTGGAGTGCCATATTTTATGCATAACATCTATCAATATGATATGCAAGAAGGTCAAAAATATCCCTCCTGCTTTACGAACATCCACGGTCTCGACTGCTGAGGGCTCGCGAAACAACAACCCCGTGCTGGTGATCTTGGAGGCTCCCGACTGGCAAGGTGCGCGTGGTCAATGCCGACGAGATCCCGGGCCACACCCTGAGCATGGAGCGGACCGAGAAGCTGATCGACGACGAGGGCTTCACCGAGCGCCTGACCAACCTCTACGAGAAGACTCCCAGGGAGCTGGCGAAGACCGGTCTGTCCTACGACTAAGACCTTCGACCTCACCAGTCGATCAGCGGCATGGTGATGCATTTGGGGTCGACGAAGATCAGGTCGCTGGCCTCGAACGAGCCCATACCGTGCACGGTGTAGAGGATCGGGCAGCCCAGCTCCGCCAGCCGCTTGGCGTAGAAGCGCTCCATGCCGCGCTTGTAGTGGTTGGCGTTGCGGTCGATGATTGCGCCGCCTTGGATCACCGTGCCGGTGCGCGCGTAGACCAGGGCGCGCAGCGGGATACCGTAGGTCCCCACCAGCGGCCGCTCGGGGTCAAGGTAGACCACCTCGGTGCCCTCCCGCCGGAGGATGTCGGCGAAGGCGTCGTGTTCCTCCCGTAGGCCCTTGGGTTCAGGCACGCCCTCGGGCAGGTTGAAGAAGGTCGGGTCCTCGCGGATCTCCGGCGCCTCGTTCTCCTCGCCCGGGCGGTGGACCAGCACCATCTCCAGGCGCCCGGTGTGGGTCTGGGCGCCCCAGCGCCGGCCCCAGGCGCGTTCCATCTCCTCCATGAACCCGACCTTGAACAGGGGCGCGGTGACGATACCCTGCATCGAGATGCTGACGGCCCGGGACCTGGCCTGCCGGGTCGGGTCAAGGACTCGGGTGCCAGGGCCGCCAGTCGGGCAATGAAGGCTTGAAATACCGGTTCGCTCAGTCCTCATAGACCGCCACGGGTTCAGCGAGCACCTCCGCAAGCGGGGCCACCCCCAAGCCGGCGCCGGCGCCGGCTCTCATGGTCCCGCCGGTGCGTGCGATTGGACGGTCTACGGTTCGCATGCTGACCAGTTCGCCGATGTCCCAGATGTACAGCAGACGCGATGCCGGCGTGCTATGCGCAAGGTGGACGATGGCTGCCTGGGTGAGCCCGCTGCCACCGGCGCATTGGACGTGAACCGGGATGCCAAGCGAAGCACAGACATCGCGAATCGCGAGCGCCGGCGTGAGCCCACCGACACGCCCGATCTTCACATTCACCGCGTGACAAACGCCCTCATTGTGCGCCCGTACGATGTCGCGCAGCTCGAGGGCGCACTCGTCCAGCACCAGCGGCCGCCCGCAGGCCCGGTGGACGATGCGGCACTCCTCGTAGGATTTGCAGGGCTGTTCAAAATAAATGTCGAGCCCGGCGCTCGCACGCATGACACGAATCGCCTGGTCCACTCGCCAACCGCCGTTGGCGTCCAGCTTGATAGACTCGCCGGCCGACAGCTTTTCGCCAAGCGCCAGGAGATTGGATATATCGATGTCGGGATCACCGCTGGCCTTGGTCGAGAACTGCCGGCACTGATCCTTTCGATAGCGGGCGATCATCTCGTCCTGCAGCTCACCGCCGGCCAGCGGCATACCTCCCGAGACGGGTACGCGCTCCATGACCCGGCCACCGAACAAGCTGAAGAGCGGCACTCCGGCGCGCTTGCCCAGGATGTCCCAGCAGGCCATGTCGATGCCGTGTTTGACATAAGGATGGCCCAGCATTTCGTCATTCATGCGCGCATAGATCGCACCGGGCCGGGAGACATCGAGTCCAAGCAGGGCCGGGGCAAGCTCCGCAATACCCGCGCGCGCACCGCTGGCGAACGCCTGCAGGTAGTTCGCGCCGAAGGGACATGTTTCCCCCCAGCCGACGATGTCCTCGTCAGTATCGAGCCGAATGAACGTGGAGTCGAGGCTCTTCCATTCGCGGCCACCCGAGAGCTTGTAGGCGCCGCCGTGGAAAGGGAGGTCAACCCGGTAGACGGAGATCTTCGTCAGTTTCATCGCATCACCCGTCAGGTGTAGACCGCGACCGGCTCACCGAGCGCTTCGGCGCGCGGAGCGAGGCCGAGTCCCGGCCGGTCGTTCAATTCCAGGCAGCCGTCACGAAGCGAGGGGGCGCCGTCGGCGACAGCGGGCATGTCGTTGACGAAGGGGTACGAGCCGAGGAGCAATTTGCCCGGCAGGGTCGCTGCCAGCTGCGCCTGGGCCGCACGCACCACTTCGGTTCCGGCCGTATCTTCGATACGCATCTTGATGCCGTGGCCCGCGCACAGGTCCTTTTGCAGCCGCGCCTGGGTCAAGCCGCCGGCATGTGTGACTTTGATCACCTGGGCATCCAGCGCGTTATCGGCGATGGCGCGCGCCAGCCCGCGAGCGTCGTCGATGACCTCATCGAGGATAAACGGATGGCGGCAACGCGCGCGCACCGTCAGGCACTCTTCGTAGCTCGCGCAGGGTTGTTCGATATAACAGTCGATACCGTCCAACGCCCTCACCGCGCGCAATGCATCGGCTTCGGACCAGCTGCGATTGGCATCGACCATGAACAGGTCGCCGGTCCGGCCGGCGCCGACAGCGGAGGCGACCCGTGCGGCGTCTTCCACCGGGTCCGCGCCAACCTTGATCTGAAAAAGCGTGAACCCCTCTGCCTGTTTCATCTGCACCGTCGCGGCCATCTCATCGGGGGCGGCAAGTGGAATCGAAGCATACGCGGGGACCTTGTCCTGTACCCGCCCGCCCAGCAACTCACTGACGGGCAACCCGCAGGCCTTGCCGAACACATCCCAGCAGGCAATGTCCAGCCCCGCCTTGACATGTGGATGGCCGTAGAGCGTGTCGTTCATCGTTTGATTGATCGCGCTCAGCGCGCAAGCGTCCTGGCCAAGCAACGCCGGCGCGAGTTCGGCGATCCCGGCACGCACGCCGCCGGCGAAAGCCGGTAGGTAGACGGCGCCGATGGGGCAGCTTTCGCCATAACCTACCAGGCCGCCATCCGTTTCAACGGCGACGACAGTGCTATCGAGATGAGAGGGTTTTCGCCGGCCCACCCAAAGACTGCCGAGGGGCTTGAACGGGACGAGTACCCGGTAAACCGAGATTTTCGAGATTTTCATACGCAGATCGTCCGGGTTGGCTTCAGGGGAAACTCCAGCGGCACTCGTCATTTGTCACCTCTCGCCACCACCTGCGGCGCCGCTTCACGATGCCGTCGATTGGGCATGAACTCAGCAATAAAACACAACGCAATCGAGCAGCCTCCAATATTGCCCCATATTGCCGAATTTTGCCGTGGCAGGCTAAGCGTAGGTCACCACGGTCTCGCCGATGATGGTAAGGTTGAAACGTATCGGTGTTTGCGAGTCTTGTTGAAAGACCACCTGACACGGTGCCGATTGCTCTCCGGCAATCAGGACAATCGGGAACACGTTCGCCGCGTATTCCCCGACATCATTAGCGACGGGGAGGACAGTTCAGATGATGTATGACCGCACCGTAGACATTCGGATAGACGTCGTGCGTGACCTCATGGAACGCATGCTCGCCGCTGTGGGCGTCGACACGGAGACAGCCAAGACGCTTGCCGACCTGCACCTCGAGTGCGACCTGCGGGGAGTAGGGGTTCAAGGCCTCAATCATCTGATTAATTCGCACCTTCAGGACTACCAAAGCGGCAGGGCGGACCCAAAGGCGAAGCCACGGGTGGTCGAGGAAGGCGACGCGTATGCGCTCATCGACGGTCAATCCGGGCCCGGCCAACTCGCAGCGCTCCTGGCAGCCGAGACCGCAGCGAAGAAAGCGCGAGCCGCAGGGTGCTCGGTGGTGGGGGTGCGGAACAGCCATGACTTGTTCATGGCGGGCTATTACGCAGAGCAGATGGCCCGTGAAGGGGTCGTGGGCTTCGTGCTCTCAGACGACGTTGTGCCGGTGGTGCATCCCCTCGGCGGCGTCGAGCCCGTGATTGGAAGCAACCCCATGGCGATTGGAGTACCGACCGAGACAGAGCCTTACATCATAGACTTCGCCCCTTGCGCCACCCTGCCTACCCATGTCCGCTACGCGAAGCGTTACGGAAAGACACTTCCGGAAGGGGTCGTCGCCGACGCCCAGGGCGGGCGCACGACCGATCCCAGGGAAGTCTGCGACGGCGACGGCTTCCAGCCGCACACCGGCGCCATCAATCCCCTCGGCAACAAGGGCTACGGGCTTCTTCTGGTGATCGACTTCCTGGCCGGCGCTTTCGTCGGCTGTGCGATGGGTACCGACCATGCGTTGAAACCAGGCGCTATGAAGGGTCATTTCTTCATGGCAGCGGACCCGGCCAAATTTGGCGGCCTGACCGCATTCAAGCGTGCGGTGAGCGGTCGCATCAAGCAAGTCAAGGAATCGACGAAGGCGCCTGGAGTCGGGGAAATCCGGGTGCCCGGTGAACGCAGTTTCGCAAGCCGGGGGCGTGCACTGCGCGACGGGAAAGTCACCATCGACGAGATCTGTTGGGAAGATGCGCTGAAGCTGGCCGCGGAGTTGGAGATCGACGTTCCCGCCCGGTAGCGCGCACACACGTTGATCTATAGCGCGGATCTGCAAGACCAGGCACGGGTCATGGGCTTCAGCGGGCATGATATTGGGTAAGTTGACGCTATAGATGATATCGAGGAGAGCTGATGCGACTGGGCATAGAAGTTGGGGGCACATTCACGGATCTGATCGCCATCGACGGCGAGCAGATCCGAATCACCAAGGTTCCCAGCACGCCTTCGACACCGCATGCAGGCGCACTCAACGCGATCGAGACAGCCGGCATCGATCTTTCGGGCGTCACCGACCTGGTGCACGGCTCCACGGTGGCGACAAATGCCATCCTCGAACGAAAAGGGGCACGCGTGGCTTTTCTGGTCACGAGTGGCTTTCGCGACCTGCTGTTGCTGCAAAGACACAACCGCCGCGAGATCTACGACCTGGCCTATCGAAAACCGGCGGCCGTGGTGGACCGAAGCCAGGTGTTCGAGATCAAGGAGCGCGTCGACTCGGCCGGTGAGGTGGTGATCGGGCTCGACGAGAGCACGCTCACCGAGCAGTTGCGCCACCTCTTTGCCGAAGGCGCGTTCGAGTCGGTCGCCATCTGCTTTCTCAACAGCTATGCGTTTCCCGCGCACGAGCGTCGCGTGGCCGGCATCATCGCGCAGCTGATGCCGAGGCTGCCCATCACCTGCTCGTGCGATGTGACGCGCGAATTTCGCGAGTACGAACGGGCGTCCACCACAACCTTGTCGGCGTATGTCCGCCCGGTAATAGAGCGTTATCTCCGAAGTTTCGAAACTGAGCTCGGCAGCCGCGGATTCGAGGGGCGGTTCAGCATCATGCAGTCGAGCGGCGGGCGGCTGCCGGCGGCCGGGATGTCGGACAACGCCATCACATCCTTGTTCTCGGGACCCGCGGCCGGGGTGATCGGGGCCGTGCGTCAGGCGAAGCTCTCGGGATTCGAGAACCTGATCACGCTCGACATGGGTGGCACGAGCACGGATGTGTGCATGGTGATGGAGGGTAAGCCGGCACTATCGACAGAGACGCAAATCGACGGATTGCCTATTCGAACACCGGTTCTGGACATCGTTACCGTCGGCGCGGGCGGGGGCTCCATTATCTGGCGTGATGACGGCGGTATGCTGAGAGTGGGCCCCGAGTCAGCGGGTGCCGAACCGGGTCCGGCCTGTTACGCACGCGGCGGTACGCGGCCGACTATCACCGATGCCCACATGATTCGAGGCAGCCTGCGCGCAGAGGCCTTTCTCGGCGGGAGAATGGCTATCGAGTGTAAGCTGGCCGAGCAGTCTCTCGGCGACCTCGCACACGAATTCGGCAACCACGAGCAGGCGCTGGCTGACGCTGCCATTCGGGTCGCCGACAACAACATTGTCCGGGCTATTCAGCTGGTCTCCACCGAGCGGGGGCACGACCCCAGAGACTGCGTTCTGGTGCCCTTCGGTGGCGCAGGTCCGCTGCACGCGGCGCGTATCGCCGAGGAACTCAGCATCGATACCTTGTGTATTCCCCCCGCAGCCGGCGTGTTGTCGGCATACGGGCTACTGGCATCCGATTTTGTGCGGTATAGCTCTTTGACTCGGCGCCTGCGTCTCGGGCCCGGCACGGCTGACGAAGTGCGTAGCATCTTCGACCACATGAAAGCTGAATCCATCTCGAGTTTTGCAGATCTGGGGATTGCCGAGGGCCTGAGATTCCACCACGTGCTCGAGATGCGCTACGTTGGCCAGGCCTTCGAGGTCTCGGTGGAGTTCGGCGCTGAGCAGCTCATGGGGCTCGATGACGACACGCTCGGGCAGCGATTCGATGCGGCGCATCAGCGCATCTTCGAGTTCGCGGAGTCGAACGCCAAGCGCGTAGAGATCGTTTCCTTTCGCCTTGGCGTCCGCGCGCCACCGGATGCATTACCGAGTCTGCGGGCCAGCGAAAGTCATCGAGCTCCAGGGCGGACCCGGCTCTTCGATCGCGGCGTGCAGCTCGAGTGTGAGCTGCTCGGTCGCCTGCATGTTTCGCACACGCCCAGGCCGGGGCCCGTGCTGATCGAGGACGAAACCTCGACCATCTACGTACCACGCGGCTGGTCGGTGCATCTCGACCCGAATCAGAACCTCATCGTTCAATGGGAGGCTGCCGCTCATGCGCATTGACCCCGTCGATCATGCAGTCATCAGTCAGGCACTCATCGCCGCGGCGCGTGAAATGGGTGTGAAGCTGGTACGCTCGGCGTATTCACCCATCGTACGTGAAGCCAACGATTGCTCGGCTGCTCTGCTCGACCGTCACGGCAATGTGATCAGTCAGGCCGAGCTTATTCCCATGCAGCTCGGCCCGATTGCGACCACCTTCAAACCGTGTGCCGAGATCGATCCGCCGGAGACACTGGTGGAAGGCGATTTCTACATCAACAACGATCCGTTCCACGGCGGCCAGCACATTCCCGATGTGTTCATCTTCTCGCCGATCTTCGTTGCTGAAGAGCTCATGGGTTTCAGCGCAACCGTCGCACACCATCTCGACCTAGGCGGTGGGGCCCCAGGTCTCAACCCGGAAGCGAGCGACGTGCATCAGGAAGGCATCATCCTTCCACCGAGCAAATACAATCTCGCAAGGGACTGGAACGGCGGCACGCTGGAGAGATTGCTGCGCGCCAACATCCGCGTGCCGGACCTCACCATCGGTGACTTCAATGCCCAGTTTGCCGCCAACGCGATCGGCGCTCGCCGTGTATCGGATCTGTGCCGCAAGTATGGCGCGGAGAAGATTGGCGAGTCGATGCGCGGGCTGCTTGACTATTCCGAACACCGCATGCGCACCGCCATCGCCGAGATCCCGGACGGCGTGTACAGCGGTGAAGATGCGATGGACGACGATGGGTTGAGCGAAGACCCGCTAGCGGTGCGCGCGAGTGTCACCATCGAAGGTGATCAGGTCAGCGTGGACTTCGAGGGGACCTGCAAGCAGGTCAAATCCAACGTGAACTGCCCGTTCGCCTCGACGATTGCGGCGGCGCTCTCCTGTGTGAAGTCGGTCCTCACCAGCCCCGATATTCCGTTCAACGAAGGCGCCAAACGCCCCATTGATGTCAAGGCGCCATACGGATCACTACTGAATCCCAGGCCACCCGCGCCGGTTCGGGCGAGAATGCTGTCGGCATATCGAGCCTTCAACGCGGTCATGAAAGCACTGTCCAAGGCGGCACCGGCAAAAGCGATTGCCGCCGGCTTCGACACGACCGAACCCTGTTGTCTTACTCACTTCGGTGAGCACGGTTATTCTATTTACCTGGAGATCTTCGGCGGTGGCTATGGTGCGGGAGCCACGGACGACGGTTGTGATGCAGTCGATTCTCCGTTGTCGAACTGCGGCAACATCCCGGTGGAGGCGATGGACATGGAGCACGATTTTTTCCGTGTCCTGGAGTACTCGGTCGTGCCCGACTCGGGCGGACGCGGCAAGTATAGAGGCGGTCTCGGTCTACGCCGCGTCTATGAGGTGCTGAAGGACAATGTCACGTTCGCGACCTATTCGGATCGCTTCCGAATCGGGCCGGAAGGACTGTTCGGTGGAGAAAGCGGCAAGCCGGCGTCCACCCAGGTGATTCGTGAGGGAAAAGTCATTGAGCTCAGCTCCAAGCTCAGCTTTGCACTCGAGAGAGGCGACCGGTTGATCATGACCACCGGTGGCGGCGCTGGTTACGGGGACTCGAGGGAGCGCTCGCCCGAACGTGTGTCGCAGGACCGGAAACTGGGCTTCGTCACCGTATAGCTCGGAAATTGCACCAGAGGCGAGAACGATGGGCGCAGCAGCAAAGGACGTGGCGACGAAGGCGGTCGTCCACTGGAAGCACGTGGCGCCGGCCCTGACCGCACCGCGCTCGGAGGAGGACCGCGAGTACTTGGTCGCCGTGCTCGATGAAGTGCTAGACGCCGGAGGCGCGGATGAGGACTCCCCGCTCGCGACGCTCGTGGAGCGTATCGGCGATCTGCTGGAAGCAGGTGTCTGCGCGGAGGTCACCTACCCCAATCGGTCGCTGTTTCTGTACAACTCCCCAGATCCCGGTTATCAGAAGGCACTGGCGGTTGCCTACAACGACTGGCTGTGGGAGCTGTTCGGCCAAGAGCGAAAGCGCTTTGCGCCAGTCGGGTTGGTGCCGGTGATTGATATCCAAACTGCCGTCAACGAGGCAACGCGTCTGGCCAAGTTCGGCGATAAGGCCATAGAGAACCGATAGGTTGCGGCGCGGTACCCACGCGGCCTTTGTCCGGTTATCTGCACGATGACAACGACCGAGAGCGTACGCAACTCGGCTTGGCGTATATTGTCGAGGCGAATAACGTCAGAACCTTGGAGGATCGATGATGACTATCCCGCAGCCCAGCTGGCGCCTGCCTATTGATTTCACTCACCATCTCGCCGGTTCCGCCGGCGCCTTGAGTTTCGTCGGCGGTGCCGGCGACTTCGACGACGCCGGAAAGATCCGCAATCCAGATCAGCTGGACGCTCAAATAAAGGGCGCTCTCGATAACATCCGAACATCACTGCTCGTCGAATCTTGCAGCCTCGACGACGTGGTTCGCATCAAGGCCTTCTACCGCAGCGACGGCTCCATTGACGAATGGCGCGTATTGGCGGCACTGGCGAATGAGCTTCCGAGCGAGCCGCTGCCGGTCATCTCGTTGGTACCAGTGTTGATGCAACCATTCGAGGGCCAGGAGATTCAGGTTCAAGCGATCGCCAAGCGCGGTTGGCGGGGATTCGAGGACATCCGCGTCGACGAATTCGAGGTTCCTGCATCCCAGCGGAGGTTGTTTAGGGCGGCCATGCTGAGCTCGGGTTTGCGGGCCGGCGAGTTCATTGCGGTTGCAAGCCGCACCGCCGCCGACACGACCGGCACGATTGCCGAGCCCGACGACGGCATCGCACAGACCCGCGCCATCATGCGCTCGATAGAACAGACGCTGTCGGCGCTAGGCGCCTCTTTTCAAGATGCGGTGAAGAAAGAAGGTTACTACTTCGGTACAACCCGTGAGCAATGGGCCGGAATGGCAAAACAACGAGCAGGCTTTTTTCGAGAGCCGGGTCCGGTCGCCACGGTAGTGCCCTGCCAAGTGCTGTGGCCGAGCGGCGCGCAGACGAAGATAGAAGTGCTTGCGATGCGTCAGACGCGTGGCGGCTTCGACAAATACATTCCTCGGGACGACAGCTGGCCGGACCGGGTCTGGGATTGGCCCATCCCCCTGCCTTACCGGCAGGCGAGCCGATTGCGTGACATGATCTGGCTGGGTGGACAGGTCCCTTCACAACCGTTCAACAACGCTAAGGAGCGGGTGCTGGCGGGTCAGTTGGGCCCGCAAACCACCTTCACGATGTCATACATAGAAGATCTACTGAGGGACTTCGGCCGATCGTCTACCGATCTCAAGCTCGCGGTCTGTTACTTCAAGTCGGACGGTTCGGCAAGCAACACCGAGCACTTCGTAAAGACACTGCGCGACTGCATGGGCGGTGCCTTGCCGCCGCTTACCTTGGTACCCCAGCCGCAGATGCACACCCCCGAGAACACCGTGGAAATTTGGGGCGTCGCGGCAGCTTGACGGTCGCGACGACCGTGAGCGCACGCGACCCGATGAGTGGGCTGAAGTGGACCCCGCGTAACAACATCAATATCGCCGCCGAGCTACACGCGCTCGGCATCGAGATCAGCGAACACACGGTGGCCGCACTGCGCAAGAAGATGGGGTAACTCGCGTATCTTGTGCGTTCAGGTTGGAAATGCACGTTAGCGATAGTGGTCGCCGAACTTTCTCGGATAAGCATGTCCGCGGTATCGTTCACGATTGAGGAAATCGATAGAGACACACCCATGAATCTAGCTGAACGATTGAATCGTTTGGGCACCGAGACCGCGTTTGCGGTTTCCGCCGAAGCGGCGGCATTCGCCGCGGCCGGTAACAAGGTGTACCCGTTCCATCTTGGCGACATGAACATCAAGACGCCGCAGAACATCATCGATGCGGCGTTCAAGGCGGCGACGGACGGCAAGACCGGTTACTGCCCGAACTATGGCATACCGAGGCTTCGAGAGCTGCTCGCCAGTGAGCTAAACGAGTCGCGAGGCGTTTCCTACACCATGGACAATGTCGTGATTCAACCCGGCGGCAAGCCCTCTATCGGCAAGTTTATACTCACCCTCATGGACCCGGGCGACGAGGTGCTCTACTCCAGCCCCGGTTATCCCATCTATGAATCTCAGATCGAGTTCCATGGTGGCCGGGCTGTGCCTTATGGCTTCAGCGAAGGCAACCAGAACTTCGAGCTCGACCTGGCCGCCATCGAGCAGTCGATCACGCCTCGCACCAAAGCCCTGGTTTACAACAACCTTCACAACCCGACCGGTGCGGAAAGCTCGCCCGAGGAGATGCGGCTGATCGCCGAGCTCGCGATCAAGCACGACCTCATCGTGCTGAGCGACGAGGCGTATTTCGACATACGCTATATCGGCGAGAGTCGGTCCATTGCCTCTCTCCCGGGGATGCAGGAGCGCACGGTCATTCTTTATACCTTTTCGAAGAAGTTCGCGATGACGGGCTGGCGTCTGGGGGCAACCATCGGCCCGAAGCCGATCGTCGATTGCGTGGCCAAGCTCAACGTCAATGACGAGTCGTGCTCGAACCACTTCATCCAATATGGCGCCATCGAAGCGCTCACGGGTTCGCAAACGGGCCCTTGCGAGATCCGCCGGACGCTCGAGAAACGTCGCGACAAAGCGTTGGAGATCCTCGACACCATCCCGGGCGTGCGTTGTTACAAACCCAATGCGACGTTTTATCTATTCCCGAACGTGACCGAGCTGATGAAGTCCAAGGGCTTGTACGATGACTACGAAGGCTTTCGCCAGCGTGTCATGCGCGAGACCGGCGTCTCTTTCTGCACCCGGCTGCACTTCGGCCGCGCCCAAAAAGGTGAATCGCAACGCTACATCCGTTTGGCCTACTCGGGCATCGATGTGGACGAGATCGAGGAGGGTTTGAGCAAATTCAAGCAGTGGGCGCAAGACTGAGTGATCCGCGGTGGGCCCCGAAGTTTGTTGCTGCAAAGTTCACCTCCACCCGCCATTGGCTTAACAAACCACCGTGACACATTCACCGGGATTCACGTAATGGCCGCCGGTGGCCGTGCCGCGCGGGCGAGCGGGCCGACTGCAGGGCGCCTGCGCATGGCCATCTGCTTGCCGCTGCGCGTTACAGCGCAGGCAGCGCAGGCCAGCTACGAGCCCCGCGGTATCCGCCTGTCAACCCTCAGCACGAACACGGAGTACGGGAACCTCACCTCGCGAGCCCTTTTCGCGAGTGCGCGGGCACCGCGGGCCAGAAACCCTCTATGCGGGCGCCCCTGGCCGCCAGAATCGGGCGAATTTCATCGAACACGGCGCGATAACGGTAGAAGGGTACCGTCGGCAGCATGTGGTGTATCAGGTGCAGATTCTGCTGTAAAGTCAGCCATTCGGCCCCCGGCCAAAGGGATATCCGGGTGTTGCGGTAGCGGCCGGTTTCTGAGTGGTCGTGATGCGGGAACCAGCCAAACAGCGTCTGCATCACCAACAGACCGATGAACCAGGGGATAAACCACAACATCAAGAACTCCAGGCCATGGCCGCCAAGCACCACCCCGGCCGCAGCCACCGAGTAGGCCCCGAACAGCGCCAGTGTCAACCAGCGCTCGCTGCGCTCGAGTTTGAACCTGAGGCAACTCCGGTAGAGCGCGAGCGGATTGAAGTAACTCACCAGCAGCCACGGAATCTGCACGCCCACGACGCGGCCGAAGCTGCCCTTGGCCCAGAGATCGCTGTCTTGCGGCGTATTGGTTTTGGCATGGTGGGTGAAGTGTTCCTTGCGGTGGGTGTGAAAGAACATCCAAAGCGGCACCGCGGCCGCCATGCCGATGGCGGTATTGACCCAACGTAGACGCTTGTTCCTCGGCACGACCGCGGAATGGCTCGCGTCATGCAGCGGCGTATAGATCGCGTAGATGATGAGCGTGTCAAGAGCGGTTGCAAGCCAGACTGGAATACGGCCGCTCGCCGCCAGCCACACGCTTACCCCGTAACCGAGCAGCAGCGCCAGCGTCAACACTATCGTCGGCCAGGCGATATCCGGCATGTTGCGCTTTGCGACCGCGACCTCGGCGCCGATGCAGGCGCCGCGCTGGCTCGCCGCTTGCCCCGCCGGGCCGCGCTGCTTGCTCGTGGAATCGTGGCGCATGTGCATTCGCTCCGGGTCAGGGGGCTAAAGCGGCGTAACTGAGCGGGTTTTGCTGGCGATCGGCTGGCTGCTCGCTTATCTGAGCACGAACGGATTGGTCATTTCTTCGTCGGTCGATATCCAGACACTCTTGGTTTGGAGGTATTCGAGGATCGCTTCCTGGCCAAGTTCGCGCCCCAGGCCGCTGCGCTTGTAACCGCCAAATGGTGTGGTATAACTCGCCGCTCGGTACGTGTTCACCCACACGGTGCCCGCCTGAAGCCGCCTGGCCATGTTGAAGATTCGGCGAATGTTTTCCGTCCAGACACCCGCGGCGAGGCCGAACATCACGTCATTGGCGATGGCGACCGCCTCGTCATCGTCCTTGAACGGAATGACGCCGACCACCGGACCGAAAACTTCTTCCTGGGCGATACGCATGTCGTTGCGCACGCCGGTGAATATCGTCGGCTCGACAAACCAGCCATCGCCGCATTCCGGACGTTCCGCACGCGCACCGCCGAGCACCGGCTCGGCGCCTTCACCCTTGGCGATATCGATGTAACCCAGAATCTTTTCGAATTGCGGGAGGTTGGTTACCGGACCGACCTGGGTATCGAGATCCATTGGGTTGCCCATTCTGGCGCCGCGCGCGAAGTCGACCAGTCGCTCCACGAATTCGTCGTGAATGCTTTCCTGCACTAGCAGCCGCGAGCCCGCGACGCAGGTTTGCCCGGTGGCCGCGAACACCCCTGCGACCGCGCCTTTGACCGCGTTATCCAGGTTGGCGTCGGCGAAAACGATGTTCGGTGATTTGCCGCCGAGTTCGAGGCTGACACGTTTGATATCCTTCGCCGCGTCCGAATAGATCTTCGCACCGGTGAACGACGAACCGGTAAACGCGACTTTCTGCACCAGCGGGTGTTCGACCAGCGGCTGACCGGCTTCCGCGCCGTAACCGGTAACCACGTTGACCACGCCTTTGGGAAATCCCGCCTGCTCGACGAGCTTGATGAATTCCATGATCGAGGCCGAGGTATACTCGGAAGGCTTGACCACCACGGTATTGCCCGCGGCGAGCGCCGGCGCCAGTTTCCAGGCCACCAGCAGCAAGGGCGAGTTCCACGGGATAATCAGCGCGCACACGCCGAGCGGCTCGTGCAGGGTATAGGTAAACGACGCCTTGTCGGTCGGAATGACCGCGCCTTCGATCTTGTCGGCCAGCCCGGCAAAGTAGTAATAAAAACTCGGCGCATACTTCATTTGTGCGGCCATTTCGCTGAACAGCTTGCCGTTGTCCTTGACCTCGGCTTCAGCCAGCCGCTCGGCGTTATCCGCGACCAGCTGACCCAGTTTGCGCAACAGTTCGCCCCGCTGGCTGGCGTTCAGGGTCGGCCATTGCCCGCTGGTAAATGCGCGATGCGCTGCCTGTACGGCACGGTCCACATCGTCGGCGTTACCCCGCGGAACCAGGCACCAGGGCTTGGCGGTGTAGGGATCATGGCTTTCGAAATATCCCCCGGAGGCGTGATCGGAAAATCCGCCATCGATATACATTTGCAGCTTGGGAAGCGAGTCAGTCATGCTGGTGTCGAGACGGCTCCTCCGTTATCGGCTGGCGATGAAGTCCACGATGCGCCGGCGCGTCTCGCCGATGTCGTCGTGGAGAATCCCGTGGCGCTTGGAGGGGATGAACTCGAGCGCCTTGTCCTCGCACGCGAGACGCTCGTGGATGAGCCGCGCACTTCGCGGAACAACGACGGGGTCTTCATCGCCCTGCAGGAGCAGCACTGGCACGTCCACCTTCGCGAGGCTGCCTTGCAGCGCATCGACCATGCGGCGCAGCTCGTAGAGACCGCGGATCGGCATGTGCCGGTAGTTGATGTGCGGGTGTTCCGTCTGCGTAGGGCGAAACGGCATGACACCCTCGAAGGAGGACAGCCAGCGCACGAAGCGGTTGGCGCGGTGCATGAGCGGCACGAACACCATGTTCTTGTTCTGGAACTTGATCGGCACCGAAACGGCCACCACGCCCTCGAGGCCCTCCAAGGCGCGGGCGGCGAGCATCAGGGCCAGCGCACCGCCAGTGGAAAAACCGACCAGAAAGACGCGCGGGCGCAAGGCGCGCATGATGGCATAGGCGCGGACCACGTCCTCGATCCAGTCCTCCCAGCTTCTGTCACGCAGATCCCAGGGCGAGGTTCCGTGCCCCTTGAGCCGGGGGCCGATCACCGCGTAGCCGAGCCCGGCGAGCACTTCCCCGAAGCCGCGCGTCTCCGCGGGCGAGGCCAGGAACCCGTGGACCACCACGACGCCCACGTCGGAGCCGCCGACCGGCTCCAGCAGGAACGGGGAGGCATCGGCCGTGGCGCTCTGCTGGCGGTTGATTTCCGCATGGCGCGGCTTGGTGAATGCCCGCCGGTCCCATGCGAGGCTGATCAGCTCGTCATCGAACCGCAGCCGTGCGAGCGCGGCATCGCCGAGTGCCGGCGCCCGCGCGGCGGCGCGCGCGACCGACGCCGGTACCGC
>CAZSDY010000006.1:25187-31344 GCA_964605765.1 uncultured Ectothiorhodospiraceae bacterium | reverse complement strand
ATGCCTTGAAGCACTGTTCGGGGTTCCGTTCGCGCGCCAGGTATTGCTGGTAGACCGAGAGCATGGCCGCAGCCGCAAGGCCCAGATGGTACCAGTAGCCGAGCGCCATTTGATAGCCGATGATGAGCAGCACGCCGAGCACCATGGCCTGGCACACGCCGATCCACAACCTGTCTCCCTCGCCGAACAGGATGGCACTCGACTTGACGCCGATGCGCAGGTCGTCCTCGCGGTCCACCATGGCGTACAAGGTGTCGTAGGCGACCGCCCACAGCACCACTGCCACGAGCAGCAGCCATGCGACCGGTGGCACGCCTCCGGTCTGGGCCGCGTAGCCCATGGGCACCGCCCAGCCGAAGGCGAGACCCAGGTGGACTTGCGGCAGGTAGGTGTGGCGTTTCATGAACGGATAGCTCACCGCCAGCGCGATGGCAACGAACGAGAGCGCAATGGCCAGCCGGTTCAGGAGCAGCACCAGGGCGAAGCTCAGCAGCACCAGGATCGCAAACAGCCACAACGCCTCTCTGGTGGACACCTCGCCCGTAGCCAGGGGCCTTTGCGCCGTTCTGGCCACGTGCGGATCGATCTCGCGATCGGCGAAATCGTTGATGATGCAACCCGCCGCGCGCATCAGCACGACTCCGGCGATGAACACGGTGAGAACGAGCGGATCCGGGTGCCCGGCCGACGCCAGCCACAGGGCCCACAACGTCGGCCACAGCAGCAGCAGCGTGCCGATGGGCTTGTCGAAGCGCGTCAGGCGCAGGTACTGCCGGGCGCGGGCGATCAGGAACGTCCTATCCATGCTGCAGGCCCGTCACGCGCGCCCATTCATCAGCGCGGCACCGCGGGACGTGGCCCCCGCGTTTGCCATCGCAGGGACGTGCTGCTTGAGATACCAAAACGACTCTGCGCTCATACATCGGCAAAGTTTACCGCATCCCCGATCCATCGTCGGACCAGAAGCGGCACGCGTTCGGCGTGATTCGCGAGCATCGCGGTGGCGACCCGCTCGATGTCGGGAAACATCGCCTGGTCGCGCACCAGGTCGGCGATGCGCAGTGTCGGCATGCCCGTCTGGCGCGTGCCGAGCAGCTCACCGGGGCCTCGAAGCGCCAGATCACGCCGCGCTATCTCGAACCCGTCGTTGGTGCCGCGCAGCGCTTCCAGGCGGCCCCGCGCGTGTTCCGACAAGGGGCCGTGGTAGAGCAGCAAGCAGACGCTCTTGCGTGCGCCGCGCCCCACCCGGCCGCGTAGCTGGTGCAGTTGCGCGAGTCCCAGCCGCTCGGCGTTCTCGATGACCATGAGCGTGGCGTTGGGCACATCGACCCCGACCTCGATGACGGTCGTTGCAACCAGCAGATCGATATCGCCGGCCGTGAAGTGCTCCATGACGGCGTCCTTGTGCGCCGCCTTCATGCGTCCGTGCACCAGGCCCACGCTGAGCGTCGGCAGGGCGCTCGCGAGGGCCTCGGCGGTGTCGGTGGCGGCCTGGCACTGCAACGCCTCGGACTCCTCGATCAGCGTGCAGACCCAGTAGATCTGCTGCCCCTCCCGGTGCGTCTTGTTGACGCGCTCGATGATCTCGCCGCGACGGCTGTCCGGAATGACGGCCGTTTCGACCGCTTTTCGTCCCGGCGGCAACGCGTCGATGATGGACGTGTCCAGATCGGCATAGGCCGTCATGGCAAGCGTGCGTGGGATGGGCGTTGCAGTCATGATCAATTGATGCGGGTGCGCGCCCGTGCGCCCCTTGTCGAGCAGGGCGAGGCGCTGGTGCACGCCAAAGCGGTGCTGCTCGTCCACGATGACGAGCCCCAGTCTCGAGAAACGCACACTTTCCTGGAACAACGCGTGCGTGCCGATGACGAGCCCCACCGCACGTGTCGCGATGGCCTCTATGGCGCGCTCGCGCGGCCTTCCGGTGAGCTTGCCCGACAGCCACGCGATACGTACGCCGAGCGGATCCAGCCACGCACGGAAGCTCTTCAGGTGCTGCTCGGCGAGGATCTCGGTGGGCACCATCAGGGCGACCTGGAAGCCCGCCTCCAGCGCTTGCAGAGCGGCGAGCGCCGCAACCACGGTCTTGCCCGATCCCACATCACCCTGCAGGAGCCGGTGCATCGGATGCGCTCGCTGGAGATCACGTGCGATCTCGTCGCTCACGCGCCGCTGCGCCGCGGTGAGCGTGAACGGCAGCCCGCGGATGAACGTATCGCTCATCGCCCCCGGGGCGTGCACCGCATGTGCGACCTGGTGCTCCAGCAGCTTGCGGCGCAGGCGCAAGCTCAGATGGTGGGATAGCAATTCCTCGAATGCCAGGCGTCTTTGCGCCGGGTGCCGAGCTGCCTCGAGCGTCTCCAGCGCCACGTCGGGTCCCGGGCGGTGCACGAGCCGCAGTGCAGCGTGCAACTCCGGAAAGCCGAGTGCGCGGGTGATGTCAGCCGGCAGCAGGTCCTCGAGTGCCGCCTCGCCGTCGAGCAGGGCGAGCGCCTCGCCGCTCAGCTTGCGCAGGCTGAGCTGGTGCAGTCCTTCCGTCGTCGGATAGGAGGGCGTCAGGTGATCGGCCACGTCCGGTGCTTGCGTCTCGCCCAGCACGTGATACTCGGGGTGAACCATCTCCAGACCCTGTGGTCCCGTGCGTACCTCACCGAAGCAATGAATCCGGACGCCGCGTGTCAACATGCGTTGTTGTGCCTGGCGAAAGTGGAAAAAACGCAGGCACAGCCGCCCTGTCCCGTCTCCGGCAATGCACACCAGGGAGCGCCGCCGGCCCATGTGTACCTGGCACAGCATGATTTCGACGACGACCCCGGCCGCTCGCCCCGCTTGCAGTGCGCCCACGGGTGTGACGCGCGTGCGGTCCTGGTACCGATACGGCAGGTGGAACAGCAGATCCTGCACGGTCCTGATGCCGAGCCGTGCGAGGCGCTCGGCGATGCGCGGGCCGACGCCCTTCAGCGAGGTGACGGCAAGCTGCTCCAGGGTGCTGTGTGCGCTGCTCATCGGCGTGCGTAGGTCTCGGTCCCGCATTCAGCCCGGGCATCGCGCCCTGCGGACCTTCCCCGGGACGCGCGCGGCGGCCCCGCGCAAGCGGGAACAACGGCGACGAGCACCCGCGGGTTGCTCAAGTGTGCGGGGTACTCATGCGTCCAGCACCAGGATGGCGTCGACCTCGATGAGTGCACCCTTGGGCAGGGCGGCGACCCCGATCGCCGCCCTGGCTGGATAGGGTGCCTCGAAGTACTGCGCCATCACCTCGTTGACCTCGGCAAAGTTCGCGAGGTCGGTCAGGTAGATGGTGAGCTTGACGGCGTCGGCGAGCGAGCCCCCTGCCGCCGTGGCTACTGCGGCCAGGTTCCGGAATACCTGGTGTGCCTGGTGGGAGAAGTCGCCTTCAACCAGCACCATGGTTTCGGCGACCAGGGGGATCTGGCCGGACAGGTACACAGTGCTTGCGGTGCGTACCGCTTGCGAGTAGGTGCCGATGGCCTGGGGCGCATTGCCCGTGCTGATGATGTCTTTTTTCATGGGTCTCGAGCATTCCGGAGCATGGGTTGTTTGCGATGAACGAGTCTGGTGGTTCAGCCCCGCGTCCTGATGATTCTGTTGACTTCCTCAATTTCACGCAGCCTGCGGATGATCGACGCAAGGTGGGTGCGGTCCTGCACCTCTATGATGAACTTCAGCGAGGAGTAGAGCCCGTCCCTGTCCTCGAAGAGGACATTGTCGATGTTGGCCCCCGCGTCCGAGATGGCCGCCGCGACGGTGGCCAGCACGCCCTTCTGGTTCGTGATGTCGAGCTTGACCTCGACCGGAAAATCGCCGTTCGCCTGGCTCTCCCAGTCCACGTCGATCCAGTTGTCGGGGCGGTTCATGAACTCGGAGATGTTGTTGCACCACTGCGTATGGATGACGAGTCCGCGCCCGGTGCTGACGAAACCGAGGATCGGATCGCCTGGAATGGGGTGGCAGCATTTGCCGAAAGTGACGACCATGCCTTCGGACCCCTTGATGTGCAGCGGCTGCGTCTTGGTCGCGTCGCTCGCGGGCGTCTTGCCGGGACTCGCGTCGCTTTCCGGCACGAGGCGGCGCGCCACGAACGGTGCGACGCGCTTGCCGAGGCCGATATCCTCGAGCAAGGCGTCCAGCGTCGCGAGCGCGAATTCCTCGAGCAGCTTGTCAATCCATTGCTGCGGCACCTCGGCGAGCGCCAGGCCATCTGTCGCCAGCGCCTGATTCAGCAAACGCCGGCCAAGCTCGATGGCTTCGCCCGAGCGCAGGTGCTTCAGGCAGCTTCGGATGTTGGCGCGCGCCTTGCCGGTCACGACGAAGTTGAGCCAGTTGGGGTTGGGTCGGCCCCAGCGGGCGGTCACCACCTCGACCGTTTGCCCGGTCGCGAGCGGCGTGCGCAGCGGCAGGTAGCGCCGATCGATCTTGACCGCCACGCAGGTGTTGCCTACGTCGGTGTGGATGGCGTACGCCAGGTCCACCGCGGTGGCCCCTCTCGGCAGCTCCAGGATATCTCCGGCAGGCGTGAACACGTAGATCTCGTCGGGGAACAAATCGATCTTCAGGTTCTCGATGAACTCCACCGGGTTACCGGCCTGCTTGTGCAGTTCCAGCAGGCCACGCAGCCATTGATGCGTGCGCTTTTGCGCGGACTTGATGCGCGCGCCACCGGTCTTGTACAGCCAGTGTGCGGCAATGCCCGCGTCGGCCACCGCGTGCATGTCCTCGGTACGGATCTGCACTTCTATGGGCACGCCGTAAGGCCCGAACAGCACGGTGTGCAGAGACTGGTAGCCATTGGCCTTGGGAATGGCCAGGTAATCCTTGAAGCGTCCAGGCATGGGCTTGTACAGGTTGTGAACGGCACCCAACGTGCGATAGCAGGTGTCGACGGTGTCGACGATGATGCGAAACGCGTAGACGTCCATCACCTCCGAGAAGGACAGACCGTGGGTCAGCATCTTGTTGTAGAGGCTGTAGAGATGCTTCTCGCGTCCGATGACCCTCGCCGAGAGGTCTTCCTGCCTTAGCCGGCGCTTGATTCCCGTGGAGATCTTCTTCACCACCTGCTTGCGATGCCCGCGGGCCTTCTTGACCTCGCGCGCCAGCACCCGGTAGCGGTTCGGATAGAGCGCCGCGAACCCGAGGTCCTCGAGCTCGAGGCGGATGCTGTTGAGCCCCAGGCGATTGGCGATGGGCGCGTAGATGTCCAGCGTCTCGCGCGCAATCTGGCGGCGCTTGTCCGCGTCCAGAGCATCCAGCGTGCGCATGTTGTGCAGGCGGTCCGCGAGTTTCACCAGTATGACGCGGATGTCGCGCGACATGGCCAGCAGCATCTTGCGGAAGTTCTCCGCCTGCGCCTCGGCCTTGCTCTCGAAGGTGATCTGGGTGAGCTTGCTGACGCCGTCGACGAGTTCCGCGACTTCCTTGCCGAACTCGTTGGCCACCTGCTCCTTGGCTGTCGGCGTGTCCTCGATGACGTCGTGCAGGATGGCCGCCTCGATGCTCTCCGGATCCATGCGCATTTCCGACAGGATATAGGCGACACGCACCGGGTGGTGGACAAACGGCTCCCCGGAAGCGCGTTGCTGGCCGGCGTGTGCCTTGGCGCTGAATTCATAGGCACGATAGATGTCGCGCACGTGTCCCGGTTCGAGATAGGTCTCGACCTCGCGGCAAAGCTCTCTGATGGGAGACATCAAGCCGATGCTCTCCTATGACGAACCTCGCGCGGCACGCGCCGGCGCCTGGCCACGCGTGGACGGGGCCGTGCAAGGCGCGACCGACATCTGCGCTATGGCGGGAACGGCTTGGGTGATTGAGGCGAGAAGGGGGTCTCCCACTCGCTGGGCGATGCCGTCAGGGGTCCGGGGTGGCCTCGGGGTCCTCGATCTCGATGTCTTCAAGCGTTTCTTCCGGCTGCTCGTCCAGGATGGATGCGTCGATTTCACCAGCCGCGATCTCTCTCAGCGCCATCACCGTGGGCTTGTCGTTCTCCTCTTCCAGGAGCGGCGCCTTGCCGTTGGCGATCTGACGCGCCCGCTTGGTCGCCACGAGTACCAGTTGAAAGCGATTATCGACGTTCTGCAGACAGTCTTCTACGGTAATTCTTGCCATGACTGATAAATCCCTGAATTCGCGTGTA
>CAZSDY010000006.1:5536-25087 GCA_964605765.1 uncultured Ectothiorhodospiraceae bacterium | reverse complement strand
CCGTGGGGGTCGAACAGCGTGGCGAGCAGCGCGGCATGAGGCTGCCTCGTCGGCATGCGCCGCAGCCGGCGCGTGCGAACGATCGCGTGCAGATCGCCGAGCGCATGGTCGAACACGTCATTGACGACCAGATAATCGAACTCGTCGTGGTGTGACATCTCGCCGAGCGCCCGGGACATGCGCTCGGCAATCACCGCGTCGCCGTCCTGCGCGCGGGTGCGCAAGCGTGCGGCGAGCGCTGCGCGCGATGGCGGCAGGACAAACACGCTCACGCAAGGCACCGCCGCCCTGATCTGGCGCGCGCCCTGCCAGTCGATCTCCAGGACGACGTCGCGCCCCGCATCGAGTTCGCCCTGGACCCAATTCCTGGCCGTACCGTAGTAGTTGTTGAATACTCTGGCGTGCTCCAGGAACGCGTTTTCGCGCAGCATCGCCTCGAAGGTGGCCGTGTCGACGAAATGATAGTCGACGCCGTCGATCTCGCGCTCACGCGGCGCCCGCGTGGTGTGCGATACCGAGACGACCACACCCGCGTCGACATCGGCCAGGGCCTGCACGAGACTGGTCTTGCCTGCTCCGGACGGCGCGCTGACAACGTACAGCGTACCGGCGGTACCATGACGATGCGCTTGCGTGCTCGCCGTCATTCAAATCTCCCGCGTGCTCGTGCCACGCAGCGCTGCGCCCGCGCTACTCCACATTCTGGATCTGCTCGCGCATCTGCTCTATGAGGACTTTCAGATCAACCGATGCGCGGGTTGTGGCGTTGTCGGCGGATTTCGAGCCCAGCGTGTTGGCCTCGCGGTTCATCTCCTGCATCAGAAAATCGAGCCGCCGCCCGGCCGGCTTGTCCGAAGCGAGCACGTGGCGAAGCTCCTGGCAGTGCGCGTCGAGCCGATCGAGTTCCTCGGCGACATCCGTTTTGCTCGCGAAGATCACCATCTCCTGCTCGAGCCGATCGGTGTCCAGATTTTCCTTGATCTCGCCAAGCCGCGCGGCCAGGCGATCGCGGGCGCCGCGCTGGACCTCGGGCAGCCATTCGCGAACGCGGCGCGTGACCTGCTCCACCTCGATGTAGCGCTGCTCGAGCATGCCCAGGATCTTCTCGCCCTCGCGCCGGCGCGTCTCCACTATGTCGCCCAGCGCGCTGTCCAGCGCCGCCATGACCGCGCCGCTGGCACTGTCCACATCGAGCGGTGCCGGCTCGATCACACCGGGCCAGCGCAGCACATCGATTGGCTGCAGCGGCTTGTGCTCGCCGATCAGCGACTCGACCTCGTTGCTCGCGTGGACGAGTTGGTTCACCAGCGCGGTGTTGATGCGCAGGCTCTGCGCCGCGGTGCCGGCGCGATGGTAGCGCAGCGTGCAATCCACCTTGCCGCGCGCGAGCCGCGCGCCCACGCTCTCGCGCACGCCCGGATCCAGCGCCCGCAGGTCTTCGGGCAGTCGAACGCTGATGTCCAGGTAGCGGAAGTTTACCGTGCGTAGCTCCCACACCGCGGCACCCCATTCACCGGTGGTTTCCGCGCGCGCGAAGGCAGTCATGCTGGCAATCATCGAATGTGCTCACGATTTTCAAGGGCGACCATGGTATACGCTTGTGCCAGGGGGGCAAACATTCCGGCTTTTCGTTGGGGCCCTGGTGAAATACCCGGGCCAGACCCCGTATACTTGCGCGCCTCGCAGCCACATAGGGATGAGCCATGCGCCCGAGCGGTAGAGCCCCCGCGCAAATGCGCGAGGTCCGGCTGACGCGCCACTATACGCGTCACGCGGAAGGTTCCGTCCTGGCGGAGTTCGGTGACACCCGCGTGCTATGCACGGCCAGCGTGGAGGAGCGCGTGCCGTTCTTCCTCAAGGGCAAGGGCCGCGGCTGGATTACGGCCGAGTACGGCATGTTGCCACGCTCCACGGGCGAGCGCATGGTCCGCGAGGCCACCCGTGGGCGTCAGGGGGGCAGGACGCTCGAGATTCAGCGGCTCATCGGTCGGGCGCTCCGCGCCGCGGCCAATCTGGGCGCTCTGGGCGAGCGTACCATCTACATCGACTGCGACGTGATACAGGCCGACGGCGGCACGCGCACGGCCTCGATCACCGGCGGTTATGTGGCGCTGGCCGATGCGATCGGCGCCTTGAAGCAGCGCAACAAGCTCAAGGCGGAAGTCATCCATGGCCAGGTGGCGGCGCTGTCGGTCGGTATCTACCGCGGCGAGCCTGTGCTGGATCTGGACTATGCAGAGGACAGCGAAGCGGAGACGGACATGAACGTCGTGATGAACGAGAGCGCTGCCTTCATAGAGCTCCAGGGAACCGCAGAGGGGCACGCGTTTCGCCACGAAGAGCTGATGCAGATGCTCGACCTTGCGAGGTCCGGCATCGAGCACCTGCTCGATATACAGCGCAACGCCCTGGACGTGTGAAGTGCCGGGGCCGGGCCGTGTGGTGCTCGCGAGCGCCAACCGGGGGAAGCTTGCCGAGCTTGCCGGGTTGCTGGCCGCGCTCGATGTGCAGGTGCTTGCGCAGTCGGCGTGGGGTGTCGCGCAGGTCGCGGAGGACGGACACTGCTTCGTGGAGAATGCGCTGATCAAGGCGCGGCATGCATCGCGCGCGTGCGCCTTGCCTGCCATAGCGGATGACTCCGGCCTGGTCATTGACGCGCTCGGCGGTGCGCCGGGGATTCATTCGGCACGGTACGCCGGCGAGGCGGCCACCGACGAGGACAACGTGAAGAAGGTGCTCGCCGAGATGGACGGTGTCGCGGATGATGATCGCGGCGCGCATTTCGAGTGTGTGATCGTCTACCTGCGCAACCCCGAGGACCCTGTGCCGATCATCTGCCAGGGGTCCTGGTACGGGCACATCGCGCACGCGCCTCGCGGGTGCAACGGGTTCGGCTACGACCCCGTCTTCTACCTGCGCGAGCTGGGTTGTACCTCGGCAGAGCTCGCCGCCGAGGCCAAGAACCGGCTCAGCCATCGCGCCCAAGCGGTACGGCGGCTGCAAGCGGCGCTGGCCGGCGCAGGGCAGGCAGGCACACGCGACCTATGATGCCAGGATGCTATACTTCACGGACAGGATGCGCGTCTCGCGCGGCGTGGATGTGAGTGCCTCATGCGATTTGCCTTTTTCTTGACCCTGGTGCTGCTGGCATCGGTGGCCGATGCGCGCATGTACCAGTGGGTCGATCCGGCGACCGGTTCGGTGCAGATGTCCGGTACGCCGCCGACGTGGTACCGCAGCGCCTGGGGCGGGCCGCGGGTCCAGGTGTTCGACCGGGGCAACGTCGTCGACGATACGTCCATCGCGCTGACCGACGATCAGAATCAGGCGATGCGTGACGAAGCCTTCAGGCAGTTCGACGAGTCCAATCAGCTCAAGGCGCTGAAGCGGCTCGAGCAGGATGCGCTCAAGGAGTCGGCGCGCAAGGATCGGCTTGACGAGATGGCCGCGGCGGAAGGCGAAGACATGCAGGATGCGGCGCCTCAGCCCGAGGACATCACCGAGAAGACCATCGGGCAACTCAAGGAACTGATCGAGTCCTTCGACCAGTTGAATACGCCGTAGGAGCGGGATTCATCCCGCGAACCTTCCGCGGTAACGAGCGCCGCGCCACTGCCTGATTGTGACGTCCCGGCTAACCGTTACCGCTGAAGAAGTCCAGTATATTTTCCACCACCGAGCGCTGCCGGCGGTCGATGAACTTGCCGAGCTTGTGCAGGCCCGCGTGGTTGGGGCGGACCTGCAGGCCCAGGGTGACGTAGGTCTGCGCCTGGCGGTAGTCGCGGGCGGCAAATGCCTTCGTGGCGAGAGCGAGATAGCGCTCGGCGATATCGCTGAAACCTTTGGCTGCCCGCTTGGGGTCATACTTGATCAGGCGGCTGTAGTAAAAGTGCGCATTGTCGCCCGGCGGGTCCGTGAGGCGTCCCTGCTTGAACTTGAGCCAGGCAAGCTGCGCCAGTGCATCCGCGAACTGTTGCTTGCTCACCGTCTTGCCCCCGATCTGCGTGCGATCGGCGTCGGTGTCGCTCTCCGGGGGCATCTTCACCGCGCTGGCGGTGGATGCGGACCCGGACCCCGCGCCGTCCACGCCCGGCGTGTGCCGCGCGATATGCGATGACTTGATGGTCTCCGTATAGACATAGAACCCGCCGAAGCCGAGCAGCAGGCCGACCAGCGTCGCCAGCAGTGCGACGATGCGCTGTTTCTCCTTACCGCGTTTGCGCGCCTTCTCGGTCTTTCCTGCGGCCTTCGCGGTATCTCCTGCCGCGCCCGCCTGCCCGGCGCCATCGGTCTGGTGCCGCAGCGATTGCACCGCTTCCACGACCTTGGCGGCGTCCGTGGGCCTGTCATCGCGGTTCTTGGCAAGCATATGGTCGAGCAACGGCTGAAACTGCTTGAACTCGGCGGGCAGGGTCGGGATGGGGGACTGAATGTGCTGCACGATGATCTTGATCGCGGAATCGCCGGGGTACGGCCGGTCTCCGGTGAGCATCTCGTAGAATATGACACCCAGGCTGTAGATGTCCGCGCGCCCGTCGACCTTCTGTCCCTCGGCCTGTTCCGGGCTCATGTAGAAGGGACTCCCGAGGATCGTGCCGGTCGAGGTGAGCTCGGCGTCTACCTTGGTGTGCTTGGCGATACCGAAGTCACTGAGCAGCGGAGTCCCATCGTTTTTGAACAGTATGTTTGCCGGCTTGACGTCGCGGTGAATGACGCCTTCCTTGTGCGCAAAATCGAGCGCGCCCGCGACGCCTTCCATGATGCGCAGGGCATCGGCAGGCGTGCAGCCGGACTGAATGCGGTTCTTGAGGTCGCCGCCTTCCACGTATTCCATCGACATGTACACCAGATCTTCGGTGGCGCCGATGTCGAAGACCGTGATGATGTTGGGGTGGCGCAGAGCCGCAACGGTGCGCCCTTCGTTCAGAAAGCGCTCCAGAAAATCCGTTTGTTCGGCGTGCGTCGTGTTCATCGTCTTGAGAACCACGTCGCGCCCGAGCGACTCCTGCACCGCAAGGTATACGGTGCCCATGCCGCCCTTGCCGATGGTCTTCTTGATATCGAACCCGGGAACTTCCATCACTTGCATGCTGTAGGGCGCGGCCGACTGCCGATTCCATTATAGTCTTGCGCTTGGCCGGAGGGGCAAAATGGAAGAACCGCTCGCTTGCTGGCAATGTGGCGCCTCAATCGCCGAGTTGCCCGTACCGCTCGCGCGCCTGGCGGAGTGCCCCGCGTGCCATGTCGATCTGCATGTCTGCCGGATGTGTGAGTTCTACGATACGGGGGTTGCCGACGCCTGCCGCGAGCCCGTTGCCGAGCGCGTGCAGGACAAGCAGCGCGCCAACTTTTGTGGCTATTTCAGGCCCGCCGCGCGCCACGCTGCGGCAAGCGCGGATGCAGCGGCGCAATCCGAGGCGCAAGCGAAACTGGCCGCGCTTTTCGGCCTTGCCGGCTCGGCCACCGCGCCCGAGCGCAGTGCACGGGACGCGGCCCGCACCGAGCTCGATGAGTTGTTTGGCCGTGATGACGGCGACGAGTGAGCACGCGGGCGCCGGCCGCTCCCCGTTCAGCCGCCGTCGCCGTCGCCGCAATATGCCTCGAGGTATCTCCTGCCCCGGTTTTCGGCCTTCTCCATGCTCGGCCGGGACATCTTGCGGCCGAGCACCGACAGCTCGATCTCGGCATCCAGCGACCCGCAGTGCGCGGCAGCGTAATACCACGCATAGGCTTCCTCGAAGTTCTCCATCAGCGTATAGGTGTGAGCCAGGAAGTTCTGTGAGGCCGGATCACCGCTCTGCGCGCCGGGCATGAATACCGTCACGGCCGCGGGGTAGTCCCCGTGCCCGAGCGCGATCACGCCATCGTTGATGTCTGCCCGCGCCGCCGCGCACGCCATCAGCGCGCCGAGCGCGGCAAGTGACAATAGTCGTTTCATGTGCTGCTGCTCAATCGGATTGACGGGCGTGGTCCAGGATCATCTGCACGGCGGGTCAGACGACGCCGTATCGGGGCCGGTGGGTTGAGCGCCATGCCCGCATCACGATTCCCAGCCGTTCGGTCATGGCGCGGATTATACCGCTTCCGAGCCCCGGGGGCGCATCGACCCCATGCCCCGGTCTACGCTACCGAGGTGACGCGGACCTACACGCGTCTTCTTCTCCGGGTCTTGGAGCGCCTTTGCCTGGAAGCGCCGGTTACGCTCGTGGAGACGCGATGCGGGGGCACTTCCGGGAGAGTCGCCGACGGGCACTCGGCGGTGATGATGCGGCGCATGGCCTTCTCGACGGCGGGGTCGATGCCGGCGCTCGCGTAACACGACAGCCTGCGTTCGACTTCCTCGTGTGCGCGTTCGGCGAGCGAGACCTTGCCGTGCTTGACCCAGTCCTCGCGCGTGTAACGGTCGAATGTCGCCCCGGGCAGGTAGAGCTCGCTAGGCCAGTGCTCGAGCGTGTGCGAGGCAGTGAGCAGGTGCTCCTCGGCCAGCAGTTCGCGCACCAGGTCCACGGTGGGCAGGTCCTCGAGCGCCTTGAGCTCGCGAACGAAGTGCAGCGCCTGCCCGCAAAGCTCGTTGTCGAACACGAGCTTTTCCATGCTGAACACGAGCACGTAGTCGAGCAGGCCGGGGCCCGAGACCGAGTTCATGCCCGCGAGTGCGGCGAGCAGCGCGCTGGCAAAGGTTTCCGCGCCGGCCTGCGCGTCGAGCACCTTGGCATCGCTCAGACCCATGTAGCCCTGCGTGGGCAGGCCGAGATGGTCGGCAACTGCCGCGTAGGCGACGTCGAGGTGCTGTGCCTCGATGGCGGCCATCGGCGAGGAGGCCGCCTTCATGTGGAAGGTCGCCGGTGCGCCGCCGAACAGCACCGGCGTACCGGGGCGCAGGATCTGCGCCATCGTCAGGCCGCCCAGCACGTCGGCGACGTGGAAGGTGGTCGCGCCGGCCAGCGTGACCGGCGCGATGAGGCCCATCAGGGTCACGGGCACGATCTCGACGGGGATACCGAAGGCCACGCAGTCGAGCAGGTTCTGGCAGGAATCCTCGCCATAACGGAAAAACCCGGTCGCCGTGACCGTGAATATGGCCATGGGCCGCGCCATCAGGTCCGCTGCATCGTGCCTGAACAGCTGCATCATCCGCGCCATGCGCGTTACCCCGTGCGCCGTGAAGGCGCCCGAGACCACCGGCTTCCTCGAGTTCGTGAGGCACAGGTGAAGTCGCCAGGCGTCGGAGATCTCCGCCTCGACGTCGTCGGTGGAGAATGCGGTGGCGAGGTAGGCGATGTGTTCCAACCCATCGCAAAGGCGCACGTAATCGACGAAGTCGGCCGTGGTGGCCGGGCGTGCCTCGCTCCCACCGTGATCGAGAATGCGAAGTCCGCTCGAGCCGGGCACGAAGTGGACCCGATCGGCGCCCAGGTTGGCGTGTGGCTCACCGTCGCGGTCGTAGAGCTCGAACGATGACGGTGTATCTGCAATCGCCTGATCGACAACGGCCTGCGGAAACAGCACGCGATTGCTGCGCGTGTCCTGGCGCAGGCCGGTATCCAGCAATTTCTCTCGCAGAGCCTTCCCGCGTATCTCCAGGCCGATCTCGGCAAGGATGCGCTTGGCTTCCAGCACGATGCGCGCGCTGAGCTCAGGTGTGACGACCTCGAGCTTGGGCCTCATCTATGCCGCTCCCCGATCATGGAAGAGACGTCCGCAGGCGCGGTGCTCTCCGTCGCCCCCAGGGATGTGTAGCATGGCGTCTACCAGGTCTGGTTTCTAGACCTGTCCTCATACGCTGGCGGCTGGCGCGTAGAGGCGGATGGTACCTCGCCGTCCTCGAATGGGGGCATCGTCGACGAGCTCGGTGCCGAGAAAGTTGCCGGCGGCGACGCGCGTCGCCTCGCTGATAAGCAGGGGTGTGGCGTATTGCTTGGTCAGCCCCTCGATGCGTGAGGCCACGTTCACGGTGTCGCCGATGACGGTGTAGTCCATGCGCTCAGGGGAGCCGATGTTGCCCGCGACCGCCTCTCCGGAGTGCAGGCCGATCCCGATGCGCAGGGTGGGGAGGCCGCGTTGCGCCCACGCTGCGTTGAGGCCGTCGAGGGCCGAGAGCATGTCGTGGGCAGTCTCCACGGCGCACCTGGCGTCGTCGGGCTTGGGCTCGGGCACGCCGAACACGGCCAGAATGGCGTCGCCGATGAACTTGTCGATGTTGCCCCCATGGCAGTGGACCACGCGGCTCATGGCAGTGAAGTACTCGTTGAGCTGTGCGACGACCTGCGCTGGCGAGCGGGACTCGGACAAGCTCGTGAATCCCCTGATGTCGCTCATCAGGACCGTCACCGTCTGTTTGGAAAAGGGGACATGCTTGTTTTTTCCCACTGTAGACGGTGACGCGTGTCGTGTGCAAAAAAACAAGCATGTCCCCTTTTCCTTCCACGGCTCGGTGAGCTCTGACCCCTCGAAGCCGTGCAAGCACCTGATATCGGCACGACGTATGGCAAAGCCACGAGTTGCGCTCTTTGTTACCGTGATCCGCAGGACATGTGGCCGAGCACGCCGGGCAGGTCCTTGACGCTCGCGATGATCGCGTCGTGGGGACAGGCCTCGAGTCGCGCGCGATCGTGCGCGCCGGACAGGACACCGATATTCCAGCGTACACCGGCATTGAAGCCCGCTTGCAGATCGGCGGTGGTATCGCCCAGCACCGCGACCCGGCGCACGCAATCGCTGCCCGTGCGTTCCATGGCTCTGTACACCAGATACGGCGCAGGCCGCCCGCGCGGCACGTCTGCGTTGCACACCACCACGTCCACGGCGTCGCGCCAGTCGAGTTGCGCCAGCAGCAGGTCAACGATCTCGCTCTCGAACCCGGTGCTGAGGGCGACTTTCACCCCTCGCGCCCTCAACCACGCGAAGATCTCCGCGGCACCGTCTATGGGGTCGACGCCGGCGTGCGAGTAGCGCTCGATCAGCAGGCGCTGGAACTCGTCGAAAACGCGTTCGGCATCATCTTCATTGCGTGCTCCTCCAGCGTGCGAGCGAAGCAGTGCCGCGATCGCCTCGCGCTTCGATCGTCCCCGCACTGCGCGGATCTCGTCGTCCGAGAGCGTGGCCCCGACCAGAGCGAAAGCCTCGCGCAAGGCGGCCGGCACGTGGTCCGTCGCCTGCACGGTGGTGCCTGCCATGTCGAACACCACGAGGTCGAGCCCGGTCACGCCGATGGCCCCGCGGTGAGGCTCGAGGCTTTGCGGGGCGCCGGCATGCCGGTCTCAGAACAGCGCGCCCGCCAGCGCCCCGCGGCGTTTGAGGCCGGCAATGAACTCGCGCTCGAAGGACTCCGCGTTGGAGTTCGACACACAGGCGTTGCCGAGCAGGGCCTGTGCCCATGCACTAACCAAAGGGTAGGCGTCGAGCAGGCCGGTCCCGAGCTTTTCCTCCACCATCGTGAAGCGCTGCAGAAAGGGTGCGTAGGCGGCGTCGACCAGGCTCAGCGTCTCGCCGTTGAAGTAGGGGCCGTCGTTACCGCGCGCATCGGCAATGACGACCTCGAGCTTCGCGACGGCATCGCGCGCCGGCCCAAGCGCGGCGGCGAGATCGTCCCCGGTGCCCGCGTAGTAGACCGCCCCGAGCCGATCGGCGAAAGTGTCGATGAAGTCGGTCCAGGCGCGGTTGCGGGCACGCTTGACGGCGTCGGCCGGGTGTAGCCGCGGCGCCGCGACCTCGTCGAGGTACTCCGCGATGGCATTCGATTCGAACAGCGGCTGCTCGTCGACCAGGAGCACGGGCACCTTGCCGTGCGGGGAGATGTCGAGGAACCAGGCGGGCTTGTTGCCGAGATCCACGTACGTGATGTCGAACTCGATTTCCTTGGCACGCAACACAATCACGGCGCGCTGTACCCAGGGTCAGGTGACGTAGCTGATGAGGCGGGGTTTCTCTGTCATTACTGTCGATTGGCAAGAGTGCGGGTGGCTTTCGATGCACGCCAAGCATACCCGCATTTCGCTCCGGCGCAAGACGTGTCGCGAGGCGGTGCCAGGGTCCAGTCCTGCACGTTCTCGAGTGGCGCTGACACTCCCGGAGCGCTGCCGTGCGACGTGGCGCGCGTCCGAGCGGGCTTCCGTCCGCGAACCTTCCCGAGCGTCGAGCGCCGTGCCATAGATGTTTCCTGGCTCACGAAAGAAAACGGCCCGGCATCTCCGCCGGGCCGTCACAGATTGCATCATCAGAGGCTCAATAGGCCGGTGCGTCGGCTTCGAAGCGCAGCCCCTTCTTCGCGCCCTGCTCGCGAACGGCGCCATAGATCTGGTCGTCGAGCGAGCCGGCCGCACCGCCCGCCGCCTCGACTTTCTCCTTGAGGTAGCTGTCACGCTTTTGAGCGAGTGCGCGCACCTCGGCCTGCAGATCGCGGCGGCGCTCGGCCTTGCCCTCGATGAGCGCCTGGCGCTCGGGCGGTGCCATCGCCGCCACCGACTCCGGCAGGGCCGCGGGCTCTATGCTATCGAGGTCCACGCGGCCGCTTGCCACGTCCTCGACCAGCTCACCCTCACCGAGGAAGTTGATCATGCCGCTCTTCGACGCGTTGAACACGGCGCGGCGCGCACGTGAGCTTGCGGACGATTCGGCATTGAGCTTGTCGGTCGCCTCGAGCTTCAATGCCTGCGCCGCCTTTTCCTCCTCGGTGCCGTAATACAGACGCGTCTCGTCCAGCGCGGCCGACAAGCGGGCCAGCTTCTCGTCGTAGGGCGTGACAATGGCAACCGCGCTGCCTGCCTGCTCGACCTGGAAGTACTTGCCGGCGCCGAATTGCGCGACCTGCTCCCAGTAACGCGTGGCCGAGGGGTCCTGGCCACACTGTATGGTGTTGACCACGATGCCCCGCGCTCGCGCGGCGGCCAGCGTCTGCGGGTACTTGACGTCATCCGTGTAGTTCATCTTCGGCGGCGCGTCGCCGACCAGGAACACGACCTTGTAGGTGCCGGCGTCCTGGCTCCACGACATCTCGTGCACGGCCTCGTAGAGCGCCTGGTTGACGCTTTCCGGCGTGTCGCCGCCGCCATCGGCGCGAAAGTCCATGAGCTTCGCGTAGACGGAGTCCAGATCGGCCGAGAGGTCCACGCGCCGGGTCACGTAGGCGTCCCCGCGGTCGCGGTAGGCGACGAGCCCGATCCTGATCTCGGGGGATTGCTGCGCGGAGGCCATGGTGCTGGCGATGGACCAGATCTTCTCCTTGGCGGTCTGGATGAGCCCGCCCATGCTGCCGGTGGTATCGAGCACGAACACGACGTCGATGCGGGCGTGCTCCTTCGGCTGCGGCTGGACGACGGGGGGCACTGCCGTCGGCAGTGGGGTGAGCGGCGAGAGTGCCACGGCGTCCCGGTACGCGGGGTAGAGCGCGATGCCCGAGGCGGTCAGGCCGAACAGTGTCAGAGCGATGAGTTTCGGTTTCATGAGATTGTCTCCTTGGAAGGGTCAATGGGTGACAGAGAGATTGCGAAGCGCCGATTCGGCGACACGGTGGGCGTGCTCGAATCGGACTTCGTCGCCCGCGACCGGCTCACGCGCCGCATGGTTGCGGTCGAGGCTGCGTGGAATGGCGACGAACAGCGCCTGCACGAGAAAGAAGCACCACAGGGTTGCGAACACACTGTGCGTCACGGCGGCTGCCCAGATCGCGGCGCCGAGGCCCAGGCCGCCGAGGCCCAGGTCGGCAAGCGCCAAGAGCACGCTCGAATAGAAGTAGAGAGATCGCACGAGCCAGATGAGCGCTATGTGCGCGAGCACGTAGATGCCGGTGGCGGGTGCCAGGAACCAGATGGCGAGCGCCGCCCCCGCCCAGGCGGCGAGGACCACCATGCGGCCGACGCGCGTACCACTGCACCCGAGCAGGTAGAGCACGTAGGCGAGACCTGCCCCAGCCGTGATGATTCGAAGCGCCGCGGCGGGGGAGAGCACGGTGCCGAGCGCACTCATCAGGGCCGCGCCGGCGAGACTCAGCACGAAGGCGAGCGCCGCGCCTTGCACGAATGTCGGGCGTTTCATGACCGCGCCCTCAACCGCTTCTCGCGAAGGAAAGCGACCTCCACGTCCTCCTCGCGAACGCACTGGCCCGGGCCGCACCAGGCTTCCTCGCGTTCATCGCGTGCGGGGCGTTCGGCCAGGATCTCGGCCTTCTGGCGCATGCTCTCGAGGCGCGCGCGGTTCTCGCGCACGCCGGCCTCGAGCGATGCCAGGGTCTTTTGCACCGCCTCGGTCCTGCTCGAGAGGTGCTTTTGCAGCAACTCGGTTTCCAGGCGGCGCTTGATGAGCACGCGTGCCAGATCGTCCTTGCCCGACTCGAAGCACAGATCGATCTCCTCTTCGATGCCGGCGTGTGCCCGCCCGATCTCCGCCTGCCGGGCGCTGAGCTGATCGCGCTCGTGACCGAGACCCACGATACGCCGCTCATCGGCCTCCAGAGCCTCGCTCATCTCGCGCACCGCCTGGCGCAGCAGCACGTCGGGTTCCTCAATGCGGTCCAGCACCGCGTGCATGTCGGCGCGAAACAGCCGCGTGACGCGATTGATTAGTGCCATGATCGTGACCTCCTGTGATTGGTGTTTGCGTGAACGTGGCCAAAGTCTAGGCACGGGCGCGGCCGGGTTGTAGACAGGCTTTGGTAAAAGCTGCAGCGCGGGTTTTACCAAACATTTACCTGCCCGAGGCACGGCGGTGCTAGGCTTTCAGAATCCCGGATAGGGGCGTCGCAAGCCGCAGCCTTCAGCTTATGGAGGTCGCCATGTTCGCCCCGACCACCGGGTATCGCGTACGAGGCCGGAAACCAGGTCCCTTCTCCCTCGCGGGAGAAGGACAGGATGAGGGGGAGGGCGACCGAGACCGCTGAACTTCTGACGCCTTCTCGCTGGCTGGCGGGAGCAATGAATCGACCGAATGGCCGATGGATCCGGCTCCGAGGGGATACGGGCATTCACGCATGAAACGCAAGCTGCGCATACTGGTGGTGGAGGACGAGGAGGCGATCCGCACCGGGCTCGTCGACGTGCTGGTGTTCCACGGTTACGAGGTGGAGAGTGCCGCCGACGGTGCGCAAGGCCTGCGCATGTCGCTTGACGGCGGCTACGATCTGATCCTGCTCGACGTCATGCTGCCGGGCATCGACGGTTTCAAGATCTGCAATCGCATCCGCGCCGCTGACCGCGACCAGGCAATCATCATGCTCACCGCCAGGACCAGCGACGAGGACATCATCCAGGGGCTGTCGCTCGGCGCCGACGATTACGTCGCCAAGCCGTTTTCCATCGCGCAGCTCGTGCTGAGGGTGCAGGCGGTACTGCGCCGCTCGCGCGCGGTGATCGATGCAGATCACCGGTTCACGCTCGGGGGGGAGCTGGAAGTCGACGCTTTGAACCTGAGCGGGCGACGCGGCGATGAAACGCTCTCCTTCACCCGCCGCGAGATCGAGATCCTGCAATACCTGCGCGCCAACAGCGAGCGCCCAGTGCCGCGCGACGAGCTGCTGACCAAGGTCTGGGGCTACGCCAGGGGCGCGGATATCGAGACGCGCACGGTGGATATCCACATCGCCAAGCTGCGCCGCAAGATCGAACCCGATTCGTCCGAGCCGCAATACCTGGTTACCGTGCGCGGCGCCGGCTACCGTCTGCTCGGTGGCTGAGCATGGCCGGCTCGTCCTTCAGCGCACTCGGCAAGCGACGGCTCAGGCTGTGGTTGGGGCTGTTCTTCCTGGCGCTTGCCGTTCCGACCGGCGTCCTCATCGCGAAAGCCTACAATCAGCTGCGCTGGGAGACGTTCCACCAGCATCGCGTGCTCGCCGAGGAGCTCGCGGCACGCATCGACGCGCGCTTTGTGGAGCTCATCGCCCGCGAAGAGGCGCGCAGCTTTTCCGATTACGCGTTTCTCAACGTGGCAGGGGATCCGGCGGCGAACTTTCTGCAGCGCTCGCCCCTGTCGGCGTTTCCCGTCGAGTCGGCCGTGCCGGGCTTGATCGGGTACTTCCAGGTCGACGCCGGCGGCGCGTTCAGCACCCCATTGTTGCCGGCAGGCGTGGCGCCTGATGCCTATGGCATCTCCGGCGAGGCACTCGGCGCACGGCTCGCCCTCGAGGAGCGCCTGCAGCGTATCCTGAGCGAGAATCGACTGGTGAGCGCCGTGCACGGGCGCAGCGCGCGCAAGGACGTGGCGCGTGTGGCGCTGCCGCGTGACAACGGGCAACGCAGTTTGGCGGAGCCGCAGGCGCTTCCCGTCCCTGGGGCGCCGAGCGCGGTCGCGCCGGCCAGGGACATTGCCGCCGCGCTTCCCGCCGCGCCGGCCGAGGAGGTCGAGGTCGCGGTGCAGATGGCCGCGTCCAGCATGCCGGAGGCGTCCTCGGGCGCAGCCGAGGCCGTCGCCGTGGCGCGGGGCAAGGTGGTGCAGGAGGAGGCGCCTGTGATCGAAGCGAGCGAGCCCGAGGCGATCGATTTGCTGTCTCCCGCCGCTTTCGACGAGCTCGATTCACCGGCGCGCTCGCAGAGCGAGATGAAGCAGGTGCTCGGGCGGGTCGAGGATCTCAAGCTCGACGCGGCGCGCGGCGCCGCACCGAAGCTCGAGGCACGCCGTGAGCTTGCGCCGGAAAAGCCCGCATTGCTGCAGAAGAAGCGCGCCCGCAAGGAACGCAGCGTGTTGCCCGAGCCCCGTCTGATGGCGCCTTCAGGGAGCGCCGCCAAGACCCGGGCACCATCGACGCAGAACCGCGCCGTTCGCATTCACACGTTCGAGAGCGAGGTCGATCCCTTCGAGCTGCGTCTCCTCGATAGCGGGCACCTGGTGCTGTTCCGCAAGGTGTGGCGCGAGGGCGAGCGTACTGTCCAGGGCGCGCTCATCGACCGCGAGGCCTTTCTGGGCGGCGTCATCCAGGCGGCGTTTCGCGGCACCGCGCTGTCGCGCATGAGCGACCTCATCGTCGCCTACAATGGCGATGTGCTGGCAGCATTCTCGGGCACCGCGCCGCGCGGCTATCTGACGAGTGCGGCGGAGCTCGGCGGCGCGTTGCTCTATCGCACACGGCTCTCCGCGCCGCTTGCGGACATGGATCTCATCTTCAGCATCCGGCGGCTGCCGCCGGGGCCTGGGGCGAGCGTCATCACCTGGACCGGCGTCACGCTGGCATTGGTGCTGGTCGCCGGCTTCTATCTGATGTATCGCCTCGGTAGCGGCCAGATCGCGCTCGCCCGCCAGCAGCGCGATTTCGTCTCCGCCGTAAGCCACGAGCTCAAGACCCCGCTCACGTCGATTCGCATGTACGGCGAAATGCTGCGCGAGGGCTGGGCGCCGGAAGACAAGAAGCAGACCTACTACGACTACATCCACGCCGAGAGCGAGCGCCTCTCACGCCTCATCGGCAACGTGCTCGAGCTCGCGCGAATGACCCGGGGTGAGGTCCACGTCAATGTGAAGCCGATCGCGGCGGGAGAGCTGATGGACAACATTCGCTCCAAGGTGAGCTCCCAGATCGAGCACGCGGGTTTCACCCTGCGTCTTCGCTGCCACGCCGCGGCGGGCGAGGCGATTGTCGATGCCGACGCCGACGCGTTCGCGCAGATCGTCATCAACCTGGTCGACAACGCGCTCAAGTTCTCCGCCAGGGCGAGCGAGCACGCCATCGACATCGGCTGTCGCTGCTCGAGCGACGGCACCGTGCAGTTCGCGGTGCGCGATTACGGCCCCGGCGTGCCCCGCGATCAGATGAAGCAGATCTTCAAGCTCTTCTACCGCGCCGAGAACGAGCTCACCCGCGAGACGGTAGGCACCGGCATCGGCCTTGCGCTCGCCCACCAGCTCGCGCTTGCCATGCACGCGAAGCTGGACGTGGTCAACAAGGACCCCGGTGCCGAGTTCAGGGTGTCGTTTCCGGCAAGCATACCTGCCGCGTGAACGACAGGCTCGCCGGGCGATTCGAGGCTGCTGGTCTGCCGGCACGCTGTAGCGCAAAGCGTTGAGTGATGTTGGCATGATAACAGTCAAATGATATCATGAATGCATGATACGCACGCAGATTCAACTCGAGCAGCACCAGTACGACCGACTGAAAGCGTTGGCGGCGAGACAGTCGAAGTCCGTGTCCCAGGTGATCCGGGAGAGCGTCGACGAGCTTCTCGACGGCGAGCGTTGCGACGATGCCTGGGAACGACTGATAGACGCCGCCGGTAGCTGCCATGCCGTCGAAGCCGCCACCGACGTGTCGCTGGAGCACGACGCTTATCTCATAGGTGCTTATGGCCAAGAGTGAGGTTTTCGTCGATACCTCGGCCGTCTATGCGCTGCTCGTTGCGCGGGACGACAACCATCGCGCAGCTCGAGATGGCATCGTCAAACTTCGTGATCGGGATGCCCTGCTCGTGACCTCGTCCTTCGTGGTGCTCGAGTCGGTCTCCCTACTCCAGGCGCGTGTCGGGATGGCGGGTGTGCAGACGTTCAATCGCGCTGTGCTACCCGCGTTGAGCGTCATATGGGTCGATGGGCCGTTGCTGAATCGGGCGATGGGGGCGTTGCTGGCCGCGGCGCAGCGACGCATCAGCCTGACGGACTGGACGAGCTTCGCGATCATGCGTGAGCGCGGCATCGGCGGCGCCTTCGCGTTCGACGACGACTTCGTGCGCCAGGGCTTCGACTTGGTGCCGCGGGTGTGACGGCCCGGCGCGCGCGTCGAATCGGTGCCGTCCATGATCGGATCGGGTAAGCTGGCTGCCTTTTTTGCGCCAGGAGCTCCGGAGTGGACCATGAACGACGATGACGACCTCTTCGTAGAGCAGATCGAGATTGGCCCGATGCAGAACTTCGTCTATCTGATCGGGTCAACGAGCACGCGCAAGGTGGCCCTGGTCGACCCCGCGTGGGACATCCCGGCGCTGCTCGAGCGGGTGCGTGAGCGCGATCTGGAGCCGGTCGCGGCGCTGGTGACGCACTACCACCCGGACCACATCGGCGGGGGCATGATGGGACACGACATCCAGGGGCTCGCCGCGCTGCTCGAGCACGAGCCGGTGAAGGTCTACGTGCACAAGGAAGAAGCGCACGGGGTGAAGCAGGTCACCGGCATCTCCGACAACGACATGGTCAAGGTCCACTCCGGGGATACCCTGCGCATCGGCCCCGTGGAGGTCGAGTTCCTGCACACCCCCGGCCACACGCCGGGCTCACAGTGCTTTCGTGTGCGCAACACCCTGGTCTCCGGAGACACGCTGTTCATCCAGGGTTGCGGGCGCGTGGATCTCCCGGGCGCCGACCCCGAGCAGATGTATCACAGCTTGAAGCGCCTCGCCGATTTGCCCGACGACACGCTGCTGCTGCCCGGCCACCACTACAGCGAGGCACCCTCGGCGACGCTCGGCGAGACCAAGGCGTGCAACCAGTTCCTGCAGATCCCCGATCTCCCGACCTGGCGGCGCCTGATGGGCTGAGAGACTCCGACTCCCCGCTCTTGACATCACACCATGATGTAATCAACTTTGCTTCATGTTGAAAACGCAAATCCAGCTCACCGAGGAGCAAGACCGGCGCCTGCGCACCCGGGTGCGGCGCCAAGGCGATTCATTGGCGGAGACTTTCCCAGTCGGATGAGCAAGCGATCGATCTTTCCTTGGCCCAGGCTGTTACTGGGTGCCGTCATGGGTATCGCGTTGTGGGCGGTGGTATGCGACTGGGAGCTGCTGATGACATCGGGCGGCTGGTTCGCGGTGCTCGGTCAATTGATGGCGGTCATTGCCACCATCGTCCTGATGACGGTCATGGTGCTGCTCGGCATCGCGCTCGTGCTGCTGCCCTTCATCGCCTATGCCGCTGTCGTCTCCGGCGGTCGGAACCCCAACATCGCAATCACCGTGCTACCGCGGCTGCTGAGGGCCGCTGCAGGGCGCGGGGCCGCGCAACTGGGCCGGCAGTTGTACGCCGTGGCCAATGCGACGTGGAAGACATGCTGGTGGACAGTCCACTTCCTGCACGGGACGCTATCCCGCGGGTGGAATGCGGACTGAATCGGTTGAGCCGGGCCAGTACCATCATCGAGAATTCGTTCTCGAGCACGCGCCCAAACTCTCGCGCGGGTGGCTTGACGAGCCGTGATCCACCGACGCCTTTGACCGGCATTTCGAGATGGGCGGCTTCGAAATCGTCCATTAGCACCCTCGCCGGATACGCGCTTCGTGCGCCAGAGACGGTACGGCGCATGAGCGGTCTTCGCCGTGCGCTGCCCGTACGATATGGTCGGCCCCGGTCCCTCACGGGCGATAAGCGTTTGCAAGAGCGCGAGACCGATTCACGCAACAACGCCTCGTCGAGCTGAAAGACTTCTTGATGCCTAAATTTAAGAGCACTATGATGTCAACCCATGAGGACCACGCTGACCATCGAGGACGATATCGCGAAAGCCCTCAAGGATTTGTCCCGCAATCACGGGAGCAGCTTCAAATCCGTGGTGAACGAGGTACTGCGGCGAGGACTCACAACCGGCGAGAAACCGCCTGTGACACGGGAGCGGTTCCGGGTGCAATCGGCGCGGCGCGGATTCCGCGCCGGTATCGACCCGCTCAAGCTCAACCAGCTCGTGGACGAGCTCGATAGCGAGAGATTCATGGCGCAAAGTCACGGTCATTCGTCCCACGCGTGATCCTCCCGGACATCAATCTACTGGTCTACGCCTACAACGAGGACGCGCCCTTACACCTCGCGTCGAAGGCGTGGTGGGAGCAATGCCTGTCGGGCACGGAACCCGTGGGCCTCGCGTGGGCTGTGCTGCTTGGTTTCGTCAGGCTGATGTCGCACCGGCGGGTGCTCCTTGCCCCCATGCCGGCCAGTGAGGCGGTGGCTCAGTGCAGGGCATGGCTGGCGCAGCCGAATAGTCGCATCCTCACACCGGGGCCGAGGCACCTGGACGTGCTGTCGAACCTGCTGGACGGGCCGTCGATCAGCGCCAGTCTGGTCACGGATGCGCATCTCGCGGCGCTCGCCATCGAGCACCAGGCCGAGCTGCACTCCAACGACAGCGACTTCTCGCGTTTTTCCGGGCTCAGGTGGCGCAACCCGGTGGCTTGAGTCGAGCCTCTGCCCGAACACATCCTGGGAGCTTGTCGGACTCGGGGTGCCGCGTGTACCGCATGGTCACGCAACGCCCAGGCGCCGGCACCTGATGGGCTGAGGGAAACAACTCCCGTCCCTTGACATCACATCATCCGGCCCGCGGGCCGACGCTAAGAAAGAGCGGACCCAGAATTTGGCCGCCGGTGTTGACATCCAGCTCGCCGTGGTTCTGGCTGCCGACGGTAAACAGGGTATTGTCGCCGGCAAAGGTCAGCTTGCCCTGGTTCGTATCGAGGTCGCTGCTCATCGCGCCAACCCTGATTTACATCGCCAGCCAGAAACGAAAATCCCAATCTATGAACTATACCGATTTCAGCGGGGATTTGTTCTGAATCAATGACACGGACTCACCCCGTCACGGTGATATTTACCAAGTTTCCTTCTCCACAGGGTCCGTGATCGAAATGGCATAGTACTTTGTATAGCCGC
>CAZSDY010000006.1:0-5436 GCA_964605765.1 uncultured Ectothiorhodospiraceae bacterium | reverse complement strand
GTTTCCTTCTCCACAGGGTCCGTGATCGAAATGGCATAGTACTTTGTATAGCCGCGATCGCGGGTAACGAGGTTCATCCCGGTAACGGCGGCGTGCGCGCCAATCAGGAAATCCGCCAGGACCCGGCTTCTGCGCCCGCTGCGTGCTCGATAGCGGTACAAGGCCCGGCCAGCCAGGTAGCTTGCGTCCCACGGGATGGGATCGCGGCGAAAGAGGTACCGGGGCAATAATTCATCGAGTTCCTCAATGCTGTCAACCAAGGCCCCGACCTCGGCGAAAATGACTGGATTGATGACCAGGACCCCGGTGCTCGCACACCGCGCGAGGCAGTTTTTCGAACATTCACCGAATCGATCATCAGCGCCGATGACATCGAGCAGGACGCAAGTATCGACAAGATAGGCCTTCATTCTCTCAGCAACGACATCAGCTCGTCGGTGCTTCGAGCGAACGCCTTGCGGCCGTATAGACCATTGACCTCGGCGACTCTGGAGCTTGGGCTCGGCACCAGACGCAGACCGGTATCGTCCGCGACGAATTCGACCTCGGTATTGGCCAGCAGCCCGTATCTCTCACGCAGGGCCTGCGGGATGGTGACCTGACCGCGCTCGCTGATTCTCATGATTCGATCCCAGTATGAATATGAATACGAAATCATATCACGAATATCGCCAGGGTATCCACCTGCGGTAGGGCACAGCGCGCGCGCCGCCTTGCCTGCCCGACGGTGGCAAGCGGGCGTCGCCCCGACTATCATCGGTGCGAACCATGACTATCTCCACCACGCCACAGTTCCAGCCGGCCGATATGGCAGTAGCACCGCTGCGGCTGCTCGACGAGGACGGCGCGCTTCTCGCGGGCGCGTCGCCTCTGCTCGACGACGAGCAGGTGCTCGAGGCGCTTCGCTACATGATGATCGGGCGCGCCTTCGACGCCCGGTGCTGGAGCCTGCAGCGCCAGGGCCGGCTCGGCACCTTCGCGCCGGTCACCGGCCAGGAGGCGGCGCTCATGGGCTCGGCGATGGCGCTCGATCCTAAGCGCGACTGGATAGTGCCGCAGTATCGCGAGTTCGCGGCGCAGCTTCGCCATGGCGTGCCCGGCGAGTGCGTGGTGCTCTACCGCCAGGGCCACCCGCAAGGCGGCGTCATCCCGCCTGGCGTGCGCGTGCTGCCTATACAGGTGTCGCTCGCAGCGCAGTTGCCGCACGCGGTGGGTCTCGCGTGGGGCATGAAGCTGCGCGGCGAGGCGGGCGTGGCGGTCGCGTATTTCGGCGACGGAGCCTCCTCGGAGGGAGACTTCCACGAATCCTGCAACCTCGCAGGCGTGTTGGCGGCGCCTGTCATCTTCTTCCTGCAGAACAACCAGTGGGCGATCTCGACGCCGCGCGAGCAGCAAAGCGCGGCGGCGGATCTCGCCTCGCGCGCGCCGGGCTACGGGTTTGCGGGCGTATCCGTGGACGGCAACGATCTGTTGGCCGTCCACCGTGTCACGGCCGAGGCGGTCGACCGCGCGCTGGCCGGCGGTGGCCCGACGCTCATCGAGGCGCATACCTACCGCATGGGCGCGCACACCACGGCCGACGACCCGGGACGCTACGTGAACGCCGAGGAGAAGGCGCGCTGGGCGAAGCGCGACCCAATAGCCCGGGTGCAGCGCTACCTCGGCGCGCGCGGGCACTGGTCGGCCGAGCAGGCCGGCGCCTGGGAGGACGAGGTGAGCGCCGAGATCGACGGCTTCTTCGAGCGTGCGGCGGCCTATCCCGCACCCGACCGGCACGCACTCTACGAGCACCTGTTTGCCGCGCCGGGGGCGGCGCTCCGGCGCCAGCGCGACTGGCACCTGGGAGAGTGAGGGCGCGATGGCCGAGCTGACCATGATTGAAGCGATACGCGGCGCACTGCGCCTGGAGATGGCGCGCGACGAGCGCATCGTCCTGCTCGGGGAGGACATCGGTCAGCTCGGTGGCGTGTTTCGCGCCACGGACGGTCTGCAGCAGTTCTTCGGTGCCGCGCGCGTCATCGACACCCCGCTCGCGGAGAGCGTCATCGTGGGTGCTTCGCTGGGCCTCGCGGTCACGGGTCTGGTGCCGGTCGTGGAGATCCAGTTTCTCGGCTTCACGCAGAACGCGTTTCATCAGATCTGCCAGCAGCTTGCCCGCGCGCGTTTCCGTACCCGGGGCACGCAGCCCGCACAGGTGACCCTGCGCGCCCCTTTCGGCGGCAACGTGCGCACACCGGAGTTCCACAGCGACTCCATGGAGGCGTTCTTCGCGCACAATACGGGCCTCAAGGTGGTGATGCCGGCGACCGCGTACGACGCCAAGGGGCTGCTGCTCGAGGCGATCCGTGATCCGGACCCGGTCATCTTCTTCGAACCCCTGCGCGGCTATCGCATGGTGCGAGACGAGGTGCCGGACGGCGACTACACGGTGCCTTTCGGCAAGCTGCGCGAGGTGCGCGAGGGCGCCGACGTGACGCTCGTCACCTGGAGTGCGAGCGTGCCGGTGGTCGAAGCCGCGGCCGACATGCTCGCCGACGAGGGCGTGAGCGCGCACGTGGTGGATCTTCGCACCCTGGTGCCGCTCGACGAGGAAGGCCTGGTGCGCGCGGTGGAGCGCACGGGGCGCTGTGTGGTGGTGCACGAGGCGCCCGCCACCGCGGGCTTCGGGGCGGAGGTGATCGCGCTGCTGCAGGAGCAGGCGTTCTACTCGCTGGAAGCGCCGCTCAAACGCGTGGCCGCGCCCGACCTCCCGTATCCCATGCCGGGCCTGGAGCACGACTACGTGCCGAGCGCGGCGCTCGTGGCGCGTGCGGCCAAAGAAACGCTGGTCGACCGGTGAGCCGCTACGAGTTCAAGTTGCCCGACGTGGGCGAGGGGCTCGACAAGGGGGAGATTGTCCGCTGGCACGTGGCGCCGGGTGATCGCGTGGCCGCCGACCAGATCGTCGCGGATATCGAGACCGACAAGGCCATCGTCGAGATCCCGGCGCCGGTGTCCGGCACCGTCAGCGCGCTCGGCGGTGAGCCGGGCGAGCAGCTTGCGGTCGGTGCCGTGCTCGCGGTGTTCGATACCGAGGAGGAGGTGCCGGCGCCCGCGCCCGCGGCACAGGCGCAGACAAAGCCAGCCGGTGCCGCGCGCGGCGCGGCGCCGTCCGCTACCGCACAGGGTCGGCCTCGAGCGAGCCCCGCGGTGCGCAAGCTCGCCACGTCGCTCGGCATCGACCTCGGCGCACTCACGGGCTCGGGCGGCCGCGGGCAGATAACCCGCGCGGACGTCGAGGCGGCAAGCGCGCGCACGGGCATCGGGCAGGCTGTGCCCGCGGCTGACGGCAGGCAGCCCGCGCAACCCCTGGCGGGCACCGGCGCGAGGCCGGAGGTCGATGACCGCGTGGAGCCGCTGCGCGGTCTGCGGCGCCGGATTGCTGTCAATGTCACCGCCGCGTGGCGCGAGATCCCGCATATCTACAGCAAGCGCGAGATGGACGCGAGCGCGCTCGTCGATGCGCGGCAAAGTCTCGGTGCGGAACTCGAGCGGGACGGGACGAAGCTCACCTACATGGCGTTTTTCGTCATGGCCTGCGTGCGTGCGCTCGAAGAGCAGCCGCGATTCAACGCGAGCATCGACATGGGCAGGGAGCAGATCGTCTATCACCAGCGCATTGACATCGGCTTTGCAACCGCTACACCCGATGGGCTCGTGGTGCCCGTGGTGCATGACGCCGGCGCGCTGTCGCTGCGAACGCTGGCCGCGCGCATTCCAGAGCTTGCGGATCTCGCCCGCACGCGCCGCGCGAGCGTCGCACAGCTCTCCGGCGGCACCTTCACGATCTCGAACTTCGGCGCTTACGGGGAAGGGGTCGGCATGCCCATCATCCGCCCCCCCGAGGTCGCCATCGCGGGCTTCGGGCGAATTCGCGACGCGGTGGTCGCCGTCGACGGCACGCCCGCCGTGCGCCCCGTGCTGCCGGTCGTGGTGAGCACCGATCATCGTCTGAACGACGGCGCGCACCTCGGGGCATTCCTGGACACACTCGTCACCTGCCTCGGCGAGCCCGAGCGCCTGGTCTCTAGCGGCTGATGGTCGTCGGCAACGTCCCCGAGGCGGTCGATTTCGTGGTCGCGGGCGCCGGTCCGGGGGGCTACGTCGCGGCGTTGCGCGCGGCACAGGCCGGGCGCGAGGTGTTGCTGGTCGATCGCCTTGGCGAGCAAGGACTGGGCGGCGTCTGCCTGCACAACGGCTGCATCCCGAGCAAGGCGCTGATCGAGCTGGGTGCGCTCAGAGCACGGGCCATCGACGGCGCGGCGATGGGCCTCGGATTCGAGCCGCCCGCGCTCGATTTGGAGAAATTCCAGCGCTGGAAGGCACGTGTCATCGGGCGGCTCGCGGGCGGTGTGCGCGGGCTGCTGGAGCGCGCGCGGGTGACGGTTCTTGCAGGCGAGCTGGCGCTCGTCGATGACGCGAACGCCGTGGTCAATGCGCTCGACGGCAGCGTGCGCTTCCTGAGCTTTCGCGATCTGGTGCTGGCCGTTGGCTCCGCGCCCGTCGCGCTCGAGCATTTGCCGGTCGACGGCGTGCGCGTGCTCGACTCGAGCGGCGTGCTGGCACTCGAGCGGCTCCCGGCATCGATAGCCATCGTCGGTGCGGGCTGCGTGGGCGTGGAGATCGGCACGGCGCTCGCCAAGCTCGGCACGCGGGTGAGCCTGGTCGAGCGCGAGCCCACTATCCTGCCGGCCATGGACGCGGCGCTCACCGCGCCCGTGGCGGCGCGTTTGCGCGAGCTTGGTGTGACGCTGATCCTCGGCGCGCAAGCGCTGCTGCTTGCGGAGGGTGTTCTGGAGGTCGAGGAGCCCGGCGGCGGGTGGCGACTCGATGCGGAGAAGGTGTTGGTGGCTGCCGGACGCACGCCCGATCACGCACGCCTAGGCCTTGCGCAGGCAGGCATCGCGGTGCGCCCGGACGGCAGGCTGGCGGTGGCGGCGGACCGGCGCCTCACCGCGCACATCGCAGCCATCGGCGATCTCACCCCGGGGCCTTCGCTGGCGCACAAGGCGATGGCGGAAGCCGCGGTGGCGGTCGACGCGTTGTGCGGTAGGCGTGCCGCGTTCGAGCCCGCCGCGATCCCCGAGGTGATCTACTCCGACCCGCAGATCGCGTCGGCCGGGCTCACGACTGGTGCGGCCGCCGCGCGGGGCCTGCAAAGCGTGGAGGCGAAGTTTCCGCTCTCCGCCTCCGGCAGGGCCGCGACTCTCGGCGCGCGGCACGGGTTCGTCCAGGTCGTGGCGGATCGGGCCGACCATACCGTGCTCGGGGTACATATCGCGGGCGCGCAAGCATCGGAACTCATCGCCGAAGGCGTGCTGGCGATCGAGATGGAGGCGAGCCTCGAGGATCTCGCGCTCACCATCCACGCGCATCCTTCGCTCAGCGAAGCGCTCG
>CAZSDY010000005.1:0-33509 GCA_964605765.1 uncultured Ectothiorhodospiraceae bacterium | reverse complement strand
CACCTACTCAACCTCGTCAGAAGCAATCATTGCGGACCTAAGGCAAATTCTATGGGGTCTGACCCCTTTTATGTCCTTTTATCCCTTTTATCCGAGAGCATCATACGGCGTCGGCACATCTGGCGCGGGGGAGTTTCTTGTCGGGGTCGAAAAACGGCTTGCGGACCACCGTTGCCCGGTACGGCCCCCCGGGAGACTCGATGACGAACTCGCTGCCGAGCGCCGAGTGCTCGAGCGCCGCCATCACGTAGCCGATGTTCTTCTCCAGCCTCGGCGAATAGATGCATGAGCTGAGCTCACCGATGCGCTGCGTGCCGACACGCGCGGGCCAGGGGTCCTCATTGTAGGCGCCGAGTGGCGGGCCGTGAATCTCCACGCCGACCAGCTTTCTGCTGACGCCCGTGGCATGGATGCGTTCGAGCGCGGTCTTGCCGATGAAATCGGCGGAGCTTTCCAGATTGACGAGGCGCTCGAGACCCACCTCGAAAGGATTCGTCTGCGTGCTCATATCGACGCCGTAATCGAGGATTCCCGCCTCGATGCGCCGGATGCGCGACGGCGCAGCCGGAGAAATACCGTAGGGCCGGCCGGCGCGCATGATCGTCTCCCACAACGCCTCGCCGCGAGAGCAGTCACGCAGGTAAATCTCGTAACCCAACTCGGCCGTCCACCCGGTGCGCGCCAGCAGCACGGGAATTCCGCCAAGCTGCGTCTGCGTGCACTCGTAGTAGGCAAGCCGGTCCGCGGCCTCTCCGAAGAGGTCGCGAACGAGGGGGCGCGACTTCGGGCCCTGGAGCTGCAGCGGCGCCACGTCGGGCTCGCGAATGCTCACATCCATGCCGGCAAAGGTTGCCACCCCCCTGGCCCACAACAGCAGGTCACTGTCCGCCCGCGACAACCAGAAGTGATGCTCGCCGAGGCGTGACAGCACCGGGTCGTTGACGATGCCGCCCTCGGCGTCGGTGATCAACACGTACTTGCACTGCCCGACCCGGCAGCGTGCGAGATCGCGCGAGGTCAACAGGTTGGTGAAGCGAAATGCATCGGGGCCCGTGATCTCGACGATGCGCTGCGCCGAGACGTCCCACAGGGTGACTTCGTTGACAATGCGCCAGAACTCGGCTTGCGGCGCATCGTAGCCCATGGGTAGATACATTCGGTTGTAGGTGCTGAAACCGCGCGCGCCGTAGCGCAGGGTCGCCGCGTAGAACGGGGACTTCCTGATGCGAGGACTCAAGCCCACGCTGGTCTCGCTCAACTCGGCGCACACGGTGCTCGAACTCATGATCTTCCTCGGTCTGCGTATTGCCTTCGCAGCAGCTTCTTGTCGAGCTTGCCCACGCTCGTCTTCTCTATGGCATCCACGAACAGCACGCGCTCGGCTATAGCGTAGCGCGGAATGACGCCTTCGGCAGCGAATCGTGCCATATGCGCCGTAATTGACTCCGCGCTCGGTGCCGCCCCGGGTGCCGCCACCACAATCAGCATGGGCCGCTCTCCCCAGGTGTCGTCCCGGATCCCGATAGCAGCCACCTCGGCCACCCCCTCGTGCTGCGATACGATGTCCTCGATCTGCAGCGACGAGATCCATTCCCCGCCGGACTTGATCACGTCCTTGAGGCGATCGGTCACCTGCAGGTAGCCCGCCGCATCGATGTGGCCGATGTCGCCCGTATGCAGGTAACCGCCGCGCCAAAGCTCCTCTGAGCGCGTGCGCTCTCGAAAATAGCTCTGTGTCAGCCATGGCGCGCGTACCACCACCTCGCCGGTCGTCTCGCCGTCGCGCGGCATGGTGTGCAGAGCGTCGTCGACCACCGCGAGGTCGACCAGCGCGATGGGCTTGCCGGTCTTGACGCGCGTCGCGAGCTGCGTCTGCTCGTCCGCCGCGAGCGCCGCCGCGTCGAGGTGCGATATGGTGAGCACGGGACAGGTCTCCGAAAGGCCGTAGCCACCGAAGATGTCGATGCCGAGCGACAGTGCCCGCGCGGCCAGCCCGCGCGGCAATGCCGCACCGCCGATGACGACCTTCCACCGTCTGAGATCCGTACGCTCCGCTTCGGGAGCACTGAGCAACATATGCAGAATGGTGGGTACGCAGTGGGAGAAGGTGACGCCTTCGCGCTCGATCAGTCCCAGCAAACGCTCAGGCGTGTAGCGCCCCGGGTAGACCTGCTTGACGCCCATCAGCGTGGCCACGTACGGAAACCCCCACGCGTGCACGTGAAACATCGGCGTGATCGGCATGTAGACGTCGTCGCGGTGGAAACGGCCATGCCCGCCGGCGCTTCCCATGGACGCCATCGCGGCCAGCGTGTGGATGACGAGCTGGCGGTGGCTGTAGGTCACGCCCTTGGGCAAACCGGTGGTGCCCGTTGTATAAAACGTGGTGGCGCGCGTGTTCTCGTCGAACTCCTCGAATGCGTGCCCGGGATTGCCGCCGGCGAGCAACGCCTCGTACTCACCCGCCACCGGCAAGCGCGTCGAGACGGACCGCACGGCGTCGCTCAACACGACAATTCGCACGTCGCGTTCGATGCCCTCGTGGATCCGGGCCAGCACGCCGAGGAAATCCTCGTGCACCAGCAGCACGTCATCGCGCGCGTGGTTGATGGTGTAGAGCAGTTGCTCTGCCGGCAGGCGCACGTTCACCGTGTGCAGCACGGCACCCATCATGGGCACGGCAAAGAAGCTCTCCAGATATCGATGGCTGTCCCAGTCGAGCACGGCGACGGTATCGCCGCGCGCGACGCCCAGCGACTCGAGCGCACTCGCCAGGCGCCCCACGCGCTCGCGCAAGCCGCGATAGCTGTAGCGGCACACATCGCCGGAGACGATCTCCTGGTCCGGCGCCGTCGCCAGCGGTGTGTGAAACAGGTGGCCGATGAGCAAGGGATAATCGTAGGCCGATGGTGTACGGGTGATTCGGGTGCTCGCCAATTGACATGATCTCCGCTGGCAGCCTGTCCCGACCCGCCTGCCGCCCACGCGGACCAGGGGGAGTCGGCGGTAAACGGTCTTCAGGTCAGAATCATGAACTCCAACCCGGGGTCGTGGAAGCGTTTTTCGATGCCCCGGCCGATGCGGCGGCGAGCACCGGTCACGGCAATTGCCGGCCAGGGCGGAGGACGGCTCAGTCGCGGACGATCAGACAGCTCACGCCGGACAGGTTCGATACCTTGCGCGAGACGCTGCCGAGCATCATGCTCTTGACCGCACTGAGACCGCGGGTACCCATCACGATGAGATCCACACCGCGCGCGTTGGCACGATTGATGATCGTCGTCGCCGGCTCCCCCTCGACGACCTCCGTGTGAATGTCCGTGGCGCCCTGGGACTCGGCGCGAGCCTGCGCGTCGGCCAGGACCTTCTTGGCCACGAAACCCATCACCTCGCTGCGCGAGCCAATGAGCTTTTCCACCTCGGCCATGGCGCGTAACCCCTCGGGCAACTGCATCTCGCGGACCACGTACAGCAAATGCAGCGACGCGCTGTACTTCCCGGCCATATTGGCCGCCAGGTCTATCGCCTTGTTGGCCGCCGATGAGGCGTCGGTTGCGACCAGGATTGCGTTAATCATCGTGACGTTCCCGTTGCGTGTCGTTGACGGTTGAACAGCTTAATCGGGTGCCGGGCCCGGCGTTTCCCGCTCCCGGAAGTCGGACGGCGATCGGCAAAGCGCGCGCCTCCATCCCGAGGAATCGCAGCGTCACTGCGGCGTCAGCCCGCGCATGCGCTCGTTGCGGCGGCGCAACATCTCCAGGGCCGTGAGCAGCACGACCGACAACAGCACCAGGATCGTGGCCACCGAGAGGATCGTCGGGCTGATCTGCTCGCGGATGCCCGAGAACATCTGCCTCGGGATGGTGTACTCCGGCGCGCCGGAGAGAAACAGCACGATCACCACCTCGTCGAAAGAGGTGATGAAGGCGAACAAGGCGCCGGAGATCATGCCCGGCATCACCAGCGGCACGGTAACCTTGAAGAACGTGTAAACGCCGCTCGCCCCGAGGCTCGCGGACGCCCGGGTGAGGCTGTGATCGAAGCCCGTCAGGGTCGCCGTCACGGTGATTACCACGAACGGCGTGCCGAGCGCGGCATGGGCGAGGATCAGGGGCACGAGGTGCAGCGATTCGTTGATCTCGGCCATCTGGTTGGGGGTGATGCCCATGTCGGTGTAGAAGAACTTCATGCCCACCGCCGTGATGACGAGCGGCACGATCATCGGCGAGATGAGAATGCCCATGATGGTGGTCCTGTAGGGCATTCTCGAGTTGCTCAGGCCCACTGCCGCCACCGTGCCGAGGAATGTCGCCAGGATGGTGGCGAAGAACCCGATGATGCAGCTGTTCTTGATGGCAAGCTGCCACACGTCCGATTTCTCGCCCACGAAGAAGTCCATGTACCAGCGCAGGCTCAACCCCGGCATCGGGTAGGTGAAGTAGGGCTCGGCGTTGAACGACAGCGGGATGATGACGAGTATGGGCGTGATGAGAAACACCAGTATGGCGCCGCAGATGACGCGGAAGCTGACGAACCAGAATCGCCCCAGCGGCCCGACGTAGGTGGGCAACCTGCGCAGCCCCCGGATCGACCCGCGCACGGCGAAGAACCCGCAGACCGCCAGAATCCCGTACACGATGAGTTTTGTGGTCATGGCTCTAGCCCGGATATTTCATCAGGGACCCCGAGAGCTGGCGAAGTGGAGGTGCGTCTGGGCGCCGGGCTGGAGCGAAAGTCATAGCCGTAGCTATGGCTTGAGTGAAGCCCAAGCACAGGCGCGCATCAACGAGCCAGAATCGGGGTAGGCAAGCGGCGGTATACAAACTGTCGTTCTGCAATCTTCGGTATTGTAATTTCATTCCTCCCACCTTTCAGTTGCTTACCCCGCAGCCGCGGCCGCCCTGGTGAAATGTCCGGGCTAACCCAGCTTCATGTTGTCGATACCCACGACCTTGTCGTAGAGGATATAGACCGCGAGCACCCCGGCCAGCAACAGCATCCCCAGCGAGGAGGCAAGCCCCCAGTTGAGAGAACGATTGACATGATCCGCGATGAAGTAGCTCACCAGCTGGTCGGTCGGCCCCCCCACCAGGGCGGGCGTGATGTAGTACCCGAGCGCCAGAATGAACACCAGTATCCCGCCCGCGCCTATACCCGAGAGCGACTGCGGAAAGTACACGCGCCAGAAGGCGGTCCAGGGCGTCGCGCCCAGGGAGCGCGCGGCGCGCTCGTAGCTCGGTGGAATGGTCTTCATGACGCTGTAGATCGGCAGGATCATGAAGGGCAGGAGTATGTGGGTCATGGATACGATGACACCGAAGCGGTTGAAGATGAGCTGCACGCGCTCGTCGATGATGCCCAAGAACAGCAACACGTCGTTCAGCACGCCCTGGGTCTGCAGCACGACGATCCAGGCGGTGGTGCGCACCAGCAGCGACGTCCAGAACGGCAGCAGCACCAGGATCATCAGCATATTGCTCATACGCAACGGCAGGCTGGCGAGCAGGTAGGCCACCGGATAGCCGAGCAGCACGCACATGATGGTCACGAGCGAGCTTATCCAGAACGTGCGCCACCACACGGAGTCGAAGCCTGTCAGCAGGTAGATCTGGCGCTTGGCCGGTTCCGCGGCAATGGACTTGTCCCAGTCGTAGCGCAGGTCCAGCGCCTTGAGGAAGAAGGCGCCGGAATAACGGTCGCCGGCGTACTTGATGGTGGTCCAGACATCGCGCTGGCCCCATTTCTTGTCAATTTCCAGGAATTTCTCCTTCCACTTGCCCTCCATGAAGGGGCCGACCTGGATGCGCGCAATCTTGCGGGCGGTCTTTTTCATGAGGCTGCGCATGCCACCCCGGGTGTAATTGAGCCGGGTAGCAGCCTTGCCGATGGTGCGTTTCTTGTGGGCGCGGGCGATCTCTTCTCCCATGGCCGCGTAGATCGCTTCGGGCGGCGTCGGGGCACCGGCGGGGTCCCACGCGTCGAGCGCCGCGAGGGTCTTCGGGAACGTATCAACGACGACCGGGTTGTCGATACTGAAATACATCACGCGCAGGATGGGAGCGAGGAACGTGAAGGCGATGAACAAGAACATCGGCGCGACCAGCAGAACCGCCCTGATCTTGGTCCTGCGCTCGGCTTTGGCCAGCGCCGCCTTGAGCGACCTGCCGTCGGCAACCTGATAGACGACTGCTGCGTGTGCCATGACTAACTCCCGCGGTTACTCGAAAGGCTCATCGGTGGCGTCACGCACGCTCTCGGCGAGGCGAGCGCTCACTTCGCAAGCCAGGTGGTGAAGCGCTCGTCCATCTCCTGCTGATTGTCCGCCCACCAGTCGAAATCGTTCTGCAGGGAATTCGCGAAGTTGTCAGGCGAGGTGGGAAGATGCGGCTTCACCTTGGCGTTCACCTTCTCCATGGAAGAGCGCCGCACGGGTCCGTAGGAGATGTACTTTGCCTGATCCGCCAGCCGCTTCGTGTCGGTGGAGAACTTGACGAACTCGAGCGCCGCCGCCAGGTTCCTGGTGCCCTTGACGATGCCCCACAGGTCCACGTCCCACACCTGGGCGTCCCAGATGATGACGAACGGCTTCTTCTCCTTGAACATGGCGTTGTACAGGCGCCCGTTGTAGGCGGAGGTCATCACCACCTCGCCGTCCGCGAGCAACTGTGGCGGCTGGGCACCTGCCTCCCACCACACCACGTGCGGCTTTATCCGGTCGAGCACGCTGAAGGCGCGATCCACGCCTTCGGGGGTCGCGAGCACCTCGTAGACCTGGTTGATGGGCACCCCATCGACGACCAACGCCCACTCGATATTGACCCGCGGGCTCTTGCGCAGGCCGCGCTTGCCCGGGAACCGCTCGACGTTGAAGAAGTCCCTCAGTGTCCTGGGCTGCTTGCCCTTGGGAAACTTCGTGCGGTCGAAGGCGACCACCGTGGACCAGACAATCTCGCCGACCGCGCAGTCGAGCAAGGTCCCCGGAATGAAATCCTCCTCCGCGCGGGTGCCGTCCGGCGCCGGCGGCAGCATCGAGGGCTTGACACGCTCGAGCAGGCCCTCGTCGCAGCCGCGTATGGCGTCGGAGGTCTCCAGATCGACCACGTCCCAGGTGATGTTCTTGGACTCGACCTGGGCCTTTATCTGGGCCATGCCGCCGTTGTAGTCCTCCGAGGTGATCGCGATACCGGTCTTCTTGGTGAAGGGCTTGTGATAAGCCTCGACCTGGCTCCTGGTGTAGGCCCCGCCCCAGGAGACGACGGTGAGAGACTGCTGCGCCTGCGCGGTACCCGCTGCAATCATCAGCGCGAGGCCGGCGCCGAGCGCGCCGAGAAACGATGGTCGCGTACCTGTGACACTCATCGTCAGCCCCTCCCGTATCTCTCTGCCAAGTGAATCTCAGACGCCCGCGGCCAGGCCCAGACGCCCCGGTGGGCGGACCGAAGCCCGCCCACCGGCGGTGCGCCGCTACTTGGCCAGCCAGTTGTTGAAGGTCTCGTTCAACTCGTCCTGGTTGTCGATCCAGAACGCGGTGTTGGTGGCGAGCGCCGTCTTGACGTTGTCCGGGGCGGTCGGCATGTGCTTGCCCATCGGCTCACCGGTCTCCACGTGGGTCGTGATCATCGCGATTGACGACTTGCGCGCGGGGCCGTAGGAGATCCAGCGCGCCTGGTCCGCGAGACGCTGCGAGTCGGTGGAGTACTTCACGAACTCCAGCGCCGCCTCCAGATGCGGGGCGCCCTTGGGAATGCCCCACACGTCGAGCGCCATGATCTGGCGATCCCAGACGATCACGAAGGGTTTCTTCTCCTTCACGATAGCGTTGAACAGCCGCCCGTTGTAGGCCGAGGTCATGACCACCTCACCGTCGGCGAGCATCTGCGGCGGCTGCGCGCCGGCTTCCCACCAGACCACGCTGGACTTGATGGTGTCGAGCTTCTTGAAGGCGCGATCCTGACCCGCCTCGGTCTCGAGCATCTCGTAGACCTTGTCGTTGGGAACGCCATCGGCCATCAACGCCCACTCCATATTGACCAGCGGCGACTTGCGCAGGCCGCGCTTGCCGGGAAAGCTCCCGAGGTCGAAGAAATCGGCAAGGGTCTTCGGCTTGGCTCCCGAGAACTTGCTGCTGTCATAAGCGTACACCGTCGACCAGACAATCTCAGGGACCGAGCAGGGCTGCAGCGAGCCTTCGAGGAAGTCCTCCGAAGCCGGGGTGCCGTCGGGTGCCGGCGGCAGTATGGCGTGGTCTATATCCTCCAGCAGCCCCTCGTCACAGGCCCGCGCGACATCCGAGGGCTCGAGGTCCACCAGGTCCCAGGTCACGTTGCCGGATTCCACCTGCGCCTTGATTTGCGCGATGCCGCCGTTGTAGTCCTCGGAATTGATCTTGATGCCGGTCTTCTTGGTGAACGGTTCGTGGTAGGCCTTCACCTGGCTGCGGGTATAGGCGCCACCCCAGGACACGACCGTCAACTCACCCGCTGCCAGAGCGGTGTTGCCCGCGGCAAGGCCCAGGGTGGCCCCGGCCACGGCCAGGTACACGGTTTTGCGGAAGCTTCTCATCGTATTGTTTCTCCAAGTTAGTACACAAGACTGGCGTCCGTCCCGCGGGAATCGGTACCGCGCCGGATCACCCCACCTCATCCCACTGTTGCCCGATCGTTCCCTCGAGATCCTCGTTTACGGCAACGGGCGGGCCGTAACGCAGGAATCATGGGTGCTCACGCGTAATCCAATGCGCGGCAGTCCTCCGCCATCCATCCCACCGCGACCGACTCCCCGGTCTTGAGGTGCTGATGACCGGCCGAGTTCGGCACCTTGATGACGAAGTCGTGGTGCCCCAGCACGCGCACCCGGGTGCGCGTGTGGTCGCCGAGATAGATGAGCTCCTCGACTGTCGCTTCGAACCTGTTGGGACAGCTTCCGGGCTCCGGTCGCACGAACACGCGCTCGGGACGCAGCGACAGCGTAGTCTTGGTTCCCGCCCCTTCGTTGTTCACCGCGAGAGCCTGAATGACACTCCCGTCCTCCATCTGCACGGAGCATTCCTTGCCATGCTGCTCCTTGACCGTGCCAATGAGCTTGTTGTTCTCACCGATGAACTGCGCGACGAAGGCATTGTCGGGCAGCTCGTAGAGCGCATCGGGGGTGGCAAGCTGTTGAATCACACCGTCATTGAAAACCGCGATGCGGTTCGACATCGTCAGCGCCTCGCTCTGGTCGTGAGTGACGTAGACAACGGTAACACCCAGCGACTCGTGGATGTGCTTGATCTCGTACTGCATCTGCTCGCGAAGCTGCTTGTCTAGTGCGCCGAGGGGCTCGTCCATCAACACGAGCTGCGGCTCGAAGACGAGCGCGCGAGCCACCGCCACCCGCTGTTGCTGGCCGCCGGAGAGCTGGGCGGGCCGGCGCGTGCCGAAGGCACCGAGCTCGACCATGTCGAGGGCCTTCTTGACGCGTTCCTCGACCTGCGCCTTGGGCTGCCTGCGCACCTCGAGTGGAAAGGCGAGGTTCTCGTTGATGGTCATGTGCGGGAACAGGGCGTAGTTCTGAAACACCATGCCGATGTGGCGCTTGTGCGGCGCCACGTGGTTGATGGGCCGCCCGTCGAGAATGATGTCGCCCGAGGTCGCGGTCTCGAATCCCGCCAGCATCATGAGGCAGGTCGTCTTTCCCGAGCCCGACGGGCCGAGCATGGTGACGAACTCGCCCTTGGCAATATCCAGGTTGAGGTTCTTGACCACCAGGGTGTCGCCGTCGTAGCTCTTCTGCACCTCGGCGAACCTTACGAATGCATCGTTGCTCTCAGTCATGGCTTACGCCTTCAATCACCGGTAAATGGGTCGGATGCCGGCGGCACGGATTGGCCGCGCGCTACCAGGGCTCCCTCGGAGACGAGCTCGCGCAGAACCCCGCGGTCCGCCAGCCTTATCGCCGGCGCCAGAATCGCGCCGACCGCTGCGCCGTGAAAGCTCGACTCGGCCGCGTTGCTCGAACTGAGACTGCACGCACTCCTCCTCTGCAAGTTCGGGTGACCCTCGACCCGGAGCCGACGAACGATGTCCGCCGTTTCTCCGAGTGCTTGCCACCTCACCGTATTCCGGGTAACCGCCGACCCTGCAAACGCGACTTCCCCGCGCTTGGAATGCCGTTAGCTCCGGTGAGAAAACAAGCCCCCCTGGCATAAACCAGGGAACCCGTTGCAACCGAACTCGCGCGGGTTCTCGCATCGGCAGGTGCCGCGGCATCCCCGCTCTTATGACTTATCTGTTAACTACTCGATTGATTTTTCTGCTTAGGTCTGAAGCATTCTAACCTCGCCGTTTCCGACATGGCAAGCAAAAGCCCGTGGTTCGTGCCGGACCACGGCCAAGCTGAAAAAAGTCAGTCTCTGAACACGATCACCGTGTGATAACGTTGCATGGTGGAGGCGAACAGCCAGAACCACTCGACCAGGGTGGGATGCAGGGTCCGCGATCTCACGATCACGAAGGGCCGGCGTGGAAATCCGATCTGGTCCAGGAAGTAGACGAAATCCGCCACTGACTGGTCCTGATGATCGCCGAGGATGCGCACGCTGAGCATGTCTTCGGCTACCCGGGGGGATAGCCCGCGGCGCACCTGCTCGAACAACCACTCCCGTTGATTGGCGCAGTGCAAGGCCCCGAACAACACGGCGTGGCGTTGCCCGGGCTGGAAATGTCCCAGGAAATTGCGGGCAAGGGTGTCGTCACGAAAGCTCGCCTGTCCCAGGCGCTGGCGCGCGAGGCGCTGGCGCTTCGTCTCCTCGATGCCGATCACCCTGATTCGCGCATTGCGCGCGCGGGCCGCCCTGAGGATGGCGGCGATATCGGCTTCGAGCAGCGCAACCTGGGCATCGCCGGCCGCGACCGCTGATTCTATGCGCCGCAAGCCGTCGACCGTCGTCTCCAGGAGCAGCACGTCGATGGAAACCCTGGAGAAGAACTCGCGGGCAAGAAATTCGCGGGTGGAGGGCTCGTGATCCTCGCCGAGACAGAGCACCTGAAACGTCCTCTTGCCGAGTTGCGCGGTCCACATGGCCACGGGGATCAGGTTGGCGTCGAGGTAGCCTTTCAGGTCGCGGCGTTCCCGGGCGGGCAGTTGCTTGAACTGATCCACGGCGCGGAGCGCCGCGGGAGAGGGCTCGGCAAATTGCGCCCGCCTGGTCGCTGCCATCTCCGCCGGAGTCGGCCCAAAACGGGTGCGCACCCAGTCGTGCAGCAGCACGAAGGCCACCATGCCCGCCAGAATGACGATGATGCTGTCTCTCAGCACGGCTCGCGGTACCCGCAATCGGCATTGAAGCACCTGCTCACTCGATGGCCCCGTTTTCCCTCAGAAGCACGACGATGTCGTGGTGCCGGCGGGCTCTCGCCCGCTGTAACGGGGTGATCCCCGACCGGGACCTCGCGGCCACGTCGGCGCCGTGCCCGATCAGCACAGCCACGGTCTCGATACTGCCGTTACCGGATGCCCAGTGCAGCGGGGTGAACCCCTGCCGGTTTCTCGAATCGACCTCTGCACCGGCCGCGATCAGCCTTTGAGCGAGCGCCTGGCGGCCCTTGCCGGCTGCGTAGTGCAGCGGCGTGTTGCCGTTGACGTCGCGTGCGGAGAGGTCCGCTCCCCGCTCGATCAGCAGTCCCCACAGGTTGTCCTTGGCGCGCTCGATGGCCGAGTGCAGCGGTGTGCCGCGTGTCTTGGACCAGGCATTGACGTCGGCGCCGTGGGCGAGCAGCAGTACGGCAGTGTCACTGGCTTCGACGATATGCAACGGTGTCACACCGTACGGTCCTCTCGGACTGACCTCGGCGCCACTGAGGACGAGGACCTCGGCAATATCCCCGTACCCGCGCGACACGGCCTTGTACAGGGCGGAGACTTCCTGTGAATCCGCGGTATTCGGGTCCACGCCCTTTCGCAGCGCCTCCTCCACGGCGGCCAGATCGCCGTTTTCCACCGCCGTGAGCAGCGCCAGGGGCTCGACGTCGCAGGCAACGACAAGACTCGACAACAGCAACCAGCCAAGGCACCGTCGGGAAAGCACGCGGCTCATCGATTCCCTGGCCATGGGGCGATCGCACAATGATCATGGCTCTCGCAAAGCCGCCAAGCACGCAAAGAACAGCGATCGGGCTCAACCAGGTGATCGAGGCTGTCTGTGGTGCCATCGCTCATCAAGGATTTGCGGCACCCGTTGTTGCCTTTGCGAGCTTTGCGTCTTGGGCGTGCATCATCAAGCGTGTGATTGCCACCCGGGTACAGCTACAACGCCTTGACTCCCAGCGCCATACTTGGTCCCGCATCGGCCGAGTCGGGCAAGGCGCGAGGAGGGCGGCCGAGGCCACGAGCCCTTAGCGCATCAGCGCACGGGCGCCATGCCGCCGACGATGCCGGCGCGCGAGAACAGCACCTGCCACAACTGTATGTCGCGGGCCCTGAAAGCGCCCGCGCACGACAGCAGGTAGTAACGCCACATGCGCCGGAACCGCTCCCCGTACCTCTCCTTGAGCGTGGCCCAGCTCGCCTCGAAGTTCTGATACCACGCCATCAACGTCCTGTCGTAATGCGGGCCGAAGCTGTGCCAGTCTTCCATCACGAACAGATCCTCTATAGCCCGCGAGATCTGGCCAATGGACGGCAACATGGAGTTCGGGAAGATATAAGTGCCGATCCACGGGTCCACGCGGCGCGCCGATGAGTTCTGGCCGATGGTCTGGAGCAGGAACAGCCCGTTGTCCCTGAGGCACCGATACGCGACCTGCATCAGGCGGCGGTAGTTCTTGTAGCCCACGTGCTCGATCATGCCGCACACCAGCACCTTGTCGAAGGTGCCTCGCAAATCACGGTAATCACGTTGCAGGATCTCGACGGGCAGGCCCTCGCACAACGTTCGGGCATAGGCCGCCTGCTCATCCGATATCGTGACGCCCGTCACCCGGCAACCGTAATGCTGTGCCGCGAAGCGCGCGAAGCCACCCCAGCCGCAACCGATGTCGAGCACGTGATCGTCCGGCGACAGTGCGAGCTTGCGGCAGATGAGGTCGAGCTTCGCGGTTTGTGCCTCCGAAAGGTCTTCAGTGTCGGCGAAGTAGGCACAGGTGTACTGGTTGTACGGATCCAGAAACGCCATGTACAAATCGTTGCCCAGATCGTAGTGCTCGCGCGCCACGGCCCTCGACAAGCGCCGCGTCTGGCGGTTGAGTAACTGGGCCTTCACCGCCGCGCCAAGGGTCATCCAGTTGATCGGAATGCGCTTGTCCAGACGCGCGCGTATTACCCGGTGAAAGAAGTCATCGAGGGCCTCGCACTCCCACCACGAATCCATGTAGCTCTCGCCGAGCCCCAACGACCCGTTGCGCAACACGCGTCCGAAAAAGCCCTTGTGGGCTACCTGCACATCCCACGGGCGCGAACCGTTCATCTCGACCCCCGCGAGGGCAAACCACTCGCTCAAGACTTGCTCCCAGCTGTTGCGGCTGACAAGGGGAATCAATCCGGACAAGGAAAAACGGGTATTGCGCCGTGTGGTCGTCTCTATGGCGGCCATGTCACTGCCCTCATGCGGTGTTGCCTGCCCCTGGCTGGCGGTTCTTCGGGGACGGCACCTTACCCTGGTCCGCCCGATGCTCTGGAACTCGCCGGTCGCGAGCCGCGCTGCCCCGCGAGATACCGGAATTCAGCGTGCGAGTATATTATATTCAATCTTGACAACAATAAGCATTGTACCCAAGCGGGTATATGGTGCCCGCTTGGGGACAGGGGGGATTGCGCGGTGGACAACTCACAACTCTCTGACGGCGTCGAAATCCCGGGCGCGCGGACTACGGGCCCCGAGCGAGTCATTCGCGAACTGCTTTCCGAGGCGGGCATCGAGGTCAATGGCTCGCGCGCATTCGACATCCAGGTGACCGATCCACGCTTCTACCGGCGTGTGCTGGGCGAGGGCTCCATTGGTTTCGGCGAATCGTACATGGACCGCTGGTGGGATTGCGACGACATGGTGGAACTCCTCTCGCGCATCGCCGCGCACGACGTGGAAAAAAAGCTGAAGACCTCGGCTCGGTTCCTGTGGGAAGTGTTCAAGGCGCGCGTATTCAACCTGCAGAGCCGCGCCCGCGCACCCATGGTGGGACGAGAGCACTACGACCAGACCCTGCAAGCCTACCGCAACATGACCGACCGCTGGATCACGTTGAGCTGCGGATACTGGAAGGACGCCACGACGCTCGACGAGGCGCAGGAGGCGAAGCTCGACCTGATGTGCCGCAAGATCGGCCTCGATGCCGGGCAACGCGTTCTCGACATCGGCTGTGGATTCGGCTCCTTCGCGCGCTTCGCCGCGTCGCGCTACGGCGCCAGCGTGGTCGGCATCAACATCTCCCCGCGCCAGGCTGAGGAGGCCGCGCGGGAGTGCCGGGGACTGCCGGTCAACGTCGTGAACTGCGACTATCGCGATACCGGGCGCTACCTGGCGCAAGGCCCGTTCGACAAGGTCGTATCGGCGGGCATGTTCGAGCACGTGGGCTACAAGAACTTCGCCGCCTACTTCCGCGCCGCGCACAGCGCGCTCAAGGATGGCGGGCTCTTCCTGCTGCAGACCTGCGGCATGAACGAGTCCAGGGTCCACAACGACATGTGGCACGAGAAGTACATCTTCCCCAACAGCCTCATTCCTTCGATCAAGCAGATTAGCGCGGCAACCGAGAATTTGCTCGTCATGGAGGACTGGCACAACTTCGGCCACGACTACTCGCTTACGCTGCGCGCCTGGTACGAGAATTTCAACCGCACGTGGTCAGGCTCGAAGGACGACACGTTCTACCGCATGTGGAAGTTCTACCTGCTGTCGTGCGCGGGCTGGTTCCAGGCACGCAGCAATCAGCTCTGGCAGATCGTGTTCTGCAAGGGTGGCGTGGCGGGTGGATACCAGAGCATTCGTTAACGCCATTCACGGCCGGCAGTCGAAAATGGTTCGCCCGCACCGTGCGCGAACGTCGGCGAGGTATCGTCGACCTACGTCACCAGGCAGCCACGTCGGCATCGGCGCCGCCGTGACGGGTAGGCGCTACAGGATACAGTGCTTGGCGAAGTCCGCCGCCTCGTTGGCGGTCCAGTCGCCCTTGGGTTTCGATTTCATGCTCGTGCACCACTTCTCGCTGCCGACCTCGGGCGCACAAGCGACCAGCAGCATGGCACACACAACGACCATCAAGCATCGTAAGGCGTTCATCACCTGATCTCCTTCGCAGTGCCGGCCGCTCAGCGGCCCCTGAAGCGCGGCGCACGCTTTTCCATGAAGGCGCGCACCCCCTCCTTGTAGTCCTCGCTGTCGGCGGCCACACGGCTCGAGCGCCGCGCGCGCTCCTCGAGCCCGTCCAGGTCCGCGGCCGCGAGCGCGTTCAGTATCGCCTTCGATCCGGAAACCGACAAGGGGGCGCTCGTGGTGAGCGGACCCGCGAAACGCAGCGCTTCGCCAAGCGCGTCGCCCTCGGTGCTGCTGTCTATCAACGCGATGCGCAGCGCCTCGGCCGCATCAATCTGCTCGCCCGAGAACAGGATTCGCTTGGCCGCGGCGAGCCCCACGAGCCCGAGCAGGTTACGTGAATCCGCCACGCCGTAGACGATACCGAGCCGCGCGGCCGGTATGGCGAAACGCGCCGCGGCGTGCGCGATACGAAAGTCGCAGGCCATGGCAAGGCTCATGCCGCCGCCCAGGCAATAGCCAGGTATCGCCGCGATGGTAGGTTTGGTAGTGTGCATGAGCGTGCTTATGCACTGGTCGAACACCGCATCGTAGCGTGCGCCCCGATGCGGGTCTGCACGCAACTCCTCGAACTCGGCAATGTCCGCGCCGGCACAGAAATAGCCGCCTGCACCGGTCAGCACGACGACACGCGCTTGCGCCGAGGCGTCCAGGCGCTCGAAGAGTGCCCGCAACTCGTCCCACATGGCGTGGCTCACGGCATTGCGCTTGTGCGGGCGGTTCAGGGTCACGACGGCGATACCGGAATCGGGCGTCTCGACCACGATGTCTCCGGTCGCGGGGCTTGAAGCGGTTTGCGCCATGAAAGGTATCCTCACTCGTTATGTCGTACGACGGCCCCCGGTTTCCCTGTGCAGTATATACAGCCCGCTGGCGACGACGATGGACGCGCCCAGCACGACCCAGCGATCGGGCAGGTCGCCCCAGATTAGAAAGCCGAACAGCACCGCCCACACCAGGTTCGTGAACTTGAACGGCGCCACCAGCGCAGCTTGAGCGAAGCGAAACGTCTCGATCAAGAGAAAATGCGCCGCGCCGAGCAACATACCGCTCGCCGCGAAGGCCAGTAGATCCCGCGTTTCCAGCACCTGCCACCCCAGCGGCCAGGTGAGAAGGCCGCCAACGGTCACCGCCACGGTGGTGAAACAAAGTATGGCCGTGGATGAATCGCTGGCGCAAAGCTCGCGCGTCACCACGTCCCTCATCGCGCCCATGAACGCGCCGACAAGCGGAAACAGCGCTGCCCAGCGCAGCGCGCTGGTGCCGGGGCGCAACATGATCAGGACACCGGCGAGCCCCACTCCCACGGCCAGCCAGCGTCGCCACCCGACGTGCTCGTGCAGCACGGGGCGTGCCAGGGCCGTGACGAACAACGGGCCGGCTATCACGATGGCGATGGCATCGGCAAGTGGCATCAGGCTGAGCCCGGTCACGAAAAGGAAGGTCGACGAGATGGTGAGTAGTGCCCGCGCAAGCTGCCCGCCGACGTTGCGCACGCGCAGGCTGCGGCGCCCTCCCGCGCGCCATGCCAGGATAGCGATCGGGACAAACACGAACAGCCCGCGCAGGAACAGCATCTGTCCGATGGGATAGCGCTCGGAAAGCGCCTTGAGAATCGCGTCGTTGAGCGTCAACAGCGCGACGCCACCGACCATGCAGGCGATACCGGCCTTTGGATTGGCGGAGACCGCGGCGACTTTCACGCGCGCGGCGTACCCGATTCGAGGCGCCGGGCGCGGACGCCGCGAAGGCGTGTGCGCCGATTGCAAATTGGCGGTCTATGGGTCACTGTTTGATGCGCCCGGCATGCTGCCGGCCGTTCGAATATTGGTCACAAGCCCCCGAGCCCCGTCACGACGGTCCGATGTCGCAAGCCTCGTCTCTTTCACCCGGCATCGGCCATGCGACGGTCGTGAGCTGCTTTCACTGCGCGCAACCGATGCCGAACGGACCCCGCTTCCACGCGCTCGTCGGCGGCGAGCGCCGGCCGATGTGCTGCGCCGCCTGCCAGGCCGTCACCGAGCTCATCGTCGGCGGCGGTCTCGACGGCTACTACCGCTTCCGCACGAAGCCGGCTCCTGCTCCAACGCCGCCCGACGCGGACGACGAGCGCCAGGCGACGGCCTATGACGCGTGCGGCGAAGGGCAAGGCATTGTACATGAGACCGGTGCCGGCGCACGGCAAGTGTCGCTGGTGCTCCGCGGAATTGAATGCGCGGCAGCCGCGTGGCTCAACGAACACCACCTGCGTAGGCTTGCCGGGGTCGAGGAAGCGCACGTCAACTATGCCACGCATCGCGCGCGTGTCGTGTGGAACCCCGCCGTCACGAGCCTTGGTGAGATACTGATTGCGGTCAAGCGGCTCGGCTACTCGGCTTATCCCTACGACCCCTCGCGTCACGAGGCGATGCTCGAGCACGAGCGCGCACAGAGGCTGAGACGCCTGGGCGTCGCGGGGCTGCTCGGCATGCAGGTGATGATGATCTCCGCGGCGCTCTATGCGGGTGCATGGACGAGTATCGACCCGGCCATGCAGGACCTGCTGCGCTGGGCCGCCCTGGCGCTGTGCCTTCCGGTTGTCGGTTATGCCGCCCAACCCTTCTTCCGGTCCGCCTGGCGGGGCCTGGCGAAAGGCCGCGCCAACGTGGAGTTGCCGGTCGCGCTCGGAATCGGCGCCGCCTTTGCCGCCAGCGCACGGGCGACGATCACGGGCACCGGTGAGGTGTATTTCGATTCGGTGGTGATGTTTGTGTTCTTCCTGGGGCTCGCCCGATACTTTCAGTTCGCCGCGCGGCGCACCAGCGCCCTGCGCTGCGAGAGCATGATCACGCCGCGACCGGCATTGGCAACCCGCGTCAGCGCGCCCCACGGTGCACGGGAAAGCGCGCCGGTCACGGCGCTCGCAGTGGGCGATCGCATCCTGGTGAGGCCTGGCGAGGCCATCCCCGTGGACGCCCGCGTGATCGAGGGGCGCTCGAGTGTCGATCAGGGGCTGCTCAGCGGCGAGAGCCAACCGCTCGCACGGTACCCCGGCCACACGGTGCTCGGCGGATCGATCAACCTGGACGGCGTGCTCGAGCTCGAGGTGCTCAACACCGCATCGCGCAGCTTCCGCGCCGCCATTGACGAGCTCATCGAGCGTGCCGCTTCCTTCAAGCCCGCCATCTCGCCGCTCGCCGACCGCGTGGCCGGCTACTTCGCCGGCGCGGTGCTGGTGCTCAGCGCCGGGGTGGCTGTTTACTGGTGGCAGGTCGATCCGCGGCACTGGTTGCCCATCACCGTGTCGGTGCTGGTCGTGTCCTGCCCTTGCGCCCTGTCGCTGGCGACGCCGACCGCGATCACCGCCGCCGCAAGCGTGCTCGGCGCCATGCGCTTGATCGTCACCGACCCGCGAGCCATCGAGATCCTGGGCCGGGCTTCGCACGTCATTTTCGACAAGACCGGGACGCTCACCCGCGGGCACTACCGCATGCACGACAGCATGGTGCCGGGCCGTCTGTCGCGCGAGGTGTGTCTGAGAATAGCCGCCTCACTGGAAGCCCACTCCGAGCACCCCATTGGCGAAGCCTTGCTGCGCGCGGCGCAACCGCTGGCGCCGGCGCGCGTGCGCAACCTCCGCAACACACCCGGGGCCGGCCTCCAGGGCACCATCGATGACAAGGTCTACTGGCTGGGAAGCCCCTCGTATGTGGCGCGCGAGGCCGGACAGCAGTGGGCAACGCCGGACAGTCTCGGCAACACCTGGGCGCACAGCACACATGTGGTCCTGGCCGACGGCAGCGAAGTGCTATGCGTCTTCGCGCTCCGCGACGAGATCCGGCCCGGCGCCGCGGCGCTGGTGCAACACCTGGCGGCCACGGGCATCGGGGTGTCGATTTGCTCCGGCGACCGGCAAGCCGCGGTAGCCCCCATTGCCGAAGCGCTCGGCATCGCGGAAGCTGCCGGCGACCTCGGCCCCCGAGACAAGCACGATGCGATTCGATCGCGCCAGGCGCGCGGCGACATCGTCGTCATGGTCGGCGATGGCCTGAATGATGCCCCTGTCCTGTCCGTCGCCGATGTCTCGATCGCCATGGGAAGGGGTGCGCATGCGAGCCAGGCGAAAGCAGGCATGATCGCGCTCAACGACGATCTCGACGCCGTGCATGCGGCCGTGCACATGGCGCGCCGCACGACGCAGGTCATCCGGCAGAACCTGGCGTGGGCTGTTCTCTACAACGGCCTTGCCCTGCCCGCGGCCGCCACCGGCCTGCTGGCCCCATGGATGGCTGCCGCCGGCATGTCGGCAAGTGCCTTGATCGTGGTCGCCAACAGCCTGCGGTTGCGCCGCCAACGCAGCCTTCGCACCTGAGCGCGTCGCAGCCGACCCATGGAGATTCTCTACCTGCTCATCCCGCTGTCCCTGGTGCTGCTCGCGGTCATCGCGTGGGCACTGCTGTGGGCCGTGCGCAGCGGCCAGTTCGACGACCTGGAGGGTCCGGCTCACCGCATCATCTTCGACGACGACTCCCCGCCACAAGAGCGCCGCGGCGCGCACGACGGCAGCGGAACCATCGATGACGGGCAGCCCGACGATTGACCTGAATCAACCGATGTCCGGTGCCGACCGCCTATCATTGAAAGAGCCATACCGAGCATGTCCCGGAGAATCAAGATGTCGAAGATCATGCAACGGCTCAAGGCCGATCACGTCAACATTGCGCGGCTCCTCGATATCCTGGACGAACAACTCGAAGCGGTGCACGACGCGGATGATGCGGACTTCGAGCTGATGCGCGATGTCATGGTGTACATGACCAGCTATCCGGACCTCATGCACCACCCTCTCGAGGACATCGTGTTTGCCAGGCTGCGCGAGCGCGATGCATCGAGCGCGGCGATGGTCGACGACCTGCGCGCCGAGCACGAAGCGCTCGCCGGCCAGAGCATCCGCTTGCGCAACATGCTCGACCACGTGGTCGACGGACGCATGGTGCTGCGCGAGGAACTCGCCGACGCCGGCCGCGACTATGTCCAGAGCCTGCGCCGTCACCTGAACAAGGAGGAGAGAGAGGTCTTTCCGCTGGCACGCGATGCGTTGACCGAGCAGGACTGGGCAGCGGCCGACAATACCATGGAGCTTGGCGCGGACCCGATTTTCGGCCCGACCGTGGAGGCGCAGTACCGCACGCTGTTCGAGCACATCAACCAGCACGTCATGGATTGAACGACCGAGGTTTCTCGCCGCCGTCCACGTCGCGGCTGACATCGCCCGCCAGGCGTACCTGGAGTCCGGTAAGGCCAACCACCCGGCCGGTCTCCACTTCGGCCAGTGCTTCGCTTACGCCTTGTCGAATACTTCGGGCTTGCCCCTGCTGCTCAAGGGTGACGACTTCTCGGAGACCGATGTCGCCGCGGCGCTTGAATGATTGGTGATAACCATGACCCCCTTCCCGTATGCAGCGGCGCTATTTCTTCTCGAGCAGCACGCATTGATGGATTCGGAGCCTGATCTCGACCGGCGACAGGGCCGGGCTCGGGTAAGGCGCGCACAGACGCGCGGCACGTGGCATCGAAGTCAATGGGGAACTGCTGTCACTGGACACGGGGCTGAGCCCAGGAGCAATTGTTTGCCAGTGATGCATCACTCTAGCCATCATATGATGTATGATTTGATGCCATCAATAGCGAGATGAGGCGAAATCCGTGAGAACGACCCTGAACATCGACGATCAATTGCTGGCCGACGCCCAGCGGATCTCCGGTGTCACCGGAAGGGCGGCGCTGGTGCGTGAAGGACTGAAGGCGTTGATTGAACGCGAGAGCGCCCGCCGGCTGGCCCGCTTGGGGGCGAGTGAGGTGCAACTGAAACCCGCCCCCCGTCGCCGCTCCGGCCCGCCATGATCCTGGTCGACACCTCGGTCTGGATCGATCACCTGCGTGCCGGGGATGAGCACCTCGGCACCTTGTTGGAGAGCTGTCAGGTTCTGGCCCATCCGTTCGTGACGGGCGAGCTGGCCTGCGGCAACCTGATCAACCGCACCGAGGTGCTGGCCCTGCTCGGGCAGTTGCCGCAAGCGCCGCTCGCCACGGATGCAGAGGTGCTGATTTTCATTGAACAATTCGCGCTGATAGGTCGAGGCATTGGCTATATCGACGCCCACCTGCTCGCCGCGGCCTCATTGGCAGACCCGGCATGGCTGTGGACACGGGACCAACGTCTCGAGCGCGCGGCCGCATCTCTGGCGCTGGCGTATGAGGCAGGTTGAACCATGAACATGGCGTGACGATCCTCGACAAACCCTCGACAGTGGTGGCGCGCTGCCTCAGGCGGCACGCTCGACCGCGGGTTGGTGGCGTTGGAAACCCAGCGCTTTAAGGTCGAGCGCTTCGACAAACGCGTCGATCGCCCTGACCGGGTTGTCTTGTGCTATGTAATCGTCGAGTCGTGCGGGGAACAAGGTGCTTTGGGTTCGGTCTTCGCCTTCAACGAATCGCGTCATGTCACATCTGGACTGTGACTCTAATCAGTATACATTTCACACCGACTTTTGACGCACCCTGGGCCAGGAGCCGACATTAGACACTACTAAGCACCTGCAACCTTTTGTAGGGCTGGTATCAAAGCTCTCGAAGCACGACTACACCGCGCGCAATGTGCTGTCCGCCTACCTCGGGGAGGACGCGGGGCGTCGAGTGCTGGAAGGCCAGATCCACCTCGGCGACGTGGAGCAGATTCCCGCGATCATCTGGTTCAGCGATCTGCGCGACTCCACGGCCATGGCGGAACGCATACCGGTGGAGACATTCCTGGAAGCGGTCAACGCCTACTTCGGCTGCACCGCGGGCGCAGTGCTAGAAGATGGCGGCGAGGTCTTGCGTTTTATCGGCGACGCGGTGCTCGCCAAGTTCGACGCGGTAGTGGACGCGATGTCTGCCGCTGTCGCCGTTCAAAGAGAACTTGAGGCCCGAAACGAAGACTTGCCTGAGGAGCGCAAAGTCCAGTTTCGGATCGGCGTCAATTCGGGTGATGTGATCGAGGACCGGGGAGATATCTATGGTGATGGTGTGAACGTCGCTGGCCACCTCGAGAGCCTCGCGGACCCCGCTGGTATTTGTATTTCTGATGCCGTGCGCACTGCCGTGGGCAAGAAGCTCGATCTTGAGTACGGGGATATGGGCGAGCAGGATATGAAGAACATTGCCGAGCCGGTGCGAGCATATCGCGGGTCGCAATGCTTTGGCACAACCTTCCCGGAAGTTGCCGACCCGAGAACACGCATGTCGTGATCGGACAGGAGCTTGACTTGTGGGGTTGACGGAATTTGTTATTGGCAAAATCTGGTTGCAGGAGTACCCGATTCACTACGCGGGCTGTGATTTCAATGCCCGTATGAGCGTAGTACGAATCTCCGACTCGAAGCTTTTTCTCCATTCACCTTGCGAGATCGACACGCCGACGAAAGAGGCCATTTCAGCGCTGGGTGACGTGGCATACATCGTCGCCCCGGGCTCGTATCACTATTTTCATATTCCTTCTGCACAAGCTGCCTTTCCGGAGGCAGATACTTACATCTGTCCCGGCATCGAGAGGAAGCGCCCAGAAATAGACTTCGACTGGTTCCTCGCGGACCGACCTCCGGAACTCTGGGCGGAGACGTTCGACCAGGTGTTGGTCAGGGGCAACAAGTACATTTGGGAAGTGGCGTTCTTTCACAGGCCAAGTCGGACGTTGCTGTTGGTTGATCTGATCGAAAACATTACTGATCAGACCCCCAACGTGAATTGGCAGCTGAGGCTATGGTGGAAGGTGGTCTTTCATATGTGGAATCATCCGAAGCCGGCGCCCGAGTATCAACTAGGATGGAAAGACAAGGCCGCAGCAAGTAAGTCGCTACAACGGATCCTCGACTGGGACTTCGAAAGGATCATTTTGTCGCACGGGGACTTAATAGAGAAAGATGCAAAAGCAACGGCAAGAGAAGCGTGGAAAGCTCCCCTTCGCGAAGCGTAAGTAGATTGTCGTGGGATTGATCGATCAGATCGAGTGTTCGGGCCGCGTCGTTTCCGCGCTTACGATTGAGAGATATGCGAGCCGGTTCCTTCGTCGCCCAATGACTCCTTCGGGTCGGACCCGGCTTACGAGATTTCCGTCAAAGGATCCCGATACTGCAGCGTAGCGAATGCGTACTTCCGGCCACAGGAGCGAACGTTTTGAAACTTGTGCCAGACAGGAGCCGAGGCGCCAATGATCGTTTCGCCGCTAGGTCTTGATCAAGATCGGGCGCAGGCTTGAGCTTGATCAATGCGTAAGGGCAAAGATCTCCTGTGGTTCGCTCACCCCCCTTAGAGCATGTGTGCCAAGCGATCTCATTTCTCCGGGAAAGCATCGTGGAAATGCGGACGAAATCAGAATTGGCTCTCCCACTTCCTTGCACATGCCTTCCAGGCGCGCGGCTTCATTGGCCGCCTTTCCGATGACCGTGAATTCAAGACGTTGTGGAACACCGATGTTGCCGTACATGACGTCGCCCACGTGCAGAGCCAGTCCATAGCGGATCGGGAAATCGCCCGCTTGTTGACGCCGTTCATTGAGTGCGTCGATCCGCTGCCGGGCATCCCTGGCTGCGTCGAGGGCGCGTTTGCACGAGCCTTCCGACGGCGTGCAGGCCTCTTCCAGAACCTTGGATGTGCCACCGATGGGGAAAATCGCAAGCGCCGCGTCGCCGATGAAATGACCGCGGAGGGGCGTGAGGCAGGGAAAAAGGTATCTGGTTTATCTTCAAGACCCGCCGGGGATGAGGACCCGGGCCCGGGAAAGCCGGGTTCAGCGCACACGGTGAAGCAGCGCGTCTCCGCGATGCTGCACTGTGTGCCCTGACCCCTCGAAGCCGCGGCAGCAGCCTCGCCCCGACACCGCGTTGGTCGAAGGTCGTAGGATGCGGTAGTGCGTGCCCTTATTCTTCACGGCGGGCTGCCAGCGTCGAGGTCGACGCTGCGCTCGCCGGGCACCTGCAATGTGCCGGTCAAGCGCCATGCCGGGGTTTCGAGCTGCACGTACCAGCGCCCGGGGGCGAGCGCCAGGGGCGTCGTCCCGGTAAAGCTCGCTGGGCCGGTGCGATCAAGCATCAGATGCCGGTCACGCTGCGCGCGCGTGGCATGCAGCAGGGACAAGGTCACGCGTTGCGGGACGGCGAAGCCCGCGTTTCCCGACAGCGTCAGGCGTAGCGGCGCGCCCTGCCCATCGATCACGAGGTGGCCGGCAAGACCGAGCCGCGTGGCCTCGCGGTCGCGCAGCAGGGACGCGTTGATCTCCAGTCCACGCCGATAGTAATCGTCGATCACGACGCCGTCGTCGGACCAAATGGCGAGCCCGATCATGACCCCCGCAACGCCGACTGCGCTCGCCGGGATCAGGACCACCAGCCACACGTAGGGCTCCTTGTACCAGGGCCGCTCGGGCGCATGGGTACTCATCAAGGGTCGCGCTGAGGACCCAGGAAGCGCGCCTCCTGCTCGACGCGCAGGCGCGGGTCCTCCAGGGCGCTGGCGCTGAACACGACCTCGGTGCTGCGCCGCTCGAGCGTTTGCGGGTCGGTGCGCAGGCGCGCGCTCACGGATACGACCTCGCCCGCCGCGGCGCGCACCGCCTCGTTGCCCGGCGCGAGCTGCATTCCGGGTGGGCCGGCCAGCGAGATCCGGAACATGTGCGCGGCGTCGTCCATGTTGACGAGCCGCAGCGTGTACACGTTCTCGATGGACCCGTCCCCGGTCTCCCGGTATAGCGCGTTGCGATCGCGGATCACGTCGAGCACCAGCGGTGTGCGCATCACCACCGAGACGCCCAGCGCCGCCGTCAGCACCAGCAGCAGGGCCGCGTAGACGATCATGCGGGGTCGAAGCAACCGCCGCTGCCCGCTCGTCACGGCGTTTTCCGTCGTGTAGCGCACGAGCCCACGCGGATAGCCCATCTTGTCCATGACGGAATCGCAGACGTCGATGCATGCCGCGCAGGCAATGCACTGGTACTGCAGGCCGTCGCGAATGTCGATGCCGGTGGGACAGACCTGCACGCACAGGGTGCAATCGATGCACTCGCCGAGCCCCGCGGCCTTGTGATCGGCGCTGCGCGCCCGCGACCCGCGCGGCTCCCCGCGCGCCTCGTCATAGGCAATGACCAAGGTGTCGCGGTCGAACATGACACCCTGAAAGCGCGCATAAGGACACATGTAGATGCAGACCTGCTCGCGCATCCAGCCCGCGTTGCCATAGGTCGCGAAACCGTAGAACACGATCCAGAACGCTTCCCAGGGACCCACGGACAGGTCGAGCAGCCCCGCTCCGAGATCCGTAATGGGTGTGAAAAAGCCGACGAAGCTAAAGCCCGTCCACAGAGAGAACAGCAGCCAGATCGCGTGCTTGGTGCTCTTCAGCAGGAGCTTGCGCCGGGTGAGCGGCTTCCTGTCGAGCTTCATCTGTCGCGGGCGGGGGCCTTCGACCTTGCGCTCGATCCACAGGAACACCTCGGTCCACACCGTCTGCGGGCACGCGTAGCCGCACCACAGCCGGCCCGCGAGCGCGGTGAAGAAGAACAGGGCGAGCGTGGCGATGATCAACATCAGGGTCAGGTAAAGAAAATCCTGCGGAAAAAACACCAGCCCGAAGACGTGGAACTGGCGCGCCGGCAGATCGAAGAGCAGCATCTGCCGGCCGTCCCAGCGCAGCCACGGCACAACGTAGAACAGCCCGAGAAGGACCACCACGGCGGCTACACGCAGGGTCGCGAACCACCCGTGCACCTCGCGCGGGTAGATCTTCTCGCGCCTGGCGTAAAGGGCGGCGCGAGTGTCGTCCTCGAACGTCACGAAAGCACGATCTCGCCGGGGCGCGGCGGGTTCTACCTGGCTATCCAAGCCCGCCTCTGGACGGCGGCCGGGGCGCGGCACTCGCCGGCAACCCGGGGCGCAGGAAATACGCCGACACCAGCGACGACGACGCGCACAGCAGCCAGAACAGGAAAAAACCCAGCGAGTAGGCTCCGAGGCGGCTGAGCGGCGGCTCACCCTCACAGACCATCAGCCTGAGCGGATCGAAAAACGTGAAGAACACGACGGTCGCGGCCCCGGCGAGCAGGAATGAGGGCCAGAGCACCGCGCTGACCCGCTGCACCAGCGGCAGATCGTCACGGCTTGCAGGCGTCGGCATCCAGCGACTCCGCTCGAATCACCTGGACAAGCTGTAGACGTAGGCGGCCAGCAGATGCACCTTGGCCTCGCCCAGAAACTCGCGGTGTGAAGGCATGCGGCCCTGCCGCCCGCCGCCGATGCTCGTCTCGATCGCGCTCGGCGAGGCGCCGTACAACCACACGTCGTCGGTGAGATTGGGGGCCCCGACCTGCAGGTTGCCGGTGCCCGCCGGCGTATGGCAGGCGACGCAGAATTGCGCGAACAGCACCTTGCCGCGGGCCGCCGCGGGCACATCGAACTGGCGCCCTCCCAGGCTCAGCACGTATTGCGCGACCGCATGCACGGCGTCGTCCCCACCGAGCGCATCACGCCAGGCCGGCATCATGCCGGAACGCCCGTCCAGAATGGTCTTCTCGATGGTCTCCGGCTCCCCGCCGTAGAGCCAGTCGCGGTCGGTCAAGTTCGGAAAACCGGGCACGCCTTTGGCATCGGCGCCGTGACAGGTCCTGCAGTAGCTCGAGAACAGGCGCTGGCCCATGCCGAGCGCCTGCGCATCACCGGCCAGCGTCGCGATCGGTGTGCCGCGGTACTTCTCGAACAACGGGCCGTAGGTCTCGTTGGCCTTGGCGACCTCGGCCTCGTACTGCCTGACCTGTGTCCAGCCGAGCGCCATGTCGTTGGATCCCAGCCCCGGATACAGCACCAGGTACACCACGCCGAAGGCCAGCGTGATATAGAACAGGTTGAGCCACCAGCGCGGCAACGGGTTGTTGAGCTCGGCGAGATCGCCGTCCCACACGTGCCCCATGGACTCGGGCTTGTCCGTGCCGGCGGCGCCGCTCGCGTAGTGCTGGATGAAGAAGAACAGGCCCGCGATGCCGCCCAGCGTGGCGACGTAGATGACGATGTCCCAGACGCCCTCGCTGAAGCTATCCACCCCGCTTGTCCTCCGGTGGCACCCACTGCTCGTCATCGAGCGGCATTCGCGCCGCGGCGTCGAAGTCCGCTTTGCGCCCGGCGCTCCACGCCCATGCCACGATGCCGATGAAGAGCACCAGGAGTGTCACAGTCCACCACGCATGAAAAGCGGTGAGGTCCATGGGCCTCATCTGCGTGTCTTGATGCTGGTGCCGAGCGACTGCAGGTAGGCGACGAGCCCATCGAGCTCGGTCCTGCCCTGCACCGCCTGCGGCGCGCCCGCGATCTCTTCACCGGTATAAGGGTGGCCGAGCCCTCGCAATACCGTCATCCTGTGCTGCACCTCCTCGCCATCCAGCACGCTGTCGGCGAGCCACGGGTAGCCGGGCATGATCGATTCCGGCACTACGTCCCGGGGGTTCATGAGGTGCAAGCGGTGCCAATCATCGCCATAGCGTCCGCCGACGCGCGCCAGATCGGGCCCGGTGCGCTTGGACCCCCACTGGAAGGGCCGGTCGTAGACGAACTCGCCGGCCACGGAGTAATGGCCGTAACGCTCGGTCTCGGCGCGAAACGGTCGGATCATCTGCGAGTGACACACGTAGCAACCCTCGCGCACGTACACGTCGCGCCCCGCCAGCGCCAGCGCCGGATAGGGCTTCAGTCCTTCCACCGGGGTGATGAGATTGGTCTGCCAGAACAGCGGCATGATGGTGATGATCCCGCCGACACTGATGACCACGAGTATCAAGACCAGCATTAATCCCACGTGGGTCTCGATCTGTTCATGTCTGAGGGCCATGGGCTCGCTCCTCAGTGCGCGGGCGCGGGGATGGGCGCGTCCACCGGCTCGGCGCCGGCCACCGTTTTCCACAGATTGTATGCCATCACCACGGTACCGGACAGGAACGCCACACCGCCCAGGAGGCGGATGATGTAGAACGGATGCATGGCCTTCACCGACTCGACGAAGCTGTAGGTGAGCGTGCCGTCGCTGTTCACCGCGCGCCACATCAGCCCCTGCATGATGCCCGACACCCACATCGCGGTGATGTAGAGCACGATGCCGATGGTCGCGGTCCAGAAGTGCACCTCGACCAGCTTGAGGCTGTAGAGCTCACGGCCGAAAAGCCGCGGGATCAGATAGTACATAGCTCCCAGCGAAATCATCGCCACCCAGCCGAGCGCGCCGGAATGCACATGGCCGATGGTCCAGTCCGTGTAGTGCGAGAGGGCATTGACGGTCTTGATAGCCATCATCGGCCCCTCGAAGGTCGACATGCCGTAGAACGACACCGATACGATAAGAAATCGCAGCACGGGGTCGGTGCGAAGCCTCGACCACGCCCCGGACAGGGTCATGATGCCATTGATCATGCCGCCCCAGGATGGCGCCAGCAGGATCAACGACATCACCATGCCCAGCGACTGCGCCCAGTCGGGCAGCGCCGTATAGTGCAGGTGGTGCGGCCCGGCCCACATGTAGGTGAAGATGAGCGACCAGAAGTGCACGATGGAAAGCCGGTAGGAATACACGGGCCTACCCGCCTGCTTGGGCACGAAGTAGTACATGATGCCGAGGAATCCCGCGGTCAGGAAGAAACCGACGGCGTTGTGCCCGTACCACCACTGCACCATGGCGTCCTGCACGCCGGCGTAGGCCGAGTATGACTTCCACAGGCTGACCGGCACCGCGGCGCTGTTGACGATGTGCAGCAGCGCGACGGCCAGGATGAAGGCCGCGTAGAACCAGTTCGCCACGTAGATGTGCTTGACCCGGCGCTTGGCGATGGTGCCGAAGAACACCACTGCGTAGCTTATCCACACGACTGCGATCAGCAGGTCTATGGGCCACTCGAGCTCGGCGTACTCCTTGCTCGTGGTGATGCCGAGCGGCAGCGTCACCGCGGCGAGCACGATGACCGCCTGCCAGCCCCAGAACGTGAAGGCCGCGAGCCGGGCGCTGAACAGGCGCGTGTGGCAGGTGCGCTGCACGACGTAATAGGAGGTCGAAAACAGCGCGCAGCCGCCGAACGCGAAGATGACCGCATTCGTGTGCAGGGGCCGCAGGCGGCCGAAGGTCAGCCATGGCACGTCGAAATTGAGGGCCGGCCACACGAGCTGTGCGGCAATCAGCACGCCGACCAGCATGCCGACGATGCCCCACACCACGGTCATGACCGCAAACTGTCTGACGACCTTGTAGTTATAGGTATCCTGCTGCATGTTCGAGCGCCCGATCAGTCAGCTTGTGAATGCCGGCGCAAGACCCGTTCCCCACAATATGACGGTCACGCCCAGCATCGCAACCAGCGCGACCAGCCCGAAAGCCAGCACCGCGGAGGAGAACAGAAAGCCCCGCTCTTCGGGGATGCGCATCATGGCCGGCACGCCGGCATAGAAGATGTACACGGTGTAGCCGAGCGCCGGCAGTCCCAGCATGAGGTTCAGCCACAGGATTGGATAGAGTTGCATCAACCCGATGAGGAAGAGCGGCGTCGCCGTGTACGATGCCAGCACCACGCACTGCGACAACGGCTGGTCGGCACCGTAGGTCTTGCCCATCCAGCGGATCGTCCAGCCGACCGTATACACGGCGGCCAGCATCGTCAGATAGTAGAGCACGGCCAGCGGCAGGGCGCTCGCCGTGGTGATCTTGACGACATCCCCGGCGCCGATCTGCCAGCCGATCTGCGTGGTGCCGACAAATCCCGAAAGCGCCGGCACCAGCGCCAGTATCAACGTGTGGCCCAGGTAACACTGCACCACGGAATAGTGCCGCTCACGGATCTTCTCCCACTCACGCGCCGGGTCAAGAGTCAATCCCGGCAGATGTCTGAGAAACATGCGCTGCTCCCGCCACTCCCTCGATAACGGGGGCACCCATCCCCCCTGATCGCAGCTACCGGGCGCACGCATGGCATCGAACAGCAACGGCGGCAAGGATTGCTTGATACGGATCAAGTCAGGGACACCCCGAGCGCTACATTCAATCACGGGGCAGTAGCAATGTTAAGTCTGGATGGCCGATAAATGTGCCTTGAACTCCATATCCCCGCGGATCACGTCGTCGAGCAGGCAATCGACCAGCGACTCGAAGCATTCCCGGGTACAGGCCAAATCGCGCGTCGCCTCACACGAACGCATGATGGTGTCGGCGTTCGACAGCAAGCGCTCGTGATACGTGACGTGGCGCTCGAGATTTCGAAATCCAGTGTCGCGCAACAGCGCTTCTTCCTGCGTGAAGTGCGCTCGCGCCGTGTCCGCAAAATGGTGCATCAGGGCAAGCGTCTTGCCCATGTCAGCGGACTCGATCGCGCGCGCCACGCGATTGACGATCTCGACCAGGTTCTTGTGGTCACGATCGAGGATATCGAATCCAAGCTCATAGCTCTTCGACCAGGATGCTCTTCGAACCGGTGTTTGCATGGCGCTCTACACGAATTGGGAGAATGCGACAAGTGTCGCCCAGGCACCCGCTCTCTTGTTGATCCGGATCAACGAATACGCCTCATCCGCAAGATTGGTTGGTGAACTGCGCGTCGAGGCGCGCTGCGCGCGAAGGCAAAAGCGGATCGACGCGCCCGGCCTGGTTGGCCGTAACGCGACAGCAGCGATCGTCCCGCGATCCCTGCCGAAGCGCCTTGAACGCACGGATTCCCTTGCCTGTTCGTCGCAGGGACCGGGGCGTTACAACAAGCCCTCGAAGACCATGGAAACGTAGTCGACAAGGCCAATCACCTCGCCACGTTCCACGACCGGCGCGACCGAGATGCCGAACTGATCGAAGAAACGTGCGCAGTAGCGAACGTCCATCTCCGGGCCTACCGTGACCACCGGCTTGGACATGATCTCGTAGATGTTGACGCGCTCGCGCGCACGGCCCGGCGCCAATACCTTCTTGACGATGTCAGACAACAGCACCAGGCCGTACTCGTCGTCGTCGTGTCTCCTTCTGACGATCAGCGACGTCGCCTGGTCGGCTTTCATCTGCTGTATCGCCTCCTCGACGGTGATCGTCCCATCGACCACCAGGAACTTCGTCCGCATCACCGCTCTCACACGTGTCACGGATTGCTTTTTCATGCCAGGTCCTCCACCACATCAGCCAGCTTCTGCGCCTGGTGTGCCACACCCAGGGCGTCCTCTACGTCAATCTGAAAAGCGATACCGGTGCCCGGTGTCAAATCGAAAGCACCCACCTCGGCGACCCGCTCGAGGATATGGCGGCTGAGCCGCTCCTCGACCAACAACAGCAGCACGTCGCGCTGCGTGACGAGATCCAGGCCCAGGAACGTCTTGCTGCGCTCCAGCCCCTCACCGCGCGCATGGTTGATAATCGTGGCCCCGGTTGCGCCCGCCGCGCGGGACTCCTCCATTACCACGTCCGTCTTGTCCTCCTCGACGAACACGATCAGCAGCTTGAAGTGCATGATTCATTTCCTCCCTTCGTTTCCCCGCGAGCCGCGGCCGGGTTCGACCTCTCGCGCCACGCGGCGATCTGCGCGAAGGCCATGACCGCCATTATCGGAAAAAGGCTCGCGAATGCGATCAACCCGAACCCGTCGATGAGCGGGCTGCGCCCCGGCACGCTCTGCGCCAGCCCCAGGCCCAGTGCCGCGAGCAACGGCACGGTGACGGTGGACGTTGTGACTCCCCCGGAATCATAAGCCAACGCGATGATCAGCTTGGGGGCAAAAAACGTCTGCACGAGAACCACCACATAGCCCGCGATGATGAAGTAATGAATGGGTGCGCCGATGACTATCCTGTATACGCCCAGCGTCGTGCCCGATGCCACCCCCAGCGCAACGGCGACTCGCAGTCCCCACACGTGAATAGCGCCGCCCGAAACTTCCCGCGCCTTGACGGCGACGGCAATCAGCGCCGGTTCCGCCACCGTAGTCCCGAATCCGATCGCAAAGGCGAACAGGTACGCCCAGTAATAGTCGGTCCACGCGACCACACGCCCTTCGACATCGGCCGTACCGTGGATGAACTGCGGGCTGGTCAACTGCTCGGCCATCTCGCGACCGAGTGGAAACAAGGCCTTTTCCAGTCCGAATAGGAACAGCGACAAACCGGCGATGACGTACACAACCCCGAGCACGACGCGCTTGAGGTGCGGCACCGGGCGCCTGATGACGAACAATTGGAATCCGACGATCACAGCCACCACCGGCAACGCGTCGCGCGCCGTGCCGAGCACCGTGGACAGGACCAGCTCGAGACCCATCATGCGATGACCAACCCCAAACCCATCACGAATATCATCGGTGTCAAGGACGCAAATGCTATCAATCCGAAGCCGTCCACCATGGGATTGCGGCCCCTGATCGACGAAGCCAGCCCGATGCCGAGCGCCGTGACCAGCGGCACGGTCACCGTGGAGGTGGTCACGCCGCCGGAATCGTAGGCGATACCGATGAACTCCCTGGGCGCGAAAGCCGTCATGACCACAACCAGGGCGTATCCGCCGATCATCATCAGATGCAATGGCCACCCCTTGAGGATTCGCAATACGCCGACAACGAGGGACACACCGACCGCCACGCCCACGGTGAGGCGCAGAGTGAGGGCAAAGGTCGCACGTCCCTGCTCGTTATCCAGGATCAATCCGCCGTCCGAGACGACCAGCGCCGCCTGCCCGGCGACTGCCGTCAACGCCGGCTCGGCTATCGTGCTACCGGAGCCGAGCACGAAAGCGAATGTCAGCAACCACCACAACCCACCTTTGCGGGCCAGGCCATGCGCCACGGTCTCGCCCAGGGGGAACAAGCCCATCTCCAGGCCGCGGACGAACAACGTGAGTCCGAGCACGACGGCGACCATGCCCGCGAGCAGGCCGGCGGCATCGGGGAACCCCTGCTTCAGCACGCCGACCTGGAATATCACGATCGTGATCACGATTGGCGTCAGGTCGCGCAGGCTGGTCAGAACCGATCGGAGGAGTGCAACCACGGTCTACCTGTCAGACGCAAGAGGGACATCGAAGGAGTATACCGATTGTTGTTGCCATGTCGCCCGGCGCGACGTCAACACCGCACTCCATCGGCCCCCCTGCGATGTGCCCCATTCAACTGCCGAATTTAGGTTAAACTCCGCCACCAGGTGCTGGCGCTGGTTCGATCTTGGCAAAC
>CAZSDY010000004.1:23935-40418 GCA_964605765.1 uncultured Ectothiorhodospiraceae bacterium | reverse complement strand
AGCGTCGTGCCGTCTCGACGCTTCAGGGCGAGCTCTGACCCCCTCGAAGCCGCGGCAGCAGCCTGATACCGGCACGGCGCATGGCGAAGGGCGTAGAATGCGGTTGGTGGCGCTCACCGCATCCCACGGGGGGATTTGAGGTGGGATCTTTTGGCTGCATCAGAGCGCCGGCGGTATGATGCGGCACCTCTAGAGAGGTCCCGCCAGCATGACCGAAGCGTCGCCGCCACCACAGACTCTCGGCACCGATGAGGTCCATGTGTGGTTGAGTTCCCCGGACGACGCCGCGGAACCCGATTTGCTGAACGCGTACCAGGGACTTCTGGCGCCCGACGAGCTGGCTCGATACCGGCGCTTCCGGTTCGAGCGCCAGCGCCGGGCCTACCTCGTTTCCCATGCGCTCGTGCGCACCACTTTGTCACGTTACGCGGCGCTAGCGCCCGGGCGGTGGGTATTCATCCGCAATGCACACGGCAGGCCCGAGATCGGCGCTGTGCGCGATCTGCCGCCGCTTCGCTTCAACCTGTCCCACACTGACGGGCTGGTCGCCTGTGCGGTTACGCTGGCGCGCGACATCGGCATAGACGTCGAGTCGCATGCGAGGCGGCGCATCAATCTGCGCGTTGCGGATCGTTTTTTTGCCCCGGGCGAATGCGCGGCGCTCGAGCGAATGCGGGCCGCCGAGCGTCCGGCAGGATTTCTCGCCCTGTGGACACTCAAGGAGGCGTATATCAAGGCGCGAGGGCTCGGACTCGCCCTTCCCCTGCGCCTCTTCGCTTTCGCCCTGTCCGAGGAGGGAGTCGCGGACGTGATCTTCGACGAGCGTCTGGGAGACAACGCGTCGGCCTGGCAATTTGAGCTGACCCGACCCGGGCCCGGGTACGTGCTGTCATTGGCCGTGCGCACGGGCGGAGACACCCTCAAGGTTCGCTACCAGCGCACGCGCCCGCTATGTGATTGAGCCGGTAGGTGCGGCCTCTTTTCCGCCGACAAACCACACCGACCCCTTTTCCGCCTCGCTCGAGCCTGAACCGCCACGTCCACCGGTCGTCTTGTGGCGGCCTTGGCCAACTCGGTGTGAGCGTGATCTCGTCCAGCGCAGTGCCCATGGCGCCTCCTCGTTCGGGCTACGCCCAAGCTGCGGTGGGCACTGTCCGTTCAACACAACGAATAAACAAGCCAACAACTACACCAACAACCGTGCATCGCCTGGATCACTTCCCATGAGCGCGGACGGGTCGATAAAAGTGAGCGTCGAAGTACATGGAGAGCTCACCGCTCTTGACTTGCTTTCCCTTCACGTGCCCCGCGTCCTGGCGAGGGCCTTACTCGCCGTGCATCCCGTGGCGCACCATGTCATCGACAATATCCAGAAACGCGCGCACCACGCTCAGCTTTCGACGCTGAGCAAGGCACTGCACGTACTCGGTATAGCGCAGATCGACCCCGGTCACACGCAGTGGCCAGAACCTCGGATCGGAGCGCAGCTCGGCCTCCGATATGACCCCGATGCCGAGCCCTGCCGCGACCGCCTCCTTGACGGTCTCGCGACTCGTCGTCTCAATGGTGATGTCGGGCCGTATGCCCGCGCCGGCGCACGCTTGCTCGAACCTGGGTCTTGCCGTCGATCCTTTCTCCCGCACTATCAACGGCTCGCCGTCGAGTTCGCGAATGTCTATCGCCTCGCGAAGCTGGTGCGCCCACGGATGCCGTGCGTTGACGAACACGATGATCTCGTGGGTGGTGAGCGGCACCGAATGGAGGCGGCTGTCCTCGTCCCTGCGGCCCTGAACCGTGAGGTCGCATTTCTCGTCGAGGAGAGCTGCGTGGACCTCTGCCGTGCTGCCCACGAAGAGCGCCACGCGTACGCCCGCATAGCGCCGCTTGAAGGCCGCCACGGCGGGTATCAGGATATAGGGGCCGTCCGCCGCGATGCGCAGGGTGCCGCTGCGCAGCGCCTCGTTGGCGCGCAGCAGATCACTCGCCTCTTCTTCCAGCGCGAACAGGCGCCGCGATATGCCGGCCAGTTGCTCGCCGAGCTCGGTGGGTTCCACGCCGCGTCCCCGACGTCTGAACAAGCTGATAGCGTAGCGCGTCTCGAGGGCGCGTATGTGATTGGTGACAGCCGGCTGTGTAACGAACAGGCGCGCTGCGGCGCCCGTCAAGCTGCCGCTTCGATAAACCATATCAAAGGCGCGAAGCTGCGACAGGTTCACGATCAGTCCCTAAATATGATACATCATATATTCTTATATGATATATATAAAAATGCAATTGGAATTATGTATCTCTCGAGTTCAGTATCCCTTGGCAGATTTGCAAGGTGGTCGAGTCGCAAGAGACTACCGCGACAACTGGCTCAATTGACTGGAGACTCGAAATGTTAACGAACATGGCAACCCGAATCGGTTTCAGCTACGTCATCGGCATCACGTTGTTCACAGCGGTGCTGGCGCTGGCGGGCTAGGTAGGGCGCGTGTAGGCGCGGACTGATCCCGCTCCCCGTACCTTGGTATGTGGTGGACTTTTTTACATTTCGTCCACGGCTGCGGGGCCTCCAACCCAAGCCAAGCGGTGGTCAAAGGGTGGGAAAGTCCGGGGCCATGGCCGTGCGATTAAGGCGCGAGGACGGGGTCTACTTGGGGGCGCACGGATTGACCCTGCTCTTGATGCCGTGCCGGCGGGATTCAGTGAGTCCTGAGGAACACCTCTACCCGTCCGATTCGTGAGACGGGGAATTCGATGACCCCGCCGCCGTCGGACCGCGCGAGCTTGAGCCTCAGCACTTCACCACCCACCTGCAGCAGCTCGCCCTTGTGTGTCACGCCCTCGGCATCGCGCACCGACAGCAGTTCCCGCACATACGATGCCAATGAGGCCTTGTCCACCGCCTGCCAGGCATAAGCAAGGTGGATGGGTTGGCGTGCCGTAACCGCCTGTGTCGGGTCGGGCGCCGTCTCGGTCGCCGCAAGGTGCTGCTCGATTCGCTCGCGGGTAAACTTGATCCGTACCAGTGGGGCCAGCTCCACGCGGATCCCCGGTATGGCGCGCATGAGCTCCTTGGCGTCGGCTAGGTTCTGTGGATTGTGCTCCGTGAGTGCTTCGAGCTTGTCCGGGTCGTCGAGGAGCTTTCCGAAGTCCATCTCCAGGAGCGTAACCCGCGAGCCCTCCAGAAATGCGGCGTTCGTCTCCAGAATGTCACCGTCCACGGTCACTGACATGGCGACACGGAACCCATCGAAGAGTTCCTTCATCATGGCCACGGTCTGTTGCCCGCCGGACATCGTGCTGGCTGTTGCCGGTCGGCTGGCATTCGTATCGGCGCGAGGCGCCAATGCGGTATCCGTGGTCGACGCGACCGTGGTGTGGACGATGAGTTCCGCGATTTCGCCCCCGTGGAATTCGAAGGTGACATATTCGGGGCGTTGCGCCGAATCCTTGCCGGTTGTCCCAGCGCTGGGCGCCTTGCCGCCCGGATTCTGGTCGAGGCGCAGCCCGTTGACATCGTGGAACGAAAATACGGCCGTATAGCCTTCGCCCTTGTCGGTCCTGGTCGGACGTACCGAATCCAGCTTGACGCCGGGGCCCATGGCCTCGGCCTGGGCGCGGAGCTTTTTCTCATCGATGAGGCCGGGCACGCCGGCGTCATCGCCCCCGAACATGCTTGCCATGTTGCGTAACATCTTGACCGTCTTGTTTGCGATCAACACGCGCTCGTGCACCACCCCGCTGCCGTCGAGCGCTACCCGCACATCGGTTTGCACGTCTATGCATCCGCCGAGCAGAGCGGCCGCCGTCAACAGACAAAGCGGGGGAATCAATCGCGAGGGGAGCAACATGGCGCTGCCTCCGTGGTACCCATGCGCGGGCAGAAGGGCCGCATAGTCAAAGTGTAGTCGACGAGAGCGTATCGACCCCTGCTGTAGGAGCGGGATCAGTCCGCGGACGCCGGTAGCACGGCGCTTGATGCCCGGGGAGGTTCGCGAGATAAATCCCGCTCCTACAGCGGGGCATCCAAGCCACTGAGGTTGATGGGTGTCGCCGGCGATAAACGACTGGAGGGGACGCATTACCACTCATCCGCGCCGATGTCGATGCGTGATCCCCTGGGCCGCGCCTGGCAGTCGAAGTCCTGCCTGGCGCCGGGTATGTCGTAGCCGCGGTCGACGACGCCGGGTACGGCCCTGGCGAGGTGCAGATCGCCATTCGGCGCATCCGCGAGCCATTCTTCGCGCAGGTGCAGCACGTTGCCCTGCAGCGTCGCCTCGGCGCCGTCTCGCGACGCAATGGCACGGTTGACGAGATTGTTGGCGATCAGGACGTCGCGCGTGGCGCCGAAGCGGACCTCGATCGCGTTCACGTAATGCTGCGTGAGCACGGTGTTGTTGTAGACCTTCGCCCCGGGCGCGTTCTCCAGCCCGATGCCGACGTCTGCCACGGTGTGGACCATGTTGTTGCGGATGATGCCGCCGCGATGCCCGCGTGCCCCGAGACCGAATCCGATCCCGCGATCCGAGTCGACGATGAGGTTGCCCTCGACCAGCGTGTCGGTCGCGTCGGACCAGAAGTGAACGGCGTGCTCGGCGAGACGCGCCTCGGGGCTGCGGATATGGCGGAAGACGTTGTGCCGGACAATCCAGCCGCGCGCACCGTGCGCGTCGATACCGCCGGTGTACCACTGCGGGGCGACCCCGGCGCTGAACTCGAAGAGGCAGCCTTCCACGATGCCCCCCGAGACGCCCGCGCCGCTCCTCGACCCGGTCACCTTGAGCAGTTGCTCACCGGAATCCACGAAGCGCACGTTGCGCAACCACGGTCGGTTCGCTCCGCGTTCGCCCTGGATCTGCACCGCATGGTTGCGCACCCAGCCGACGGTGAGGTCGGCCAGCGTGAAATCACTCGCCTGCACCAGAAAGACGTGCGGCACGGGGCCGCGCATGCCCGGCCCGCGCACCACGACGCCGTCGCGCTCGCCCGATGCGCTGCGTACGGTGATCTGCGGGGCCCTGATGACCAGGGTGTGGCGCAGGACGTAGCGCCCGTCGCGCAGGAGGATGCGGCGATGCCCGGTGCGGTTGGCCGCGCGCACTGCTTGTTCCAGGGCGCTCGCCGTGGACACCGTCGTGGCGGGCCGGTCGGATGGCAGCGCGACGCCGAGTGCACAGGAGGCGTGGGCATGAGCGCCCGGCAGCGCCAGCGCGAGCAGCAACGCCGCCACCCGCGCCCGGCGTGGCGCGTGCGCAACGCCGGGTGCCGCGCCACTGACCGCCTGCTGGTTGATGTCTGCCGCCTCCTCCATCCCTTACAAGCGCGAAGCGGCGCACCTACACAGCCGACTGCCATCGTGGATAGGGGGCCCCGCGCGTCCCGGCTATTCTAGCCCGCGTTTCTCACCGGGACACCGAGGATGGAACGTCGTCCGTCGGCAACGAAGGAAATAGTTGCTGGCGCAGGCCCGCGGGGTGTCGTTTTGGTTGACGCACGCTTGGCGAGCGGCCCTCGGCTCGTGTCGTCCCTGCAGCGATAGCAATGGTTGGCGCAGCCGGTACGGGCCCGGGCCTGCGCGCTAAAGGCCGATGAGAAGAGCAGGCTGGCCTGCACGAGCGAGGTGCGGGCGCCACGGAGGGCAATGTCATGGATCAAAGCGCAGGGGAGCCTGTCGCCGGCGAAGGCCGTGACGGCAACAGCGGATTTTGCGCGCTGGCGCTGGTGGCGGGCTTTCACGGCTTGCCCGCCGACCCGGCCCAACTTCGGCAGCGCTTCGCGCCGGACGCCGCGCCGCCGGACACGGCCGACCTGTTGCGCGCCGCGCGTTTTCTGGGCCTGCGGGCGAAAGCCGCCTCGAGTGCGTGGGCGCGTCTCGGCGTCACACCCTTGCCGGCCATCGCCGAGCGCCGCGATGGGGACTTTCTGGTCATTGCCGGCATCCGTGACGAGGCGGCACTGGTCTGGCAGCCCGGCCAGGCGCAACCACGGCGCATGGAGCGCAAAGACTTCATGGCGCTGTGGGGTGGACGCTTGATCCTGCTGACCCGGCGCGCGGGTGTCGCGTCGCGGGACCGGCGCTTCGGCTTCTCGTGGTTCGTGCCGGCGCTCGTGAAACACCGGCGGCTGCTGGCAGAGGTCCTTCTCGCGTCGTTCTTCATCCAGCTTTTCGCCCTGGTGACCCCGCTCGCCTTCCAGGTGATCATCGACAAGGTGCTGGTGCATCACGGCATGACCACGCTCGACGTCCTGGCAGTGGGCCTGCTGGCAGTGTCGGTGTTCGATGTCGGGCTGGGTGCGCTGCGCACCTACCTGTTCTCACACACCACGAGCCGCATCGACGTGGCGCTCGGCGCGAAACTGTTCGCGCACTTGCTCGCGCTTCCCATGGGGTACTTCGAGGCGCGCCGCGTTGGGGACACGGTCGCGCGGGTGCGCGAGCTGGAGACGATTCGCAACTTCATTACCGGCTCTTCGCTGACGGTGGTCATCGATCTGCTGTTCACGGGCGTGTTCCTGGTGCTGATGACTTTCTATAGCGCCGTGCTTACCGGTGTCGTGCTCGGCGCCATTCCGTTCTATGTGATCCTGTCGGTGCTGGTGACACCGGTGCTTCGCGCACGGCTCGCGGAGAAGTTCAATCGCGGCGCGGAGAACCAGGCCTTCCTCGTCGAGGCAGTGACGGGCATGGAGACGATCAAGGCGAGTGCGGTGGAGCCGCAGAGTCAGCGCCGCTTCGAGGAGCAGCTCACGGGCTATGTGACGGCGAGCTTCAAGGCCGCCAATCTCGGTAACATCGCAAGCCAGGCGGCGGCGCTCGTGAACAAGATGACGGTCGTGCTGATACTCTGGATCGGTGCACGCCATGTCATTGACGGCGAGCTCAGCGTCGGCCAGCTCGTCGCCTTCAACATGCTGGCGGCGCGGGTCAGCGGTCCCGTGCTGCGCCTCGTGCAGCTATGGCAGGATTTTCAGCAGGCGGGCATCTCCGTGGCCCGGCTCGGAGACATACTGAACACGCCCAGCGAGCACCGCCACGCGCGAGGGCGCAGCACGATGCCCGCGCTTCGTGGCCGTGTGTGCTTCGACCACGTGAGCTTCAGATACGCTGCCGATCGCCCCGAGGTGCTGCATGAGGTCACGCTGCAAATGCGACCCGGCGAGGTCATCGGCATTGCCGGCGCATCGGGCTCGGGCAAGAGCACGCTCACCCGTCTGCTGCAACGCCTGCACGTGCCGCAGGGCGGACGGATCCTGGTCGACGGGGCGGATCTGGCGATGGTCGATACGCTATGGTTGCGCCGCTGCATGGGGGTGGTGCTGCAGGAGAACTTCCTGTTCAACCGCAGCGTGCGCGACAACATCGCGCTCGCGGAGCCGGCCATGGCCATGTCGAGGGTGGTCGAGGCGGCGCATCTCGCCGGTGCGCACGAGTTCATCCTGGAGTTGCCGCAAGGCTACGATACCCTGGTGGGTGAGCGTGGCGCCGACCTGTCCGGTGGCCAGAGGCAGCGTCTCGCCATCGCCCGCGCGCTGGCCGGCAACCCGCACATACTGATCTTCGACGAGGCGACCAGCGCGCTCGACTACGAATCCGAGCGCCTGGTGCAGGAGAACATGCATGCGATCTGCCGTGGCCGCACGGCGATCATCATTGCCCACAGGCTGAGCGCCATTCGCCGCGCCGACCGCATCGTGGTGCTGGACAGGGGGCGCATCGTCGAGCAGGGGACGCACGGCGAGCTGCTCGCAAGGCGCGGCCGCTACGCGCGGCTGCATGCCTTGCAGGCGGGTAGCCTGCAGGCCGTATCATGAGGGACGGCGCACGGTGCAGCCGCCTCGAGCTCGAGTTCCTGCCCGCCGCCCTCGAGCTCGAACGAACGCCCCCCAACCCCGTGGGTCGCGCCATCGTCTGGACTATCGTAGCGCTGTTCGGCGCGGCGGCGGTGTGGTCGGTCTACGGCCGTCTCGACATCGTGGCGGTGGCGCGCGGCAAGCTCGTGCCGAGCGGGCGTGTGAAGACCGTGCAGTCCCTCGAGACCGGTGTCGTGAAGCGTATTCTCGTCGCCGAGGGTGACGTGGTCGTCAAGGGGCAGGTGCTCATCGACCTCGATACCACGATTGCCCGGGCGGACCGGGATCGGGTCGCTGCGGAGCTGCTCGCGACAAGACTCGAGGTTGCACGCGTGCGGGCCACCATCGGGAGCATGCGAGCGAACGGCGCGGTCCCGGCGCTCGCCGCGCCGCACGCGGCAAGTTCCGCTCAGATCGCCCTGCAGGCGGCCAGGGTCAATGCGGACCACGCCGCGTACAGGGCGGGGCTCGAGCGCCTGGTGCATGAGGAACGCCGGCGCAGGGCCGAGCGCGCCGCGAGCGTGGCCCGTATCGAGCGCCTCGACGCAGTGGTGCCCATTCTCACCGAGCAAGCCGGCGGGCTCGCGCAACTGGCGGCGCGTGCGCTGGCGCCCAGAACGCAGTGGCTCGACATCGAACGTCAACGCATAGAGCAGGACAAGGAGCGCGCGGTGCAGGCGGGGGAACTCGCCATGATCGATGCTTCCATCGCCGCACTCGGTGCGGAGCGCGCGAGCTTTCAAGCACGTTTCGAGGCCGATCGACTGGAAGAGCTGGCCCGTTTCGAGGCGCGTGCCGCGGCGCTGGAGAAGGATCTGGTGAAGGCGCGGCAGCGCCGCCTGCACCAGTCCCTGCGAGCGCCCGCCGCGGGTGTCGTGCAACAGCTTGCCATGCACACCGTGGGTGGCGTGGTGAAACCGGCCGAGGTGCTCATGGTGATCGTGCCGGCCGGCGCGCCGCTGCTGGTCGAGGCATGGATACGGAACCAGGACATCGGCTTCGTGCGCGAGCACCAGCGCGCTGTGGTCAAGATCGATGCCTTCCCTTTCACGCGCTACGGTACCATCGGTGCCGAGATCGTCAACATCTCCGACGACGCCGTGCCCGACGAGCGTCTGGGCCTGGTCTATGCGGCCGAGCTGGCACTCGACGAGACCCGCCTGGACGTGGACGGCAAATGGGTTGGCTTGTCCCCGGGCATGGGCGTGAGCGCCGAAGTGAAGACCGGGCGCCGCCGCGTCGTGGAGTTCCTGCTGGGACCGCTCATGCGCGGCCTCCACGAGAGCGCCCGGGAAAGATAGCCAGGGGGGAAGCGCCGGTGGTGCGGATTTTCCGAGCCCCTCACGCCGAGGACCGGGTCGAAAGAGCCGGGGATTGACTTGCGTCAAGGTAATCCACCGGTATTCGTGCTTTTTGATGCCTAATGGGCGGCACTGGCCAAGGTCTTCATCGCATGGGGTGCGCGGGTACTCAGACGTGCCCGGCGCGCGCGCACGCTACGCCTCCGCGCGGCCCTTGGCGCTGCGTGTTGCCGAGCAAGTCTGTGGACGGCGCGCCCCAGGGCAGACGGGGCCCGCCACCCGAATCGAGGCATATCCCGTGCGCATCGTGACCATGGATCCACGCAAGTGCGTCGCCTGCGGGCACTGCGAGAATGCCTGCGCGTACCGGCGCAAAGGTGATTTCGATAAGCAACACTCCGTGATCCGCGTGAGTTTTTATGCGGCATCGCGCGCCTGCATTCCCTTGACCTGCGTGCACTGCAGGGAAGCCTGGTGCGAGGAGATCTGCCCCGCGGCCGCCATCGGCAGGAATCCCCGCACCGGCGCCGTGGAGATAGATGACGAACGCTGCGTGGGATGCAGGATGTGCATGCTGGCTTGTCCGTTTGGCACCATGCTCTTCGATGCCGAGCGCGGCATTTGCATGAAGTGCGATCTGTGCGGCGGCGATCCGGCGTGTGTGAAGGAGTGCGTTTCCGGAGCGCTGAGCTTCGAGGCCGAGGAAGAGTTCCACACCCGGCAACGCTACCGCGTGGACCGCCGCCTCGCCGCGGTGTTGGACCGCGGTGGCCGCCACCTCGAGACGGAGTCCCGACGATGAGCCGGATCGACCCGAACTACGCCGCGGTGCAGACGCTGTGCCGCATGTGCGACAACCATTGCGCCATCACCGTGTACCGGGACCGCGATGGGCGGGTGGTCGATCTGGATGCGTTTGCCGCGCATCCGTGGGGCCGGGGACGCATCTGCTCGAAGGCGCACGGGGCGGTCGACATCGCCAACCATCCGGACCGTTTGCGCAAGCCCCTGAAGAAGACCAACGGGGGATGGGAGGTGATCGACCTGCCACAGGCGCTGGACGAGATCGCCGGGCGGATCCGGGATCTGCAGTCGCGCTACGGCCCCCAGAGCATGGCGGTCTGGAAGGGGGAGGCGACGGGGTTCAACCAGCAGGAGACCCTGGCCAAGCGCTTTTGCCGCGCTCTCGGGACGCCGAACTTCCTGTCCGTCGATTCCCTGTGCTTCGCGAGCCGCATGATGGGCTATTCACTGGTGTACGGGTGCTGGCCCAAGGCGGACGTCGTCAACGCGCGTTGTATTGTCATCTGGGCGGCGAACCCGCCGACGTCGCATCCGCCGCTGACGCGGATGATCATGGATGCGCGCGCCGATGGCGCGAATCTGGTGGTCGTGGACCCGCGCCTGTCGATGATCGCGCGCCAGGCCGACGTGCATGCGGCACCGCGGCCGGGAACGGACGGCGCTCTCGCCTGGGGGCTCATTCACCGGCTGATCGAAAGTGGGCACTACGATCGAGAGCTCATCGAGAACCACAGCATCGGCTTCGACAAGATTGCCGCCTACGCACGCGCCTTCACGCCGTCGCGGGTCGAAGCCGAGACCGGCGTCCCCGCCGCCGAGGTCGAGCGTATCGCGGCTTGCATGCAGGCGGCCTTGCCGCGGGTTGCAATCTACCTCGGCAACGGCATCGAGCACTACGACAACGGCCTGGAGAACACCCGGGCAATCGCGTACCTGGACGCGTTGTGCGGTGCGTTCGACGTTGCCGGAGGGAGCCTCGATGTCGAGGTTCCCGGCGAGCGCACGGTGACGCTCTACGACGAGCTGCCTCTCGAGGACCTGGCGCCCATCGCCGCGGACGAGTTTCCCGTGCTCTACGATTTCAGGCGCGAGCGCAACACCATGAGAGCGCTCGACGACATGCTCGCGGGTGGCCCGAATGCGGTCAGGGGCATGATCCTGACGGCGGGCAACCCGATCATGACGAACCCGAACGCGCGCAAGGTGGAGCGTGCCCTGGCGGCTCTGGATTTGCTGGTGGTCCGCGAGCTGTTCATGACCCGCTGCGCCGAGCTCGCCGATTACGTCTTGCCCGCGGCCATGTTTCTGGAGCGCACGGAGCTCTACTGTCACGCCCAGATCCAGACCCTGAGCCTGTGCAACCGCGTGACCACCATCGCGGGGGTCCAGGACGAGTACCGGTTCTGGCACGATATGGCGCATCGCCTGGGCTTCGGGGCGCACTTTCCGTGGCGCGACGAGACCGAGTTCAATGCCTGGCTGCTGGAGCCGACGGGCATCGATCTCGAGGCACTCGCACAACACCCCGAGGGCATTCAGTACAAGCCCATAGGTTACCGGAAATGGCGGCAGAGGGCCCTGACGACGCCCACCGGCAAGGTGGAGTTCGCCTCGGCGTACCTGCGCGATCTCGGATATTCCGAGATCGCCGAGTACCGGCCGCCCTACCACACCCGCGAGCCGCACCCCGGGTATCCGTTCGTGCTGATCGCGGGCGCGCGCGACACGCTCACCTATCACAGCAGCTACAAGCGCGTGCCGCGTTTCCGGGACGCACGGGGACCCTTCGTGGAGATGCACCCGAGTGACGCGGCTCGGCTGGGTGTTTCCGAGGGCGACGCGGTGACGCTTGCCTCGACCGTGGGCAGTATACGCATCCCCGTCAGGGTGATGGCGGACAACGAGATCACGCCCGGCGTGCTGCAGGCCACCACGGGTTGGGCGGAGGCCAACGTCAACATCGTCACCCGCGACGACGTCCTCGACCCCGTCTCCGGTTTCCCGATGCAGAAGGGGGTGCCGGTCAGGGTCGAGCCGGTGGCGTAGCCCACCTGCGCGATCAGTGCGGTGCCTGCGAACGGGAAGCCTCCTGTGCGGGTCGTCATCATCGGCAACGGCGCGGCCGGGCTGAGCGCACTGGAGACGTTTCGGTCCCGCGATCGGGCCGCCGCCGTGGCCGTCGTTTCCGCGGAGGGCCGGCGGCCCTACTCTCGTGTTCAGTTACCCTATTACCTGAAGGGGCGCACCGAGCGTCGTCACCTGTTCGTTCGCGCTGCGGATTTCCTCGAGCGGCTGGGCGCCGAGTTCATCGATGCCACGGTCGAGGATCTCGACACCGAGAGAAGGCGGGTGCACCTGTCACGGGGGCGTTCCATCTCCTTTGATCGGCTGCTCATCGCTTCGGGTTCGCGACCACGTGTGCCTGCCGTCACCGGCCTCGCCGGCACGACACTCCAGCACGTCTGGACCCTGGCACAGGTCGAGGCCCTCAAGCCAGCGTTCCTGCCAGGCAAGCGGATCTTGATCATCGGTGCCGGGTTCATCGCAATGCAGATCGCGTGGGCAGCCGTGCAGGCTGGCCTGGCGGTGACCCTCACGGTGCGCTCCACGGTGATGAGAAAGGATCTCGACGACGACGGCCGGGCGATTCTCGAGCGGCGGCTGCACGGGCACGGAGTCAAGGTGCTGCGAAACCAGGTGCCTGGACGCATCGAAGCGGCACCGGACGGCACGTTCATCGCGCACCTGCCGCATGACCCACCCGTGGCCTGCGACCTGGTCCTCAGCGCGGCAGGCATCGAGCCGAACCTCCGCTTCGTTCGCAACGGCACCGTGGCGCGCGACGCTGCGATCCTGGTCGACGCGCGGATGCGGACCAGCGTCCCCGGGATCTTCGCCGCGGGCGATGTCGCGGCAGGCCCCACCGCCTTCGGCGACCGTCACGCCGTGCATGGCCTGTGGCCGAGCGCGCTGGAACAGGGTCGGGTGGCCGGCTTCAACATGGCCGGCCGAAGCACGCTGTATTCGGGGAGCCTGAACATGAACGTCACAGAGCTGTTCGGCCTCAGCGTCGCCTGCATGGGACGCTTCGGCGAGCGCGACGGTGATCGGGTATTCACCTGCCGCGACGACGAGGGCGGCGATGACTACATGAAAATCGTACTGAACGAGGGCGTCCCGGTCGGTGCGCTGTGTGTCGGGCCGCCCGAGCGCGTGGCGGTCCTCGGCATGCTGCGGCCCCTGATTCGGCAGCACAAACGCCTCGAGACCGAACCGGAGCGTCTTCTCGAAACGTTGCAGGCGAGGCTGTTTCGCGGTGCGCTCCGGCCGCCGGGGTACGGGAACGGGATCGGGGCGCACGCCCGATAACGCGACAGTCCATCCCACGGCAGATGCAAGGTGGGAGTCTTGGAAAGTATACTGTCCCCGTCATTCTACCTGTCCTCGCAACTCCACTCGGCCAAAGGTCGTCCAGGTGATTGAGGAGCGTGCAATGCCGGCCACCAGGCGCCGAAAGCGTGATGTGATCCGCCCGTTGCACGGGGACGATTCACTGAACTTCGGTGTGGTGAAGGACAAGGCGCGCACACGGGTCGGTTTTTTTCTCGTGCCGTCCTTTACGATGCTGTCCCTGGTATCGGCGGTGGAGCCGCTGCGCGCCGCCAACCGCATGAGCGCTCGGCCGCTCTATAGTTGGCACCTGGTGAGCCGCGATGGTGCGGCTGTCGAGGCGAGCAATGCGCTCAGCCTGACGCCGCAAGGCGCCATGCACGATGCGCACGGTCTCGACTGCGTCATCGTCGCCGGGCCCTTCGATCCCGCCCCTTACCACGACCAGGCCGTGTTCGACTGGCTGCGCCGGCTGGTGCGCGACGGTGCGGCGCTCGGGGCGCTGGAGACAGGCACCTTCGTGCTCGCACGCGCCGGTGTGCTGCGCGGGTACCGGTGCACGACACACTGGGAAAACCTGCCGAAGCTCTCCGCCGAGTTCCCCGGCCTCGATGTAAGCAAGGAGCTGTTCGAGCTCGACCGCAATCGCTTCACCTGCGCGGGCGGTACCGCCGCACTGGACATGATGCTGAATCTCATCGAGCGCCAGCAGGGCCGCGATCTGGCCGCCGCGGTGGCGGAAGGCTTCGTGCACGACCACATTCGCCAGGCGCACGAGCCGCAGCGCATGAGCCTGCAGGCGCGCACCGGAGTGCGCAATGACCGGCTGCTCGGCTGCATTGCGTTAATGGAGTCGAATCTGGAGCAACCCCTGTTGCCCGCGCATCTGGCCGTTTCGGTGGGCGTCTCCAAACGCCAGCTCGAGCGTCTGTTCCGGGCACATCTCGATACCACGCCGGCACGCTACTACATGGGGTTGCGGCTCAATCAGGGCAGGCGGCTGATCGAGCGTACGGCACTGCCCATCACCGAGGTGGCGCTCGCCTGCGGCTTTTCCTCTCTCGGGCACTTCAGCTATCGATACCGAGCGCATTTCGGCGTATCGCCCCGCGAGGACCGCGGCTCGGCCCGGGTATCGCACTGGCGAATCGCGGCGGCGGTGTCGCGGGACTGGAAATGACCGTCGCATTGGCGCCAAATCAGCCGCGCAAATGCATTTAGTGTACGGTGCTGTCCCGCAAGTGGGGCTCTCGGGAGACCAACGCATGAACGATTCCACAGCGAGCCCGCGGCGGCGGCGCCGCGGCGCTCGCGCCGCAATGCATGCTCTGCGTACGGCCAAGCTGCCCGACGACCAGTGCCCCGTACGCCCCGGCATGGAGGGGGGGCGTTACAAGCCGCTCGCCGATGCGGAGGTCGAACGCATCCATCACGCGGCATTGGACGTGCTGGAAGAAATCGGGATTGGCGAGCCCATTCCCTCGTGCACGGAACGGATGTGCGCGGCGGGCGGGAGACTGAGTCCCGAGGGACGTCTGCTGCTCCCGCGCGCGCTGGTCGAGGATCATGTCGCGAGCGCATCCAGAGACATCGTCCTGCACGGCCACGATCCCCGCCACGACCTGGAACTCGCGCGCACTCGGGTGTACTTCGGCACTGCGGGTGCCGCGGTGCACATCGTCGACACCGAGACCCGGGCGTACCCGGAGTCCACGCTGGCCGATCTCTACGACATAGGGCGGCTGGTCGACGCGCTGGACAACATTCACTTCTACCAGCGCCCGCTGGTCGCGCGCGACATCGCCGACCCGCTGGAGATGGACCTCAACACCTGCTATGCGTCGATCTCGGCCACCGCCAAGCACGTGGGTACGAGCTGGGTGCTGCCCGAGCACATCGATGCGACCCTGCCGATGCTGCACATGGTTGCGGGTGGAGAGGCGAGGTGGCGCGCGCGACCTTTCGTGAGCATGTCGTGCTGTTTCGTGGTGCCGCCCCTGCGCTTCGCGCAGGACGCCTGCCATTGCCTGGAAGCGGGCGTTCGCGCCGGCATTCCGATATTGCTGCTGGCCGCGGGACAGGCCGGGGCCACGAGCCCCGCGGCGCTCGCGGGCGCGGTCGTGCAGGAGGTGGCCGAAGTGCTTGCGGGGCTCGTCTATGTCAACCTGATCTCGCCCGGCCATCCGGCCATATTCGGGACCTGGCCACTTGTATCGGATTTGCGCACCGGCGCGATGAGTGGGGGCAGTGGCGAGCAGGCGGTGCTGATGGCGGCATGCGGGCAGATGGGCAGGTTCTATGATCTGCCCACCGGCGTCGCGGCCGGCATGGCGGATTCAAAGCTGCCCGACGCGCAGTCCGGATTCGAGAAGGGCTACACCAACGCGCTGGCCGGTCACTCCGGGGCCAATCTGATCTACGAGTCAGCCGGCATGCATGCAAGCCTGCTCGGCTGCTGTTACGAGAGCTATGTCATCGACAATGACATGCTGGGGGCGATCAACCGCACTATCAAGGGGATAGATGTCTCCGAGGACGCGTTGTCCGTGGAGGCGATGCGTGACGTGTGCGTCGGCGGACCCAGTCATTTTCTCGGTCATGGCCAGACGCTGGATCTGATGCAGAAGGAGTACATCTATCCCGAGGTGGGTGACCGCGCGAGCCCCAAGGAGTGGGCCGAGCAGGGGCGCAGCGACGTCCTGGAACGGGCGCGCGCCAGGATGCGCGAGATCTTGTCGCAACACTATCCCGCGCACATCGGCGATGCGCTCGATGCGCGCATCCGTGCCGCGTTGCCCGTTCGCCTGCCGAGAGACAACATGAAACCCGGCAATGCGCGCTGGTAGCAGGATTTTCGAGTAAAGGAGGGGGTCAGTTCTAACATTAATACATCGATCATCGATGTAAGGAGGGGGTCAGTTCTAACATTACTACATCGATCATCGATGCATTAAGACTGATCACTGAAACAGATGTGGTAATGTTAGAACTGACCCCCTTGACCTCATTAGAACTGACCCCCTTGACCTCATCGATGATCGATGTAGTAATGTTAGAACTGACCCCCTTGACCAGGTTCGCGGGATGAATCCCGCTCCTACGGGCGGGCCATCCAGGTCAGCCCGGTGCCGCGGGTTGGCGCAACGGTG
>CAZSDY010000004.1:8170-23835 GCA_964605765.1 uncultured Ectothiorhodospiraceae bacterium | reverse complement strand
CTCCTACGGGCGGGCCATCCAGGTCAGCCCGGTGCCGCGGGTTGGCGCAACGGTGCTATCGGGCGCGAGTGGCGCGCGTTTCGCGGCGCGACAAGCGGGATGCCATGGGCGTCGCACGCGGCGGTACGGCGATGTACAAGCCCTGCTCGCTGAGCGGCACCGGGTCACGGCGCAGCATGCGGTAGACGGCAAACAGCCCGACCGCGCCGTGCGCCGCCGCCAGGGTCAGAAAGTAGCCCTGCGCGCCGAATGTCGACATCAGCGTGGCTGCCGTGAAAGGCCCGGCGCACGCGCCAATGCCCCCGACCAGCACCAGAGAACTGCTCGCCGAGACCATCTGCCCCGCCTGCAGGTGATCGTTGGTATGCGCGATGCAGAGCGAGTACATGGGCAGCGACAATCCTCCGAACAGCGTGGCCAGCACCAGCACACCGGCCTGTGAGACCTGCCCCATGGTCACGCCGAGCAGGGCGGCAATTGCCGCCAGCACAGTCACGACCGATAGCACCTGGCGCCGGTCGAAGCGATCAGACAGCCATCCGATGGGCCATTGCATGAGAATGCCGCCAGCGGTGATGAGGCCCATGAAAACCGAAATGCGCGCGAAACTGAACCCCATCTTCTGGCCGTAAACAGCACCCATGCTGAACAGCGCGCCGTGCGCCATTCCGGTCGCGAGGCTCCCGACGACTCCAAGCGGCGAGACCTCAAAGAGGCTTCGCGGACTCATCTTGGCCGGTTCCGCGAAGCCCGGCGCGGGGGCGGCGGAGATGAGTATGGGAATGAGAGCGATGGAAACCAGCACCGAGACCAGCACGAAGAGCTTGAAGCCCCCCGGGGCCGCGACGTTGAGCAGCAGTTGCCCGCTCGCGAGCCCGACGAACATGACCACCATGTAGACTGAGAGCAGTTGCCCGCGCGTCTCGTTGGTGGCCCTGTCGTTCAGCCAACTCTCGGCGACCACGTACAGCCCGGCATAGGAGAATCCGGTGACCAGTCGCATGGAGAACCAGGTCACCGGCTCGACGAGCAGAATGTGGACCAGCACCGAGGTGGAGGCAAGCGAGGCGAGCGCCGCGAACACGCGCACGTGCCCCACGCTGCCCACAATCTTGGGCGTGATCACCGAGCCCGCCAGGAACCCCAGGTAGTAGCCAGTCATGACGGCGCCGACCGTGGCTGTCCCAAACCCCTCCAGGCTCGCGCGCAGGCTGAGCAGCGTGCCCTGGAGTCCGTTTCCCAGCATGATGAGGCCGATGCCCAGGAACAGGGCCCAGGCCGCTTTGACTGCAGCGAACATCGGCGCTCATCCTCCACAGTCCGGTCCAGTAACGGGCCGCCTGTATACAGCAGAATGGCCCGCAGAGAAAGCGATTTCGTGTCGCTGGTTGCCGGCGCGCCGCGTGCACGGTACAAATGCGCGCAACGTTACTCATGCGTGTCCCTTGGAGCGCGGTCGACGTGCGGCGTTGTAGCGATCTCAAGTCGTCTATGGACAACTTTCGCGCGTACACTACACTACGCTTTCCTGTAACGCAGAAGGCAGTCCACGGGTAACCATCACCGCAAGGAGCAGCACTGTCATGAACTACGAGGTCATACTCACTTGTGCCGTGACCGGGGCGGGGGACACGGTCGGCCGGCATCCAGACATACCCGTCACACCAGAACAGATCGCGACCGCGGCCATCGACGCCGCCAAGGCCGGTGCGACGGTCGTACACTGCCACGTGCGCGATCCGCAGACCGGCAAGGGCGCGCGCGACCCGAAGCTGTTCGCCGAGGTCGTCGATCGCGTGCGTGGCGCTGACACCGACGTGGTCATCAACCTCACCGCCGGCATGGGCGGGGACTATGTCGCAACCGAGGACGCCCCAGCGGTGGCCGCCCCCGGCACCGATCTCGTCAATGCCTACGAGCGCCTCGCCCACGTGGAGCAGTTGTTGCCCGAGATCTGCAGTCTCGACTGCGGGACGATGAACTTCGGCAATGCCAACGAGGTGTTCATGAGCACCCCGGACGTCCTGCGCAAGATGGCCGGGCGCATCCAGGCGCTCGGTGTGAAACCGGAGATGGAAGTGTTCGACTGCGGTCATGTGCGCTTCGCGATGCAGATGATCAAGGAAGGGTTGATCGACGATCCGCCGCTGTTCCAGATCTGCCTGGGCATCCCCTGGGGTGCCGCTGCCGACACGCAATCCATGAAGCTCATGGCCGATATGCTGCCGGCCAACGCGAACTGGGCGGGGTTCGGTATCTCGCGCATGGAGATGCCGATGGTGGCGCAGGCGGTGCTGCTCGGCGGCCACGCGCGCGTCGGGCTGGAGGATAACCTGTACCTGGAGCGGGGCGTCTTTGCCAGCAATGCACAGCTCGTCGAGCGCGCGGTCGAGATCATCGAGCGGCTGGGAGCTCGCGTGCTCACGCCCGAGGAAGGGCGCGCCGCGCTCGGTCTGCGCAAGCGCAGCTGAATCGGGCGAGCCGTCGATGGAGACCGCGAACATGCCGGTGAATCGCGTCTGCGTGGTGGGGTCGGGGGTGATTGGCAGTGGCTGGGCGGCGCGCTTCCTCGCCCACGGGCTGGACGTGGTCGCCACCGACCCGGGTGCCGGCGCCGAGAGGCAGCTCCGCGAGAACGTGGCGGCGGCATGGCCTGCACTCGAGCGGGTAGGGCTTGCGGACGGTGCGAGCCAGGCGCGCCTCGAGTTCGTCGCGGATCTGACGCAGGCGCTCGATGGGGCGGGGTTCGTGCAGGAAAGCGCGCCCGAGCGCGAGGATCTGAAGCGTCGCCTGCACGCCGGCATGGATGCCGTTTTGCCGCCCGAGGTCCTGATCGCCTCGAGTTCATCGGGCCTGTTGCCCACCCGCATCCAGGCCGACTGCCGCTATCCTGAGCGCGTGCTCATCGGCCACCCCTTCAATCCCGTCTACCTGCTGCCGCTGGTGGAACTCGTGGCGGGCGAGAAGACGAGCCCGGTCTCGATCGACAGGGCACGCGCACTGTATGGCTCGCTCGGCATGCACCCTCTGCACGTGAGAACGGAAGTCGACGGGTACATCTCGGATCGGCTGCAGGAGGCCATCTGGCGCGAGGCCATGCACATGGTGGCCGACGGGGTGGCGACCACGGCCGAGATCGATGCCGCGATCACCGAGGGACCGGGCCTGCGCTGGGCGCTGATGGGGCCGTGCCTCACGTTTCACCTCGCGGGCGGCGAAGGCGGCATGCGTCACTTCGTCGAGCATTTCGGCCCGGCCATGGCGCTCCCCTGGACCCGGTGCCCGGCCCCCGAAATGACCGAGGAGCTGAGCGGGCGGCTCATCGACGGGACCCAGGCACAAGCACGCGGTCGCAGTATCAGCGCTCTGGCGCGGCGCCGTGACGAGTTCTTGATCCGGCTCCTCGAGCTGCGCCGCGAGTTCGGCGACGTGTGACAATGCGATATCCCGGCTTGCGCGACAAGCGCGTGCTCGTCACGGCCGGTGCATCCGGCCTGGGACGCGCCACAGCCGCAGCGTTTCTGGATCAGGGCGCACGCGTGCACATCTGTGACGTGTCGGTGCCGGCTATCGAGAAGCTCGCCGATGAACTGCGGGACATCGGGACTACACGCGCCGACGTATCGCAGCCCGCAGATGTGGATGCGTTGTTCGAGCAGGTGGGCACCCGCCTCGGTGGACTCGATGTGCTGGTCAACAACGCGGGTATCGCAGGGCCCACCGGGGCGCTGGAAACGCTCGACTACGAGAGCTGGAGCGAGACCCTGCGAGTCAATCTGGACGGGCAGTTCCTTTGCGCGAAACGTGCCATTCCCCTGCTGAGGGCGGCAGGCGGGGGCAGCATTGTCAACATTTCCTCGACCGCCGGCCAGATGGGCTATCCGCTGCGCTCGCCCTACGTGGCGTCCAAGTGGGCGGTCATCGGGCTCACCAAGACGCTCGCCATGGAGTTGGGGTCGAGTGCCATTCGCGTCAACGCAATCTGTCCCGGCGCCTTGCAAGGCGAGCGCATGGACCGTGTCATCGCTGCCGAGGCGGCGGCCCGCGGGATGACCCCGCAGCGCGTGCGCGAGATCTATACCGGCACGGTCTCCATGCGTACCTTCATAGATCCCGCCGAGGTCGCGGCCATGATTGTGTTCATCTGCAGCGCGGCGGGCGCCAGGGTGAGCGGTCAGGCCATCGGCGTGGACGGACACACCGAGACGTTGCGCGGCTGAGCCGGGTACCGGAACACGAGCATGAGGAGCATGACATGTCAGAGGCAGTAAAGGCCGAGCGTCGAGGCGCAGTGCTCGAGATCGTCCTCGATCGGCCCAAGGCGAATGCCATCGATGCGGCGACCAGCCGCGAGCTGGGCGGCATTTTCGTCCACTTCCGCGAGGACCCGTCACTGCGAGTTGCCATCATCACTGGTGCCGGGGAACGGTTCTTCTCCGCCGGCTGGGATCTCAAGGCTGTCGCGCGGGGCGAGTCGGTGGACGAGGACAACGGGCCGGGCGGATTTGCCGGGCTCACCGAGTTGTTCGATCTGAACAAGCCGGTGATCGCCGCCGTCAACGGTATCGCCGCGGGCGGCGGTTTCGAGCTGGCGCTCGCCGCGGATCTGATCGTGGCGTCAGCAGATGCCGAGTGCTTTCTGCCGGAGGTGAAGATCGGGTTGATCCCCGATGCGGGCGGTGTGCTGCGCCTGCCGCGTCGCCTGCCACGCGCTATTGCGACCGAGATGCTGCTCACGGGACGGCGCGCGAGCGCGGACGAGTTGGCGCGCTTCGGTGTGGTCAACCGGGTGGTGCCGGGCGCGGACTTGATGGATGCCGCGCGCGAGCTTGCCGGCCAGATGGTCGACAACGCGCCGCTCAGCATTGCCGCGATCAAGGAGGTGCTGCGCGAAACGCAGGGGTTGAGCGTGGCGGCGGCTTATGCCGTGCTCAAGAGGCGCGAGCTGCCGGCCTACGCGGCACTTTACGCGTCAGAGGACATGCACGAGGGCCCGCGTGCCTTCGCGGAGAAGAGAAAGCCAATCTGGCAGGGACGCTGATGCGGGTTGAAAATGTAGGCCGGCATTACATGCCGACATCGGCCATGCGGAATGCCGCACGCGCGCATCGACCGACTCAGCGAGGTATCGCCGACCTATGACACTGCAAACCCGATTCTCCAGTGGAGCGCCGATGTCCTCAATCGCGGGGTGTGCGAAGAACGGTCTTCGCAAGATCCTGCCGACCGGAGTCCACCACACGGGGGAGTACTGATGAAATCGCAAGCGACGCTTCGCGACACCTTGCTGGAGGGTTTGCGTGCGTTGCTCGGTGATCGGATGAGCACGGCGGCATCGCTGCGCGAGCAGCACGGGCGTGACGAGTCCTATCACCCGGCGCGGGCACCGGACGCCGTGGTGTTCCCGCGCAGCACCGAGGAGGTGGCGGCGGTGGTACGGGTCTGCGCGGCGGACGGATGTCCTGTCATCGCCTACGGCACGGGGACCTCGCTGGAAGGCCACGTGGCAGCGCTGCACGGCGGCGTGTGCGTGGATGTTTCGCATATGGACCGGATCCTCGAGGTCAACACGGCGGATCTGGACTGTCGCGTGCAGGCCGGCGTGCGCCGCAAGCAACTCGGCCATCACCTGCGCGACACGGGATTGTTCTTCCCCGTCGACCCGGGCGCCGACGCCAGCATCGGCGGCATGGCGGCCACTCGCGCGTCGGGTACCAACGCGGTGCGCTACGGCACCATGCGCGAGAACGTGCTGGGGCTCACCGTGGTGCTGGCCGACGGGCGCGTGATCCGCACCGGCGGGCGCTCGCGCAAGTCCGCGGCGGGTTACGACCTGACCCGCTTGTTCGTCGGATCCGAGGGCACGCTCGGTATCATCACCGAGGTGGGACTGCGCCTGTACGGTATCCCGGAGGCCATGGCGGCGGCGGTGTGCACCTTCCCGAGCCTCGCGGCCGCGGTCGATGCGGTCATGCTGACCATTCAATCGGGTATACCGGTGGCGCGCATCGAGCTCCTGGACGAGGTCATGATGGATGCCGTCAACCGCTACTCCGATCTGGACTACCCGGCCGAGCCCACGCTGTTCTTCGAATTCCACGGCAGCGAGTCGGGCGTCGCCGAGCAGTCGCGGGCGGTCGGCGGGATCGCCGACGAGCTCGGCGGCGGCGATTTTCGCTGGGCGACGCGTCCCGAGGATCGCACGCGGCTGTGGCAGGCGCGCCACGACGCCTACTATGCAGCCATCGCGCTGGTCCCGGGTGCGAGGGGCTGGCCAACGGACGTGTGCGTGCCCATCTCGCAGCTTGCCGAGTCGATTCTCACCACCAAGGCGGACATCGAGCGTGAAGGGCTGCTGGCGCCCATCATCGGTCACGTGGGCGATGGCAACTACCATCTCAGCTTCATCATCGATCCGGCCAACGAGCGCGACATGGCGCGCGCGCGGGCCGTGAACGAGCGCATGGTGGCGCATGCGCTCTCACTCGGCGGCACCTGCACGGGAGAGCACGGTGTGGGCTACGGCAAGGTGGGGTTTCTGCGCGCCGAGCACGGAGAGGCGGTCGAGGTGATGCGCGAGCTCAAGCAGGCGCTCGACCCGGGCAATCTCATGAATCCGGGCAAGATCGTGGAAACCGGGGTCAAGTCTAGTATTTAGGATCCCGAGAACGGGACCTGGAACTTGCGGTTTTCTGTCGGGACGCTAAGTATTAGACCTGACCCCATTGTTTACAACCAGCACAGAGAGCCGCAGACAGTCATGAATGGCAGTGAGCTTCGCGCCTTGCAGGCGCCGTTGAAGGAAAAGTATCGCGCGGATCCAGGTGCGGCGCTCATCACGCTGCGTGCCGAAGGCACACTGGGTAAGGGCGTGAGCTGCAGCGTGCAGACCGGCAAGGCGCTGGTCGAGGCGGGCCTGCATCCGGCGACGGGCGGCGATGGATCCTTTGCCTGCTCCGGCGACATGCTGCTCGAAGCGTTGGCCGCGTGTGCCGGCGTCACCCTGCAGGCGGTCGCCACGGCGCTCTCCGTGCCGCTCGGCGGGGGGCGCGTGCTCGTCGAGGGCGATCTCGACTTTCGTGGGACACTCGGTGTGGAAAAGAACGCGCCGGTCGGATTTCGTTCGATAAGGCTCACCTTCGAGCTGGACACGAGCGCCGGCGCGGAGCAGATCGATTCGCTCGTTCGGTTGACCGAGCGCTACTGCGTCGTGTATCAGACCCTGCGCGCGACAACCGAGGTTTCGACGCTCTGCCGCGTGTCCTGAGCGGGCGCTCGCTTCAGCCGATTGAGAGGGAATGACAGCCGTGGACATCCAGCGACGCACTCGCGAAATACTCAACGCCGAGGCGGCCGCGATAAGCGCCATCCCGGTCGGCGCCGAATTCGAGCGCGCCGTGAACACACTGCGCGAGTGCCGCGGGAAGGTGCTGGCCACGGGCATGGGCAAGGCGGGGCACATCGCGCGCAAGTTCGCCGCCACGTTGTGCTCGACGGGCACGCCGGCCGCATACATTCACCCCGGCGAGGCGGGACACGGCGACCTGGGACTCATAGGCGGGGACGACTGCATGGTGGCGTTCTCGACCAGCGGCAAGACGCGCGAGGTGCTGGAGATGCTCGAGCTCGGGCGTCACCTGGGATTGAATGCGGTGATCGGCATCACGTCGCACCCGGATTCCGCCCTGCGCGACGCGAGCGACATCGTGCTCGACATGGGGATCGTGACCGAGCCTTGCCCCATCGGCATGACGCCGTCGTCGAGCATCGCGGTGATGCTTGCCATCGGGGATGCGCTGGCGCTCGTGCTGATGGAGATCAACGGGTTCACGCGGCACGACTTCGGGCTGCGCCACCACGGTGGCTACCTGGGACGCAGGGCGCGAGCCGACAACGAATGATGCGGTGCGCGCCGCCGGCCGCCCGGCGCAACGCGGGCTATGCCAGATTGAAGCCCCGTGCATCGAGCTCGGCGATGAGGGCCTCACCCATGGCTTCGTCGAAACGTACAAGCGGTGGGCGCACCGCGCGCCATTGCGGCTCGGCCTGATGATGGGCGAGCACGTGCTTGAGCGCCGGGATCAGCGCGTGCTGGTCGAGCACTCGGCGTAGATCACTCGCCTTGGCCTGCGCAGCCTGCGCTTCTCCGGTACCCCGGTACCAGGCATCGAAAACCTGTCTGATGCCGGCGGGATTGATGTTCGCCCCCGCGGTCAGGCAGCCCGCGCCGCCCGCGCGAAGACCCTCGAGCAGGAGGGTCTCGGAGCCTGGAAAGATCGTGAGCGCCGGGAAGCGCTCGAGCAGGGCAGCGGTGTGGGCCCAGTCGCCGGAGCTGTCTTTCACGCCGGCGATGATGCCCGGGTAGGCACCGAGCAGGCGTTCGATCAGCTCGAAGCTGATGGGCACCGCCGACATCTTCGGGAAGTGATAGAGGATGATGCGCAGCCCGGCATCGGCCACGGCCTCGATGACGTGCGAGTAGCTCTGGTACAGACCTTCGTCGCTGATGCTCTTGTAATAGAAAGGGGGCAGCATCAGCATCTTCTTGCATCCCAGCTCGAGGGCATGGCGCGTAAGACGGATGCTGTCGGGCACGGCGCAGCACCCGGTGCCGACCATGAGACGCTCGGGTGCGAGACCCGCGTGCACGACGTGCTCGAGCAGGGCCATGCGTTCGGCGAGCGAGAAGGAGTTGGCCTCGCTGGTGGTGCCGAACAGCGCGATGCCGTGACAACCTCGAGCGAGCAGCCAGCGCAGGTGGGCGAGACAAAGCTCGCGATGTGGCGCCAGTGCGGCGTCGAGCGGAATCAGCGGCGGCGCCCACACGCCGTGCGCCGCCAGGGTGTCGAGCCGGGACCGATCCGGTGCCGCGGCGATGATGTCGGAAGTTGCACTCATGGTTTGCTCACAGTTGGTGCGTTTTTACTTTTCAGCAGACGCTGCGTAACCCGGGATGATGTTTTCTCTCGCAAAGCCGCCAACGACGCCAGGAAAGGACTGAACTTGCCGGTTCTGGCGATGGAGAATATCGACGATGTCATCGTTCATCAAGACTTCGTGAACCCGCCTCTTCCTTCGCGTGCTTTGCGTCTTGGCGAGAGCATCATCAAGTTCTGTTCCACTCAACCGGTCGCAAGCCTTGGTAGCAAGCCGCAATCCGTCAGCTCAGGTTTTCAGGCAGAACGCGCTCGCGCGAAGCGATGAAGGCGAGAAGCGCCTCGTCGACGGCAGCATCGAGTCCGGGCGGTTCATAGGCCTCCAGCATTTCCCGAACGCGTGCCAGCGCGCGGGTGTTGGCGTCCATCGCGCCTTCGGCGAGCCATTGCTCGTAGGAGTTGCTGTCGAGCAGGCTGGGGATGTAGAAGGCGGATTTGAAATGGTTCTGCGTGTGCGCGGCGCCGAGGTAGTGGCTGCCGGGACCAACCTCGCGCACCGCGCGCATGGCCTCTTCGAAATCGTTGAAACGTGGCCCCTGGGCGTAGCGGTAGAACATCTCGATCTGCTCGGCGTCGAGCACGAACTTGGCAAAGCTCGCCGTCAAGCCGGTTTCCAGCCAGCCGGCGGCGTGGAACACGAAGTTCGCGCCCGCGAGCAGCACCGAGTGCATGGTCATGTTGGATTCGTAGGCCGCCTGGGCGTCCACGAGCTTGGACGCGGCTGTCATGCCGCTCGAGCGCCAGGGCAGACGATAGCGACGCGCCATCTGGCCGACCATGTAATTCATCAGGCAGAGCTCCGGCGTGCCCATCATCGGTGAGCCGCTCTGCATGGAGACCGTCGCGACAAACTGGCCGTAGACCATGCGTGCGCCGGGTTGCACGAGTTGGGCAAACGCGATGCCCGCGAGCGCCTCGGCGTTGAGTTGGGCGACGGCGCCCACGCTGCTCGCCGGTGTGCTGGCGCCCGCAAGCACGAAGGGCGAGACCAGCACGGCCTGATTATTGCGTGCGTACACCTTGAGCGCGTCGAGCATGGTGGCATCCCACACCAGCGGTGAGTTGCAGTTGATGACGGAAATCATCACGGTGTTGTCGCGTACGGTCTGCTCGCCCATGGCGATGCGCGCCATGGCGAGAGTGTCTTCGGCGCGCTCGCGGGCGGTTGTTGCACCCATGAACGGCTTGTCCGAATGCTTGAGCAGGCTGTAGGCGATGTGCAGGTGCCGTCTGGACACCGGGATGTCGACCGGCTCGCAGGTGATGCCGCCCGAGAGGTGCAGGCACGGCGTCATGTGCGCAAGCTTGTGAAATACATGCAGATCCTCGAGCGTGCTGTAGCGGCGCTGGTTGTCGAAATCGAGCACGAAGGCCGATCCGTAGGTCGGTGCGAACACCATGTTGCGCCCGCCGATGCGCACGCTGCGCGCCGGGTTGCGCCCGGCGAGGCTGAACTCCGGCGGGCTTTTCGCCACCAGTTCGAGCAGCATGGCGCGGTCGATGCGCACGCGCCGGTCCTGCACGTCCGCGCCGTGGCGCCGCCACAGTGCCAGTGCCTCGTCGTCACGGAAGTCGATGCCCACCTCTTCGAGGATCTTCATCGAGGCCTCGTGGATGAGTTCCTCGCCTTCCTGGCCCAGCACTTCGTAGAGCGGGATCTGCGGGACGAGCGCCGGCAGCATCTGCACCGGCACCTCGGAACGCGCCAGGTGCAGGGCACGGCGGGCGCCGCGCCGGGCTCTCTTTTGCGACATCATCCACTCCCCTGGTATGGCGGCCCGAAGATACACCGAAGGGTCTGATCCCCTCGAAGCCGCGGATGCAGCCTGATGCGGGCACGGCGTCTCTCGAAGACCGGACCCAGCATGCAGCTCAGGGTGGCTCCACGCGGTCGCCGCCCGCTTCCTTGGCGAGCGTGAGATTGTGATCCGCATCGCTGAGCAGTTCCTGCATCTCGCAAATATCGTCGTCATCGACAGCCGCGACGCCGGCGGAGAGCGTCGCGCGCACGCTTTCGCCATGCCACAGGAACTCGTCGCCGTGCACCGCCCCGGTGAGGACATGCGCCAAACGCGCCGCGCCGGGTAAGTCCCGATCTTCGAGGAGCACGGCGAACTTCTTCTCGCCCCAGCTAACCAGCAGGTCGCCTTCGGGAACGTTGGCCTCGAGCACCTTGGCAATTCGTCTCACTAGGTGTTCTCCGGCTTCGAAGCCGTACGTCTCGTTGATCGTCCCGAAATGATCGATCGAGATCTTGATGATGCTGAGTGGCTTGCGCGCGTGCAGCGCAGCTATCAGCTTCTGCCTGAGCATGGCGAGGAAGTGGCGTCGGTTGTACAGGCCGGTCACGGCGTCATGGATGCCGTGCTCGTATTGCTGCAGGTGCAGGCTCTCCTCGAGCGAGTCCAGGTACTCGAACTTGAGCACCGTATCGGGTCCTATCTGGATCATCTGGCCGTCGCGCAGCACGTGCGTCTCCACGCGCGTGCCATCCACGTAGATTCCATTGGTGCTGCCCAGATCGCGGACCGTGACCTGGTTCTCATCATTCCTTTTCAAATCGAAATGCTTACGCGAAATGCCCGAGCCGCGCAGCATCAGATCGCAGTCCGCATCGCGCCCGACCGTGGTACGCGCCTGGCGCAGGCGATAGGTCATGCCCATCGTTTCTCCGGTGACTACGAGCAGTGCGGGTTCCTTGACTCGCGCCGTCACCTTCATGGGGACGAATTCGGTTCGGTCGGTGTCGTCCGTCATGTCCCACTCGTCGCTGACTTCATTTACGATATTAAAGCAACAGCGGGTCGGTTCCAACGCCTGATGCGCAGCCGTTGCGGGCCCATGATTTTCGCGGGAGAGCCATTTTCCTCAGGCCCGGCGCGGGCGCCGACGGGTGCGGCGCAAGATCAACGCTGATCCCATTTCCCGCGCCGGCGTGCCGTGCGCCGCTCGCCGCGTCCGGAGCGCTTCTCATATGCCGGTTTGCGCGCGGCGAAAAGCATGTTGGCCGCAGCACTGATGCACACCGACTGAAACGCTCCGTGGTGGCACAGCACGTCCTGCACGCTATCGGCACCGCGCTGGTTCTGCGCAGGCGCTGCCCCGAGCACGACGAACAATCCCCCCGGGTCCAGCAACGCGAGTGATGCCTGCACCAGAGCGGTGCTCGCCGGCGGTTCATCGAAGACGATTAGCTGCAACCGATGGGCTCGGATGTCGCTCAGGAATTCGAGCAGGTCCTGCGAATGGATCGCCACACGAATATCGTTACCCGCGTGCTGGCGCACCACGGGGAGCAACCTCGCGTCGTTCACCACCGTCACCAGGCGACTGGTGATGTCCATCCCGTCGAGCAGCCACGCGCTCAGCGCCGGCGATCCGCTGCCCGCCTGCAGCGCCACGCCGCCGGGCTTGGAGGCAGCCAGCACGCGCAGCACTTCCGCGGCATGCCGCTCCAGGGGCGGCAGGTGCAAGTCGGGGGGCAACGCCGCCTCGATCGCGCCGAGGTTCGATGGTGCAAGGTTCTGGCCGGGGGGAGCTTTCATTGCGTGCAACGCACCACCATGGAGCGGATGGATGATGCCTGCGCATTATCATCCACCGGGTCAAAGATACAAGCGGGTAGGCACGATTCAGTAGCGGCTCGCATCAGGCGCGAAGAGCCGTGCCCTGCCGGGTGGGTGCTTGCCCGGCAGGACGCGCGGTGGCACCAAGCGGATGTCGAGCAGGCGCGTGTCGAGCCTGCCTGCGCGATTGAACGGCCGATCGATGCGCACACGGGCGTCGCGGGCGAGTGCTTGCTGGGTCTTTTCCTGCAGCGCCGTGGCAAGACGCGCGTGCCAGGGCAATACGTAGTAGCGCGGCTCGGGCAAGGAATCCACGCCCAGCCACAGGTAGATCGCCTCGCCCTCGTCGAAGCTGGCACCTAGCACCGTCGCTTCGGTCACATGGCGCAGAGTCCATTCCAGGCCGATGGGTTTGGGTCTGGCGAGGAGTTCCAGGAACGCCGTGTAGCCGAGCGCAACAAGCAGTCCGAGGAGCCCGACCGCCGCCAGGCGCACTGCGGTGGCGCATGGTGCACGAATGGCGATACCCGCGAGCAGGCCGGACGCGAGTGCCGCGGCGGCGAACAAGAGCGTCAAGGGCTCCACATCGAGGGCACCGTGACGAGGCGGCGGCGCAGCCGGCTGAGGCTATTGGGCACCAGTGACCCGTCGTCATCGAGCCGGAATCGGAACGCCGTTTCCTCCTGGCTTTGCCGGTACAGCGTGAGTCGCCTGTGCAGTAGTTGGCGCAGCCGCTCGTGTCTCTTGCGTACGCTCACCACGACATTGATGGGAACGCTCTGGCCTTCAGCGAGCGGTCCGTACATGTGCACGTTCACGGTGTACTCGCCGGTGGGGATGCCGCGGCTGTAGGACACCTCGAAGTTGCGCTCGGTGGCGTCGTCACGCAGCCCCCGGTCGTCGCGCAGCAGATTGAAGTAGCGCCCGCCCTGGTTGAAGAATCCCACGGGGATGTCGCCAGGCGCCTTGACCCACAGGTCGACATCGACCGGCAGCGCATCGGGCCACGTGATCTCGACCACCACGTTGCCCGGTGAGCGCTGCTCGCCGGTCTCTTCGCGGCCCTGCTCGAGCTGCGGCAGCAACATCACGACGATGCCGACGAAGCCGATCAGAGCCAGCATCAGCACGTCGCGAAATACTGTGTTCGACGCGTCATCCAAGAAGTCCTCACGTTCCCACACGGCTCTCTCCGAGCGCTACGACGGCGTTGAAGAGCTTAATAGCGCCGCTGCTCAACAATCGATGGTTGAGCGTGAGCCACACGTTCAGGACGGCCCCGATCAGGGTCGTGTACAGCGCGATGGACATGCCCTTGATGAGCGTCGCGACCATGGGCGCCACGCTGCCGGTGGTCGCGCTGGCCGCCGGGTCCACACCCGAAAGGGCGACGATAAACCCGATCACGGTGCCGATGAGGCCGAGGAGCACCAGCGAGGACGCGATATGGCGCACGCCCGCGGTGCGATGAGAGAGATCGATGCGCAGCAGATCGGCCGTGATGGCGCGACTTTCGGGTGTTCTGCCGCTGACGGTGGTGATGTAGATGCCTGCCTGGGATGTCGGCGCGGGAGCCCCCGATCTCAGCGCATCGAGCTCGGTGCTGATGTGCCAGATGCGCGCGCCGCACACGGTGAGACCGTAGAGAAAAGCCGCGAAGATCCCGAGCGAGAGCCAGCGCGTGTATCCGGCCAGGGCGCCGTCCAGCCAGCCTCCCGCGTAGAGCGCGCCGAGCAGGCTGAAGGCCACCACGTTGATGACGGCGAAGCGCAGCACCAGAAGGTGTTGCCCGGATGGGGTCTCTTGGCCCTGCCTCTCGCTGCTCACTCGCGAATTCCCGTGATTCGGTCTCAGCGGGCGTTCTCGGGTACGAGCTTGGCGATGGCGAGCGCCTGCTCGAGTGCCCAGCTCGCTGCCTCGGGCGTGAGCACCACGCAGAACCCATCGCCGTCGCGAATGTTGGCGCAGGTGGCGATGGCGGCACGGCGTGTCAGGTCGGTGACGCCGACACGAAAGATCACATCGCGCGCCCAGCGCGGTATCAGCATCGGGCGCCCACCGGCCAGGGTGCCCGCGTGCGTGCGCAGAAAGCGGCGCGCGAGCGCCACCGCCGCCTTCTTTTTCACCTCCAGCCCGAACTCGACGCTCCATCGCGACGCCGTGTATATGTTGGGTGAACGACGCGGGTGAATGCACTGCTCGGCAATGAAATCCCGGTTGAGCGGAGTTTCTGCACCCTGTCCGTCGGCATCGGCCAGGCTCTGGAGGTCGAGATCCGGGGCTGATGCGGCACGAGAAAGCGCCGCATCGAACAGCGTGGTCATCTTCCAGTCACGCCGGCCCGCGGTGCGCGCGCCGAGCACGATGCCGACGAGGTGGCGGCTATCGCGCGCCACGGAGGCCACCAGGTTGAAGCCCGCGCGACACGTGAACCCCGTCTTCAGGCCGTCGGCGCCCGCGTATGCGCGCAGGAAGTTGTTGTGCGTTTGTATGTGGCGCGCCCGGTAGCGGAACCCGAGCGTGGAGAAATAATGCCAGTAGGCCTGGAAGTCGCGGAACATGGCGTGGACCAGGATTGCGACATCTCTTGCCGTTGTCACCTGGCGTGGGTCGGGCAGGCCGGAGGCATTGCGAAAGGTGGTCGCGCTCATGCCTAGCGCACCTGCTTTGCGGTTCATCAGCTCGACGAAGCGAGGCTCGGTCCCCGCAACAGCCTCGGCCCCGGCCACGGACGCATCGTTTGCCGACAGCACGATCATGGCGAGCAGCAGGTCTTCCACGCGCACCCTCCTGCCCGTGCCCAGGCCGAGCCTCTTCGGGGCCTGCGCGGCAGCCGCACGGCTGACGTCCACCGAAGCGTCCAGCGACAGACGTCCTTCATCGATTGCTTCGAGGAGCAGGTAAATCGTCATCAGCTTGGTGAGCGAGGCGGGAAAGCTCGGTGCGTTGGCGTTTTGCGCGTGGAGCACCGCGCCGTCGCGTACGTCGAAGATGAGGGTGGCGCGCTGCGCCCCGGCTGCGCCGGGCAGCAGTGCAAGGACGACCATTGCGGCCTTGATGATCCTCGACATGTTGCATTGACACTCCGGCGGTGGCGCCTGGATGGTACCCGCTTTTCCGCGGTAGATCAGTCCTCGGTCCGACAGGCTCAGGCCGTTCGGGG
>CAZSDY010000004.1:0-8070 GCA_964605765.1 uncultured Ectothiorhodospiraceae bacterium | reverse complement strand
GAGGCCGTTCGGGGACACCCACATCATCCTCATCCCGGGACACCCACGGGCGCGTGGGACCATTTCGGGACAGCCACATGATTCGGGCGTGATTCGGGGATGATTCGGGGACAACCACGAGTACCGGCCTGAAGGGTGTTGGATAACGAGCTCTTTACCTGCCCGCCGGCACTCTCTTGCCTGGATGCGGCGTATTGCTGATACTGCGGCACGGACATACCCTCCGTGCCGGGTACTCGCGCGTGCGGCACGGGGTGAAAGGCGCAAGGTCAACATCGGAGGACATTCCCATGAATCCACTCGACGCAGGCTTGCAGGCACGTCATGGCGGCGGCGCAACGCCTCCGCTCACCGATTGGGGCGTGAACTCCGAGTACGGCGAGCTTCGCGATGTGCTGCTCGGTCCAGCGGAGACTTTCGGCTGGATGGAAGACAATGCCCAGTTCAGTGCCATCGTTCGAGACACCCTGCGCAACGGTGGGCAGTTCGACAAGCAGCTCGCGGTGCGCCAGCACCGCGAAATGGTCGATGCCTATGAGGAAGCGGGCGTCACCGTGCACTATCTACCCGCCAACGAGCTCACGCCCTACGGCGTGTACGCCCGGGATTCGAGCTTCATGACGCCGTACGGGGCGGTCATTTGCCAGCTCGCGAACCCACGCCGGCGTGGCGAGTACGCGAACTGTCTGCGCTTCTACCTGCAGTCCGGGATCCCGATCTACGAGCTGGTGTCGGCGGGTAACTTCGAGGGCGGTGACTTCAACATGATCCGCCCGGGCTGCGTGTTGATCGGCTATACCGGGCTGCGCGGCGAGGAGGTGGCGGCGAGACAGGTGGCAGGCTGGTTCGAGGCCGAGGGCTGGGAGGTGCGTCTCGCGCCGATCGACGAGTTCTACGTGCACATCGACCTGATGGTGTGCATGCTGGCCGAACGTGCCGCGGCGGTGTGTCTGGACACGACCGATCCGGCGATCGTGGAATGGCTGCGCGGCAAGGACATAGAGATCGTGCCGGTGGGGTTTCGCGATACGATGGGCCTTGGCTGTAACGTGGTCTCACTCGGCAATGACCGGGTGCTTTCGACTGCGGCCAGCACTGACCTCAACGCCCGGCTGCGGGCCCTCGGCTTCCAGGTGTTCGACCCGGACATGTCCATGTTCACGCTGGCCGGCGGCGGCGTGCACTGCATGGCGCAGGCGTTGCGCCGGACCCCGGTTTAGCTGCCGCGAGCGCCGATGGCACCGCGTTGGGTGCCCTGCAAGGGTCGCGGGATGAATCCCGCTCTCCTCCGGGGGAGGGGCGTCCAAGCCGTCATGGACTACTCGATCAGTAGCGTGTTACCGCCGGGTCAACTTCTTGCGACCAGGCATCGACACCGCCGGCGAGGTTGTGCACGTTGGTGTAGCCCTTGCGTCTGAAATGTTCGGCAACCGCCTGGCTGCGCGGCCCGAAGTGGCAGTAGAACACGATCATCTCGTCCCTGGGGAGCGCCTCGATATGGGCGATCGTATCCTGATCGAGCAGGCGGGAGCCCTCGATGCGTGCACGCTCGTGTTCCGCCGCGTCGCGCACGTCGAACAGGTGCAACGGTCCGCCTGCGTCCAACATCGCCTTCAGTTCGCGGGCGCTGGTCTGGCTGACGGGGCGCGGCGCGTTGGGGTTCTCGATGCTGAACCCGCGTCCCTGCAGGCTCTCCGCCATATCGATTACCACGCCACGGGCGCGCTGCGCGGAGGCGAGATCGAGGAGGATGTCCACACCGTTGGCGGACGTACGGATCTCGTCCCCCTCGGCGGGCGCCAGCCCGAGCTGATGATTCCAGCTCGCGTCGATGGAAAGGTGCACACCGATGCCGGGCTGATCGCGCAGCGCATCGCGAATGGTTTGTGCGGCGGCATCGCTCACGGTGATCTCGGGGGGTGTTCTGTCGGGTGGCTCGGCGCCGAGCACTGTGTGCAGCTCGCCGGAGCTGTACATCTGCTTGACGATGTCGCATCCGCCCATGAACTCCTCGTCGATGTAGAGCTGAGGAATTGTGGGCCAGTTCGAGTACTCCTTGATGCCGTCGCGTATGCCCGGGTCCTCGAGCACGTTGACGGTCGTGTAATCGGGCACCATGGAGTCCAGGATGCCGACCACGGCTGCCGAAAAACCGCATTGGGGCTGGCTCCGTGTGCCTTTCATGAAAAGCACCACGTGATTGGAGTGCAGCTTTGCTTCGATGGTCTGCCGTACTTCGTCGTTCATCGAGTCGTATCCTCCGCCAAGAGCTGAGCAACGTATCAGTTTAGAGGGTTCGAACGCGAGGTCAACAGGATGACCGGTCACGCGGCCAACACGCTCCGCGGGTTCCCGCGCGGGGGCAAGCCTGAGCCAGGGGGTTCAGGCGCAGTGACAGCGGTTCCTGCCCGCCTGCTTGGCGCGGGACAGTGCCTTTCCTTCCGGTTGAGCTCGTCGATGCTGTCGGCGGCGAATTCTTTAGCTATTCCGGTACGGAAATTTGTAATAATCTTCGTGTGGACCCGTCACGAGCTTGGGCTGTTCGCGTGCGCACACCGCTGGTGCGCGGGCGGGCTCGGCCGACATAACAACAATGAGCAGATATTCCGTTTTCAGCCTGGTGCGCAACGCGCTCAGCCATCACGAGAAATGGCCGCGGGCGTGGCGCAGTCCCGACCCCAAGACGCACTATGACGTCGTCATCGTGGGTGGAGGCGGGCACGGGCTCGCGACCGCGTACTATCTCGCTCGTGAGCATGGCATCACCAATGTGGCAGTCGTCGAGAAAGGGTGGCTCGGCGGCGGCAATACCGGGCGCAACACGACCATCGTGCGATCCAACTATCTGTGGGACGAGTCGGCGCACCTGTACGAGAAATCGATGAGGCTGTGGGAGGGCTTGAGCCAGGACCTCAATTTCAACGTCATGTTCAGCCAGCGCGGTGTCATGAATCTGGGGCACACGCTGCAGGACATGCGCGATATAGAACGTCGCGTGAATGCCAACCGTCTCAACGGCGTGGACGGTTACGTGATGAACACGGCGCAGATCAAGGCGATGGTACCGATCCTGAATACGTCCGCGTCGGCGCGCTATCCTGTTCTCGGCGCATCGTTTCAGCCGCGCGGCGGCGTGGCGCGCCACGATGCCATCGCCTGGGGTTTTGCGCGCGCCGCGGACGCACTGGGTATCGACATCATCGAGCAGTGCGAGGTCACCGATATTCGCTGCGCCAGGGGCAGCGTGCTCGGTGTGGAGACCACCAAGGGTTTCATCAAGGCGCCCAAGGTCGGGGTCGTGGTGGCGGGTCATTGCAGCACGCTGGCCGCGATGGCGGAGCTTCGCCTGCCAATCGAGAGCCACCCGCTGCAAGCGCTCGTCTCCGAGCCACTGAAGCCCGTGCTGCATACCGTGGTCATGTCCAATGCCGTGCACGGCTACATCAGCCAGTCGGACAAGGGCGAGCTGGTGATAGGCGCGGGCATCGATTCGTATACGGGCTACGGGCAGCGCGGCAGCTTCTCCATCATCGAGGGCACCCTGCAGGCCATCGTGGAGCTGTTTCCGTTGTTCAGCCGCGTGCGCATGATGCGCCAGTGGGGTGGGATCGTGGATGTATGCCCCGACGCCTGCCCGATTGTATCCAGGACCCCGGTCAAGGGCCTGTATTTCAACTGCGGGTGGGGAACCGGCGGCTTCAAGGCGACACCGGGCTCCGGCTGGGTCTTCGCCCATACCGTTGCGCAGGACCGGGCGCACCCGCTCAACGAGCCCTTCTCGCTGGAGCGTTTCACGACGGGCTTCCTGATCGACGAGCACGGTGCGGCAGCGGTCGCGCACTGACAGCTACCCGAACGGAGCGAGGATCGGATTCCGACATGCTGCTGATTCCCTGTCCATGGTGCGGGCCCCGAGATCAGAATGAGTTTTCCTACGGCGGGGAAGCGCACATCGTGCGGCCCAAGGACCCTTACGCGTTGTCCGACGAGGAGTGGGCCGATTATCTGTTTAACAGAAAGAACCCCAAGGGTCGCCATCGCGAGCAATGGTGTCACTCCGCCGGCTGCAGGCGGTGGTTCAACGTCGAGCGTGATACGGTGAGCGACAACATCGTCTGCGTTTACAAGGTCGGGGAGCAACCTCCGAAAGGCGGCGTCGATGCACCGTGATGCAACGCGCGGTGGCGTGCAGCTCAATCGGCTGGCCGACGGTGGGCGCATCGACCGAAGCAGGCTGCTCGAGTTCCGCTTCAACGGGCGTTGGCTGGCGGGTTACCAGGGAGATACCCTCGCCTCGGCCCTGCTCGCCAATGGCGTGCGGGTGGTCGCGCGCAGCTTCAAGTATCACCGCCCGCGCGGCATCGTGGGCAGCGGGGCGGAGGAGCCGAACGCGATTCTCCAGCTCGAGCAGGGCGTGGGATCGCTACCCAACATGCGTGCCACGCAGGTCGAGCTCTACTACGGGCTCAATGCACGCAGCATCAATGCGTGGCCCGGGCTCGATCTGGACCTCGGGGCCGTCACGGGCCTGTTCTCGCGCATGCTCCCCGCGGGGTTCTACTACAAGACCTTCATGTGGCCACAGCGCCTGTGGATGATCTACGAGCGTGTTATCCGCGGGGCCGCGGGACTGGGTGTGTCACCGAGCGGGCCCGACCCCGATCGCTATGACAAGTTCAACGCGCACTGTGACGTGCTGGTGGTGGGCGCCGGCCCGGCGGGCCTGGCGGCGGCGCTCGCCGCGGGACGTGCCGGCGCGCGGGTGATACTGGCCGATGAGCAGAACGAGCTCGGCGGAAGCCTTCTCGGCAACCGGGAGAGAATCGACTACGCTCCCGCGTTTTCCTGGGTGCTGGACGTGGTGGCCGAGCTTTGCGCCATGGACAACGTTCGCCTGCTGCCCAGAACGACCGCGTTCGGCTACTACAGCCATAATTTCCTGTGCCTGCTGGAGCGGCGCGCCGATCACCTGCCGCCGGGCACCGCGGATGGCTCGCGCCAGCGTTTGTGGCGTGTGCGTGCGCGGCGCGTGGTGCTCGCTACGGGTGCGATTGAGCGCCCGCTGGTGTTCTGCAACAACGACAGACCCGGGATCATGCTGGCCTCCGCGGTGTCGACCTATGTCAACCGTTATGCGGTGGTGCCGGGCTCGAGGGCGGTCGTGTTCACCAACAATGACAGCGCCTATGACACCGCGCTCGATCTGGAGCGCGCCGGCGTGCCGGTGGCCGCAGTGCTCGATGTGCGCGGCGACACACGCGGTCAGGCGGCCGATCGCGTTCGTGACAAGGGCATCCAGGTGATTGGCGGGCATGCGATCGTCGATGTCCGGGGCAGGGCCGGCGTGGAAGGCGTGGACATCATGCGGCTCGATGCGTCGGGCAGCGGTGTCGAGGGGCCGATGCATCATCTCAAGGCCGATTTGATCGCGGTGTCCGGTGGCTGGAACCCGGTCGTGCACCTGCACGCGCAGTCCGGGGCCAGGGCGCGCTACGACGAGGCGAAAGCGTGTTTCGTGCCGGGGTCGAGCGTGCAGGCGGAGAGGTCGGCGGGTGCCTGCAATGCGAGCTTCGGTCTCGGGCAGTGCCTGGCCGAAGGCGCCGACGCGGGGAGCCGGGCGGCGGCCGAGAGCGGGTTCGCGCGTGCCGAGACTCCGCCCGTGCCTGCCACCGCGGTGCGCCGTGAGAATCGGATTCGTGCCATCTGGCGGATACCGGCTGGTGCGCCGGTGACGCGCTGCCCCAAGCAGTTCGTGGATCTGCAGAACGACACCAGCGCCGCGGACATCGTGCTGGCGGTGCGCGAAGGGTACCGGTCGGTAGAGCACGTCAAGCGCTATACCGCACTCGGTTTCGGCACCGACCAGGGCAAGCTCGGTAACATCAACGGCGCGGGCATCCTCGCGGACGCCCTGCACCAGGACATATCGGCGACCGGTACCACGACCTTCCGGCCCGCCTATACGCCCGTCACCTTCGGTGCCGTGGCGGGACGCGACGTGGGTGCGCTGTTGGACCCGGTGCGAAAGACCGCGATGCACGATTGGCACGAGCGCCACGGTGCGGTGTTCGAGAATGTCGGGCAATGGCTGCGCCCCTGGTACTACCCCGTCGGCGGGGAGAGCATGCACGATGCCGTCAGTCGGGAGTGCCTCGCCACGCGCGCCGGCCTCGGTATTCTGGACGCCACCACGCTCGGCAAGATCGATGTGCGCGGGCCCGATGCCGCGGAGTTTCTTGACAGGATCTATACCAACGGGTGGAAGAAGCTCGGCATAGGGCGCTGCCGCTACGGGTTCATGCTCGGCGAGGACGGCATGCTCATGGATGACGGGGTCACCGCCCGCATCGGCGAAGATCGCTACCACATGACGACCACCACCGGCGGTGCGGCGCGGGTCATGAGCTGGCTGGAACGCTGGTTGCAGACGGAGTGGCCGGAGCTCGATGTCTATCTGACTTCCGTGACCGACCACTGGGCGAGTGTCTCGCTGGCGGGCCCCAGCAGCCGGCGCCTGATGCTCGAGGTGTGCCGGGATATCGACTTCTCCAACGATGCGTTCCCGTTCATGTCGGTACGCGAAGGCACGGCGCTGGGCGTGCCCGCCCGGGTATTCAGGATCAGCTTCAGCGGCGAGCTCGCCTACGAGATCAACGTCAATGCCAACTACGGGCGCCATGTCTGGGAAGGTTGCATGCGCGCGGGCGAAAAGTACGGTATTACCCCGTACGGCACCGAGGCGATGCACGTCCTGCGCGCGGAAAAGGGGTTCGTGATCGTGGGGCAGGATACCGATGGCTCGGTCACGCCGCAGGACCTGGGCATGGACTGGATATGCGCCAGGCACAAGGACTTCCTCGGCAAGCGCTCGCACCTGCGTGCCGACAGCGTGCGCACGGATCGCAAGCATCTGGTGGGGCTGCGCACGGCGCAAGCGCACGCGGTGCTGCCCGAGGGTGCGCAGCTCACGTTCAAGCCCGGCGCCCCGGTACCGGTGCCGATGGTGGGCCACGTGAGCTCGAGCTACTTCAGCGCCTGCCTGGGGCACTCCATCGCCCTGGCATTGGTCAAGGGCGGTCGAGACCGGATGGGTGAGACGCTGTACGCGCCCCTGGCCGACGGGCGGGTCATGCAGGCGACAATCTGCGACCCGGTGTTCTATGACCCCGAGGGAGTCAGACAGCATGGTTGACGTCCACCCGGAAAGCCCGCTGGCGCAGCATGAATGGCACCCCGTGCCACGGCCCGCGAATGGTGCAGCGGGGGTCACGCTGCGCGAGCATGCCTTGCTCGGGCACCTCAACCTGCGCGGCGACGTGGACTCGGCCGAGTTCGTCGCCGCCGTCGGTGGGGTCATCGGTGTCGAGCCTCCGAAAACGCCCAACACCCTGAGCGCGGCGCCCGATGTCATGGTGCTGTGGCTGGGGCCGGACGAATGGTTGATTGTCACCTCACCGGCCGTGGCGGGCGACGTGGCGGCACGTCTCGAATCCGCGCTGCGTGGTTTGTCGAGCGCGTTCAATGATATCAGCGGCGGCCAGACCCTCATCAGCGTATCCGGTGTGCGCTCGCCCGAGGTGATTGCCAAGGGGTGCACGCTGGACATTCACCCGAGCGTGTTCAGCGCCGGGCAGTGTGCGCAGACGCATCTGGCGAAGGCCGCCGTGGTATTGCGCCCGCAAGAGGGCAGCGTGCCCGGCTTCGATATCGTGGTACGCCGCAGTTTTGCCGATTACCTGTGGCGCTGGCTCCTCGACGCCGCCGGCGAGTACGGCATCGCTTGATCGGCAGCGCCGGCAAGGTGCGCGGGGGTGGCAGGTGCCCCGTCTTCGATTACCCGCGAATGTCAACAAGCGCAAACCCAGCCCACTGTGGGTGAGCACCGGGGACGCGAAGAAGAAATTTGTCCCGTGCGCACCAGTGGCCAGGCTGGTCCCGATCGACGGTCCGGCCAGCAGATTCGACAGCACGTCGAGATGCGTGCCCTCCGCGTGACGATGCGTGCGCCCCCGTGGCCATCCACGAGCAACTGTTCGACTGATGGGCTGGCGCGGACCGATTTCTCTGGGC
>CAZSDY010000003.1:0-41000 GCA_964605765.1 uncultured Ectothiorhodospiraceae bacterium | reverse complement strand
GCTCGCAGTCGATGGGACTGGGCGAATCGTCGCCCCTACATGAGCCCCCATGATCTGTAAAGCTGGGCTCCCGCAATTTGATCGGTCCCGTGTGCCGGGACGCGGGGGCCGTCCCTTTTTTGCACGAACGGCTCTTTTTCCCATCTGCAATCTAACTGATCCCCGTCAATTCGATCCATTTCGCGTTCGAGTATATTTAAAGAAGGAACGTAAGGTACAGTGTCAGGTACAGGCCGTGAGGGACGAGCGGCGAAGCTAGAGCGCGTGCGCCGGATGAGCGACACGAAATTCTTGTTTAGGCGGCACCAGACCTGGTGGGTCAAGGTCGCGGTACCGCGGACGCTGCGCGGCGATTTGGGCTACGACCTGCGGCGTTCCTTGCGCACCACGGACCTCGAGGTTGCCAGAAGAACGCGTGACGCCGTCGTGGACGAACTTCGGGACACGATCGCACGAGCCCGTGCGCAACAGGAAGCATCCGCCCTGACCCCGGAACGCCAGCGAGCATGTCGCGAAACCCGCGACATGTCTGCCGACGCAGGTGCGGGTTTCGAAGTTGTCAGGCGAGAGGATTTTTCCGAAGCTACCTACCTGCTGGAAATCCGTCATCCGATGCTTTCCCGGGCCGCGAGACCCGGCCAGTTTGTCGTCGTCATGCTCAATCAGCATGGCGAGCGCATACCGCTTACCATCGCGGACTTCGATCGCGACCGGGGCACGATCACGCTGGTGATCCAGGCGGTGGGCAAGACCACCCGGCAGATGCAGCAGGACTGCCGGGCGGGCACCCGGCTTTTCAGCGTCGTCGGCCCCATGGGAAACCCCAGCGAGCTGGACGCGAAGAAAGTCATCTGCGTCGGCGGCGGGCTCGGTGTCGCGCCGGTCTATCCGCAGTTGCGCGCGTTCAAGGAGAGCGGTGCCTATGTGATAGGTGTTGTGGGTTTCCGGAGCCGCGAGCTGGTTTTCTGGGAAGACAAGCTGCGGCGCTTCTGTGACGAATTCATCATCTGCACCGATGACGGTTCGGCGGGCATCAAGGGTCTGGTGACTCGGGGCATCGAAGCCGCGCTGCAAAAGCACGCGGATGTGGACAGGGTCATCGCCATCGGGCCCCCCGTCATGATGAAGGCCTGCGCAGAGGCCACGCGCCCCCACCAGGTGGCGATTACGGTGAGTCTGAATCCCGTCATGGTGGACGGCACGGGAATGTGCGGTGGCTGTCGCGTGAAGGTGGGGGGCCGGATCATGTTCGCGTGCGTGGAAGGGCCGGAGTTCGACGGCCATCAGGTCGATTTCGATGACCTGATGAGTCGGCTGCGGCGCTTTTTGCCGCAGGAAAAGCTGGCCATGAGCATCTGGTCACAGGGCCGGCAGACAGGCGCGGCAGGCAACAACACGATGCCTGGTATCGAGGGCTAGGGCCCATCTGATGGCCAAGAAAACGATTCGCACCATTCCCCAGGACAGGACCGCCATCCCGGTGCAGGACCCCGGCGTTCGGGCCACGAATTTTTCAGAAGTCGCTCTCGGTTACCGCGAGCAAGACGCGCTGGTGGAAGCGGAGCGCTGTCTGCTGTGCCCGAAGCCCGCCTGTGTCCCGGCCTGTCCCGTGGCCATCGACATCCCCGGCTTCATTCTGAAAATCAGCGAGAAGGACTACCGCGGCGCCTACGACGTTCTGTCGGAGGCGACGCTGCTGCCTGCCATCTGCGGTCGGGTATGTCCGCAGGAAGACCAGTGCGAAGGCGTGTGCCCGGTCGGCGAGACACTCGAGCCCGTCGCGATCGGTCGCCTCGAGCGCTGGGTGGGCGATCTCGCCATCGGCGAGGGCTGGAGCAACATACCCTACATCGAGCCCAGTGGCTTCAGGATAGGGATCATCGGCTCGGGACCCGCTGGCATGGCTTGTGCCGCGGACATGGTCAAGGCCGGGTGTGAGGTCACCATTTACGAAGCCCTGCACGAACCGGGTGGTGTGCTGAGATACGGTATCCCGGACTTCCGCCTGCCCAACACGGTGCTCGATGCAGAGGTCGCCAATCTCGTCCGGCTCGGCGCAAGGTTCCAGTGCAACACCCTCGTGGGGCGTCTGTTCACGGTAGAGCAGATGTTGGATGAGCTGGGGTTCGATGCCGTTTTCATCGGCAGCGGGGCGGGTTATCCCAACTTCATGAACGTCCCCGGCGAGTTTCTCAACGGCGTTTTGTCCGCCAACGAGTTGTTGACCCGCTGCAACCTGATGGTCGCCACCAGGTTCCCGGATTACGACACGCCCCTGGGTATCGGTAACCGGGTGGCTGTCGTCGGTGCCGGCAACACGGCCATGGACGCGATGCGCGTGAGTCTGCGCTGTGGCGCGGCGAAGGTGTACTGCCTGTATCGCCGCACCCGGGACGAGAGCCCGGCCCGGGTGGAAGAAATTGCGCATGCGGAGGAAGAGGGCATCCAGTTCGAGTGGCTCACCGCGCCCGTCGAGGTGCTGGACGACGGCGAGGGCAACGTCCGGGGTCTGCGCTGTCTGCGCATGGAACTGGGTGAGCCCGATGATTCCGGCAGACGCCGCCCCCTGCCCATCGAGGGCAGCGAGTTCGAGTTCGCGTGCGACACCGTGGTGTGCGCGATCGGCACCCATGCCAACCCCATCATCGGCCAGACCTCGAAGATCGAGTTGAACGAACGGGGGTACATCAAGACGGACGAGAGCTATACCACTTCCATGGCCGGTGTGTACGCGGGCGGTGACATCGTGACCGGCGCAGCCACCGTCATACTGGCCATGGGCACGGGCCGCAAGGCAGCGCGTGCCATGCAGTCCTATCTGGGGATTCGTGATACCGCGGTGGTCTACGGGGCCGAAGACGAGGACATCGAAGACCCACCGTTCGGCATTGATCCGAAGGAGCGGAATTTTATACGCGTACGCGCGGCCTAGTCCGCATTTCTCACCGGGACACTGAAGATGGTACCTACGTTGTTGCAGATGCGGGCTCGCTCGGAACCATGATGAAAACAGGCAGCAAGAGCAAGTCGAACGCGAAAAAACGCAGTGCCAAGAGCCGGAAACCGGCACTGGTCATCGACGAGCACATCGTCGAGGTGGTCAGCGATTCCGGCGAAGGCGCGCAGAAGTGTGGCCAGTCATTTGGTTCCATCGCCGCGCGCATGGGCAACGGCGTGTGGACCGTGGAGATCATCCCCCCCGAGATCCAGCCCCCGTCGCGGAGTATCGATGGCGCCAGTGGCAACCGCATTCGTGTGGCATCGGACAAGGTCACCAACGGCGGCGACGCCGCCGATTTGGTGGTGGCTTTCAACGAGCGGGTATTGCTCGGGCGATTGCAGGCCAACGAGCTGAAGCCCGGCGGCACGATCCTGCTGGAAAACGGATGGCGTACGGATCCGGATCCCGGGATCGCCATGTCCTACACGGGGGTGTATTCAGACCTCGTGGAGCAGGGTTTCCGCGTCTACGAGGTCCCCATGGAGGCCGAGTGCCTGAAACACGTGCCGGACCCGCGACGCGGCAAGAACATGTTCGTGCTGGGGATGCTGTGCAGCATCTACAGCCTGGACATGACCCCGGCCCGGGATCAGATCGCCTTTGTCTTCTCCAACAAGGGCGAGGCGGTGGTCGAGTCTAACCAGCGACTGCTGGAAGCGGGCTGGGAGTGGTCGGAAGCCAACCTCGATTTCAAGTACAGGATCCCCGCCAGGCCGGCGCAGGAACCCCACGTCGTCGTCAACGGCAACACTGCCCTGGCGCTGGGCGTGATGGCCTCGGGCATGGAAGTCTGCTCCATGTATCCCATCACCCCTGCCACGTCGATTTCGCACTATCTGTCGAGTGCTCTGGAAAACGTCGGTGGCGTCGTGCACCAGGCGGAAGACGAGATCGCCGCCTGCGCTTTCGCCATCGGCGCCTCCTACGCCGGCAAGTGCGCCATGACCATCTGTGCGGGCCCCGGGTACTCGCTGAAGCAGGAGAGCCTGGGTCTGGCGGTCATGGGGGAAGTCCCCCTGGTGGTGGTGAACGTGCAGCGCGGCGGGCCGTCCACCGGTCAGCCAACGAAAGCCGAGCAGGGCGATCTCCTGGCGGCTTGTTTTGGCTGCCACGGTGATGCACCAAAGGTCGTCATGGCCGCCAGCGATATCGAGGACTGTTTCTACTCCGTCATCACCGCCCGCAAGATCGCCGAGACCTTCAAAACGGTCGTTGTCCTGTTGTCCGACGCAAGCCTGGCCACCTCCCAGCAGCCATTCCCGCGACCGAAGCCCAGAGAGGAATGGCTCGCACCGCCGGTGGATCAGAGCCCGGTGCCGGAAGGCACCCTGCCCTATGACTGGGATGACACCACGGGTTTGAGCCGGCGCATCACCCCGGGCCAGCCGAACGGCATGTTCACGCTCACCGGGCTGGCCCACGACCGAACCGGCGCCGTTGCCTACGATATGGCCGCGAACAGGGAAGCCATCCGTCACCGCAGCCTGAAGCTGGCTGCGCTGCAAAGGACCCTCGAGACACCGGAGGTGTTCGGCGACGAGGACGGCGAGCTCCTCGTGGTCGGCTGGGGCAGCACCAAGGGCGCTATCGAGGAAGCGGTCGAGCGCGTGCGCGCCGACGGTCGCAAGGTGTCGTCGCTGCACCTGCGCTTCCTGCAACCCATGGCTTCGGGCATCACGGGCATTCTGAAAAAGTTCGAGCGCGTCATGACGGTGGAGAACAACTGGGCCGACGCGCCGGATGATGCGCTGATCGACGAAGAAAGCCGCCGTTACTCGAACCTCGCGTGGCTCCTGCGCGCGCGCTCCCTGGTGGATATCGACTGTTGGGGAGAGGTTGGTGAGCAACCCATCAAGCCGCGCACCGTCGAGCGCGTGATCCGGGAGAGATTGCATTGACTAAGGGATAAACCATGGTCGCACGTGTGACAAATTGCCTGCTTCGTTTCGCCGAGGAACCGCATGCCCTGGAGGAATACCAGGGCCGCAATCCGCGCTGGTGCACCGGCTGCGGCGGCTTGGCGATCCTCGCCGCGGTGCAGCGCTTGTGCCGTGACGAGCAGCTTCCGCTCGAGAAGACCGTGTTCGTGTCCGGCATCGGCTGTTCCAGCCGTTTCCCGCACTTCATGGGCACGTACGGGTTCCACGGTGTGCACGGACGCGCGCTGCCGGTAGCCGAAGGCATCAAGATGCGCCGGCCGGACCTGCACGTGTTCGTCAACACCGGCGACGGTGACTGTTGCAGCATCGGCGCCGCCCACTGGATGCATGCGGTGCGCTACAACATGAACATGACCGTGATGCTCCAGGACAACCACATCTACGGTCTCACCAAGAAACAGGCTTCGCCCACCTCACCGATCGGACTGAAGACCAACACCACGCCGCGCGGCGCGTATCTGGGCGCGCTCGACCCGTTGACGGCCACCCTGGGCATGTCGAACCTGTCCTTCGTCGCCCAGGCCGCGGACTGGATACCCGATCTGCTCTACCAGATCATCTCCCAGGCCTTCCACCACAAGGGCTTCTCGTTCATCCGCATCCTGCAGCGTTGTCCCGAGTACATGCCGGCGTTTTTCGAGTCCTCGATACGGGACCCGAACCGCGTCCTGGTGCTCACCCACGAGGACGGGATCCGGCTGAGCCCGGCCATGGCCTCGGTGTACCGGCACCAGGAAGTGCACGACCCGCATGACCTGGTCCGTGCCCGCGAGATTGCCGCCACCAGCGAGTGCATTCCCGTCGGCGTCGTATACCGCAACCCGGAGGTGCCGTGCTACGAGGACGTTCGCCGGCCGAGGCGGGCGTTTACGCCCGCGATGATCATGGCCGGCCTGGCCGAAGAGCTGGACAGGTTCACCATCCGGCCCGCGGCCGACGGGAAGGCGCGAGCACAGGCGTAGGAAAAGAACCATGGAGAGCGCGACCGCCGGCATCCGCGAAATGATCGACTTCCGCCTCACCGGGGCGCGCAACGAGCAGCGCCGCAAAGCGGCGTCCGGGTCGTCATTTCGCCCGGTGCTGCTGGCGCCGTTCGAGGATCTGTCGAAACTTCGTTACGACTATCCTCTCGTGCTGCTGGAAGGTGATGACGTTCATGTGCGCCGGCTCAGCGGCATCATGGACGAGATTCTGCGGGAAATCGCACCGCAGGGCATCCGTGGAGAGCGGCTGAGAAAACACGTGCTCGGTCTGGAGACCGAGATGCGCATGCTGGTCGCGCATGGAGCGCGGGGAACGCTGTCGGACACCTGGAAACGGGCGCAACGGAACCTGCTCGCCCGCAGCGACAAGGCCGATGCCGGGGTGCTCGAGTCCAGCCTGAACAGCGCCCGGGACGCGATCAAGGTGGACGGGCGGCTTCTTGACTGTAATGAGGCGTTGCCGGCGACCCTGTTGCGGCACGTCTGGACCAGGGTGCAGGCAAGGCGTACCCGTGCGGCGCTGGACCGGATCCACGATCTGGGCTTGAAGCTGTCCGACATGCTCAAGGTGGACTACCTGAAGTCCGAGGACGCCCGGGCGCCGGCGCGCCTGAAGGAATCCGTGGGCACGAGTTACCAGGGCGCCTTCGACTTCGACAAGCTCTCCCGGGTCGTGAAGACATCCAACGACAGCGGGTTGCCGGAGAAGCGCCTGCACCGGATCCGCGCCGCACTCGAGGTGCTGGAATCGCAGCGTTTCTTCCGCGTCGCCGCGGAGGGTGAGCTGCACGGCTTTGTTTTCGATTCCCTGGCCGAAGCCACGGATGCCATCCGCGAGCGTTCGTCGGAGATGGTGGAACTGATCAAGGCGATTTCCATCGCCGAGCTGGAGATCGACAATCACTACCGCGAGTGCTGGCACGACGCGTTTTTCGAACGCTTCGATGCCACCGCTCTGTCGTCCGAGGACGTGATGTTCTTTCCCTGGTACCTGGTCTGCCTGCGCAACATCAGCTCACGGGAGCAGGCCGACGTCATCGAGGCCCTGGCTTCGGGCTTGCCGATCAAGATCCTGGTGCAGAACAGCGACATTCTCGGTACGCCCTCAACGAATGTCGGACGACTGGACCTCGGCACAGGCGGCCAGCGTCTGGCGAGAATGGCCGTGGCGCTCGGCGGCGCCTGGGTCCTGCAATCGGCCGGCTCGAATCTTTACCGCTGCCGGGACGCGATTCTCAGCGGACTCGAGTGTGAGGGCCCGGCCCTGTTCAGTGTGTTCAGCGGATCCACCGGGACCATGCCACAGGTGGCGCCCTATTTGTCGGCGGCCGCGGCCATGCAGTCCCGGGCGTTCCCCGCCTTTGCGTATGACCCTGGGGCAGGCAGCGACCTGGCATCGCGCTATTGCATGCTGGCCAATCCGCATGATGAGACGACCTGGCCGCAGCAGATTTTCGCGTACGAGGATAAAGCGCTTCAGCGCAGGTCGGAGAGCACCGCCTTCACCTTTATCGACTTCGTGGCCCTGGACGCACGCTACGCTGGGCACTTCGCCGTCGTGACCCACGAGAGATGGAACGAGAACATGCTGCCGGCGGGGGACTACCTGACGCTGCCCGACGAGGACGCCGCCGACAAGGTCCCATACGTCTCCTTGATCGACGAGCACGACCGGCTGCACCGCTTCATCGTGGATGACAAGCTCATCCACGGCGCCCGGCGCTGCGCTGACCTGTGGCATGCCCTGCAGGAGTGGTGCGGGATCAACAACTCCTGGGCGCAAGCGCTGTCGGCGAAGGAAAAGGAGGCCAGGGAACAGGACCAGGCTCGTGAGCCGGGGGTCCTGGATCGTGAACCGCCCGCGCCGGTCGTCGGTCCGGAAGCGGCGCAAGCCGACACCCTGCCCGCGGACGTGGTGCCCGGCCCCGCGTCCGCCGAGGCGGCGCCGGTGGACGAAGCGTTCATCGAGACTCCCCGGTGTACCACCTGTGACGAGTGCACGGACCACAACAACCGCATGTTCGCCTACGACGACAACATGCAGGCCTACATTGCAGACCCTTCAGCGGGAACGTATCGCGAGATGGTGGAGGCGGCGGAAGCCTGCCAGGTTTCCATCATCCATCCCGGCAAGCCGCGCAACCCGGGCGAACCGGGCCTGGACGACCTGATCAAGAGAGCGGAGCCGTTCAACTGACGGAACGAGGCACTTCGGCGCACATGAACGACAAGACCCCATGGCCCGGCACCGGCAGGTTCTTCGAGATCCGATTCGAGTCCATCGGCGGGCTTGGGGCGCATGCCGCCGGCCAGATCCTGGCGCGTACCGCGGTACTCGACATGCATCTCAACGGTGCGCATTTCTCCTCCTACGGTTCGGAGAAGAAAGGCTCGGGGGTCAAGTCCTTCATCCGTCTGGGGCCGCCGGACAAACCGATCCGCACCAGCGCGCCTATCGACTCGCCGGACGTGATCGTGGTGTTCCACACCGCCTTGCTGGACCAGCCCATCACCCTGGCCGGCATGAAGTCCTCGGGCACGGTGATCTTCAACGCCGCGTCGGGTGAGGTCCCCAAAGCCCTTGGACGTCTTGCGAAGAGCGTGCGGATCGTGCGCGTCGATGCCCTGAAAATCGCCATGGAGGAAGACTCCCGGCCCAATGCGGTGTTGCTGGGGACCCTCACTGCCGTGTTGCCGTTTCTCGACCGATCCGCCGTTTCCTCGGGGCTTGCCGGGGGATTCGCTCACCACAGCGAAGCCGTGGCCAGCAACGAGCGCGCTTTCCGGCGCGGCGCCGAGGAGTTCCGGGTGCTCGATGATGTGGGGCAGGGCGAGGGCGATCTTCCCGTCATGCGCCCGCAGCCGGTGTGGGGCTACGAGACCGCGCCCATGGGCGGGGTGCTGCCCAATCCCGGCAATACCGTGTGGAATGATCTGAGCACCTCGCGCACTGGATGGATTCCCGTGTTCAACGCGGACGAGTGCATTCATTGCGGGCTGTGCGTAATGGTGTGCCCGGATTACTGCCTGGTATGGGCGCGGGAAAACGTCGAACAAGCCGACGGCGAAGTGATCGAGTACCCGCGCCTGCAGGGTGTGGATTACCACTACTGCAAGGGGTGCATGCGTTGCATCGAGACCTGTCCCACCGAAGCCATGCGTCGCGAGGCGGAGGCGCCCGGCCTGGCCGATCGCCTGCGCGTGGCGCTGTTCCCCGGGATCGCCGCGCGCCAGAGAGGCAGAGCAGATGACTGACAGCCAGACGGCTGCGCGGCAGCCCACGACCCCGGTTGACACGCCCTCGGTATCCGCTCAGTGCTCGGATTTCCTGAGCGGCAACGAGGTGGCGGCACTGGCCGCGCGGGACATCGACTTTCATGTGATGGGCTACTTCCCCATCACGCCGTCGACTGAAATCGCCGAGAACCTGTCCAAAATGCAGGCCAATGGCGCACACGACATCGTCATGATCCCGGCGGAAGGCGAGCACGGCGCGGCAGGTATCTGTTACGGCGCGGCGCTGGGCGGCGGGCGCGTGCTCAACGCTACCTCGTCCCAGGGAATTCTGTTTGCGCTGGAGCAACTCCCGGTGCAGGCCGGCACCCGCGTGCCCATGGTGCTGGACGTGGCCACCCGCACCGTATCGGGTCCGCTGGATATCCGCTGCGATCACTCGGACATCTATTTCGCGCTGAACACCGGCTGGATCATTCTCCTGGCCCGGGACCCCCAGGCCGTCTACGACCTGAACTTCGCGGCGGTGAAGATCGGCGAGCACGCGGCTGTGCGCCTGCCGGTGATGGTGGCCTATGACGGCTTTTTCACTAGTCACCAGAAACGCCGCGTGCAGCGTTTCGACGACCCGCAGGTGGTCCGCGAGTTCCTCGGCAAACCCGAGACGCCGTTCACGGCGCTGGATCCGAGACACCCGGTGACATTCGGCCCCTACATGAACGACCCCGATCTCATCAACAGCAAGAAACAGCTTTCGCTGGCCATGGACGCCGCCAAACGGGTGATCCCGGAAGTCTTCGAGGAGCTCTTTACGCTCACCGGCAGGCGCTATCCGGTGATGGACGCCTACCGCATGGACGACGCGCAGGTGGCCGTCATCCTGCTGAATTCCGCCGCAGAGACGGCGAAAGAGGTCGCCGACCGGCTGTGCCGCCGGGGCCACAAGGTTGGCGTGCTCTCGCCCAATGTGCTGCGCCCGTTCCCTGCCGAGGCATTCCGCAAGGCGCTGGCCGGCGTCAAGGCAGCGGTGGTGGGCGACCGCGCCGATTCCTACGGCGCCGACGGCGGAAACCTGTCGCTGGAGGTGCGCGCCGCCATACAACAGGACCCGGACAACCGCACTCTCGTGCTGAGTCGCGTGTACGGCCTGGGCGGCAAGGACTTCGACGACACCGATGCCGAGCACTTCTTCAACGAAGCGCTGCAGGCCGCCCTGTCGGGAGAGGCCGCCGAACCCTTCGCCTACCACGGCATCTATGCCGGTGAGAGCGACAAGAAGCCCCCCGCGGGGCTGCCCGCCATCGAGACCGAAGAGGTCACCCGGGGCATGGCCAAGGTCACGGAGAACCGCGAGACCGGCAGGCTCGATGTGGAGCTGGAACCGCTCTGGGCCATGGTCGACGTGCCCGGGCGGATTGCCCCGGGTCACGGAGCGTGCCCCGGCTGCGGCGCGTTTCCCGTGTTCCACCAGATCTACAGCGTGCTCGAAGGCGACGTGGTGGTGCTGTTCCAGACGGGTTGCGCCATGGTGGTGACCACGGGCTATCCCAGGACCGCGCACCGCATCACCTACATCCATAACCTGTTCCAGAACGGGGCCTCGACCCTGTCGGGTCTGGTGGAGATGTACCACGAGCTGTTGCGCCGCGGCGAGTTGCCTGACTCGCCGGACATCACCTTCGTGATGGTCAGTGGCGATGGCGGCATGGACATCGGCATGGGATCGGCGCTGGGGGCGGCGCACCGCAACCACCACATGATCATGCTGGAATACGACAACCAGGGTTACATGAACACCGGCGCCCAGCTGTCCTACGCCACGCCTCTGGGGCACCGCACCTCCACCAGCGAGGTGGGGCGCAGGCGCAAGGGCAAGCTGTTTCACCACAAGGACACCGCCCAGATCTTCGCAGCCTGTCACCTGCCCTACGTGTTCACGGGCAGCGAGGGATACCCGGAGGACCTGATGCGCAAGGCCGCCAAGGCCCAGTGGTACGCGAAACGCGAAGGGCTGGTGTTCGGCAAGATCCTGTCCTTCTGTCCGCTCAACTGGCGTACCACCGACGACGCGGCCGAACCGGTGCTGCAGGCGGCGGTGGACTCGTGCTTCTTTCCCCTCTACGAAGTCGAACACGGGCACACCACCATCAGCTACGATCCGGATGCCATCGGCCGGCGCAAGAAAGTCGGCGACTGGCTCGAGCAGATGGGCAAGACCAGACACCTGCTGTCGCCCGAGAACGCCGAGTACATGGCGGCGGTGGAGGGGGAGGTGCAACGGCGCTGGACGCGTCTCAAGGCGATGCACGAGCACGCGGAGCTATGAACCCAGGTTGAGCCATGCCCAGGATTGTCGAGAAGCGCCAGCTCACCCCCATCACCCGGTTGTTCAAGGTGCACGCGCCGCTGATCGCTGCTGCTGCGCAGCCGGGACAGTTCGTGATTGTGCGCGTACACGGACGTGGCGAGCGTATTCCATTGACCATCGCCGACTACGACCGTGCTGCGGGGCTGGTGACCATTGTTGTCCAGGAGGTCGGCGCCACCACCCGGCGCCTGGGTGCGCTCGACCAGGGTGCGGACATTCTCGACATGGTGGGCCCGCTGGGAGAGCCGCTGGATTTTTCCGGGGGTGGCCACATCGTCGGCATTGGTGGCGGGTACGGCTCGGCCGCGTTGCTTTGCGTGATGCGCGAGCTCAGGCACTGGGACTGTCGGACCACCCTCATCATGGGCGCGCGCGAGAAGGACTTGCTGATACTCACCGACGAGCTGCGCGCGGTCTGCGACACGCTGGACCTGTGTACCGACGATGGCTCAGAGGGCTTCAAGGGCCTGGTCACCGGGCGTCTCCGGCAACTCATCGACGGTGACGAACCCGGGCGCCCGGACCAGGTGCTGGCCGTCGGGCCCATGCCCATGATGCGTGCGGTGGCCGACGCCACCCGTGACGCGGGCATACCGACCCGGGCATCCCTGGATCCGCTGATGATCGACGGTACCGGTATGTGTGGGGGTTGCCGCGTCACCATCGGCGGGGAGGTGAAGTTCGCCTGCGTGGACGGGCCGTTCTTCGATGCCCACCAGGTGGACTTCGACGAAGCGGTCCGGCGCAGCCGAATGTACGTCAAGGAAGAACAACTGTCCGCGTGCCGGCAAGCCGAGAGTGGAGCCGCTTGATGCCGCTGAAACGCGCCGACAAGACGCCGATGCCGCAACGCGCGGCGACGCAACGTGCCCACGACTTCGAGGAAGTCAACGAGGGCTACTGTCTGGCCCACGCCGTGTTCGAGGCGGAACGCTGCCTGCGCTGCCAGGATCCCCAATGCATCGAGGGTTGTCCGGTGCGCGTGCCCATCGTGGATTTCATGCACGCGGTGGCCGCCGGCGACCTGCCGGCGGCGGCGTCCATCCTGCGCGCGGCCAACCCACTGGCGGCCATCTGCGGGCGCGTATGCCCGCAGGAATCCCAGTGCGAGCTCACGTGCCACATGGCGAAACGCTTCGGGCAGGTGTCGATCGGACATCTGGAACGCTACGTGGCGGACTGGGAACGCTCCCAGCCTGCCGCCACGCAGCCGCCGTCCAGGCCTTCCAGGAAGGAGCGCATCGCCGTGGTGGGATCGGGTCCCGCGGGCTTGGTGTGCGCCGGCCAGCTCGCCCGCCTGGGTTACCCGGTGACGGTCTACGAGGCGTTGCACGCCCCGGGTGGCGTCTTGCGTTACGGGATCCCGGAATTCCGCCTGCCGAATGCCATTCTGGACTGGGAAATCGATACCCTGAAGCACGCGGGCGTCGAGTTCGTCAACAACATTGTGATCGGCAGGACCATCATGCTCGATACCCTGCTTGATGAGATGGGTTATGCGGCGGTATTCGTCGGCACCGGCGCGGGGTTGCCCAAGTTCCTCGGCATCCCCGGTGAGAATCTCAACGGCGTGTACTCGGCCAACGAGTTTCTGACCCGCATCAATCTCATGCAGGCCTTCCAGTTCCCCGAGGCCGAGACGCCGCTCAAGGTGGGCAGACGCGTTGCCGTCATCGGCTCCGGCAACACGGCCATGGACGCGGTGCGTTGCGCACGCCGCCTGGGCGCGGAAGATGCCCTGGTGGTCTACCGGCGCAGCGAAAAGGAGATGACCGCGCGGATCGAGGAGTACCACCACGCGATCGAGGAGGGCGTGAAGTTCCACTGGCTCACCAACCCGGTGGAGATCCTCGGCGATGAGGACGGCTGGGTCACCGGGTTGAAATGTCTGCGTATGAAGCTGGGCGCGCCGGATGAGTCCGGTCGCGCGCGACCGGTGCCCATCGAAGGCTCCGAGCTCGTGTTGCCCTTGGACAACGTGATCCTGTCCATCGGAACCACGCCCAATCCGTTGCTGGCCAAGAGCACGCCGGGCCTGGACACGCAGACCTGGGGCGGGCTGGTGGTGGACGAACAAAAGGGCGAGACGAGCCGCAAGCGCGTGTACGCCGGGGGCGACGCCGTAACCGGGGCGGCCACTGTCATCCTGGCAGCCGGGGCCGGCAAGAGCGCCGCCGAGGCCATACACCGGGACCTGGAAGAGTGCCGGAGTTGAGGTGTCTGGCTAACGTGCCTTCGCCAGTGCGGCTTCGCAGCGGTTGCCGTCACGGGTCTTGGGGAGCACCAGGGCGCCGATGATCTTGAGCGGATTGGCCGCGCCGAGCAGCAGCTTGCCCGTGCTGAGCGCGATATCCGCCGGTGCGGCGGACACGTTTGGCGCTGCCAGCGTGCCGCTCACGCGCACGGGTGTCGCGACGTTGAGCAGCGTCAGATCCTTGGGCCGGGGGGTGAGCATGAGATCAAGTGCCTCGGTGCCGAGATTGACGGTGCCGCCGGCCGCGACGCTCACGTGCCCGGTCTCGAGCATCGCGCCGCGCACCGTGGCGATACCCCCGGCGAGACCGAGATCGGCGACCAGACACTCGATCCGGTCCTTGGGCGTTTCCCCCAGCGAAGGCAGCATCAGAGCGAGCAGGCCGAGCTCCCAGCGTTCGAGCTCCGCCCCCTGGCCGCGGGCACGGCCCGCCGTGAAGGCGATATGGCCATCGGCGCCTGCCAGCAGATCGTGCAGGCCGCGGCCCGTCCCACGGGCCGTGACCGACACTTTCGCAGGCCAGTGAGCGGCGCTCTCGCCCGAGCCGGGGAACAGCCAGCCCGTATCCAGCGCGGCACTCTGCAACACCAGCTCTGCCGGTGGGGTGCGGCCGGGGTCGAAGCGATAACGGGATTCGAAGGGCTCCCGCGTGGCGGGGGAGCGCCCTGCGACGCGCAGATCGACTCGCGGGCCGAAGGTGTCGGCCTCCACCAGCACGTCGCGGAACTCGTAGGCATCGAGCGTCAGGCGACCGACGCGCCAGCGCAGCCGCGTGTCCCACTGGCCGGGTAAGAGCCCAGCGAGCGGCAGGTCGGGAATGAGGCGTGCGCCGGGCTCGGTCCCGCCGCCATCCGCTGCGAGATCGTTCCTGGCCCGTGCCACGAGCACGTTGTCCGAGACGAGGTCCAGCTCGAGGCGTGCGGGGGATCCGGTCTCGAGCGCCAGCGCGCCCGTCACGTTGCTCGACCCGATCCGCGCGCGCAGACGGGTGAGCGCGAGCCGCCCGTGTGACCAGTCGACCCTGGCCTGTCCCGCGTACGCACCCGCCATCGGCCACGGCACGTCGAGCAGCGCACGCAGCCAGGAAAGATCCCCGCCTTTGAGTGCCACATCCAGGGAGAGCCCGTCGATGCTGACGGGTGAGGCCAGGGTTCCTTGCGCACGCCAGGCGTCGGCGGCCGAATCCAGCGCGATTCGGATCGGTGGACGGGATTTGCCGAGGTCCGCCTCGATGCTGCCCCGCATCGCGGTCCCCGACAGAGTGAAGTGCAGCGGATCGAGCTTGAGTTGGTTGTCCCGAAACCGTGCGGTGGCCTTGAAATCGCCGATCCGCGCCAGGTCGTGGATGTGGGCAACGCCGAGCTTCAGGTCCAGGACGGCGCCGCCGGCCCACTCCGGCAGGGCTTGCGCAGGCTTGCCGGGAGCCGCGCGCGACAGCGCGGCGGCAATGCCCGCGAGTTCCTCCGGATCGAGCATCTGCACGTCGATTGTCGAGCTGAGGCCCGTGGCGCCCGCACGGCGCACCGCACCGCTGAGGCGCGTGCGCCCAAGACGCAGGTTGATGCCCTCCAATGCGAAGCCGGTGCCATTCTTGCTCAGGTGCGCGCTGAACGAGAGCGGCGTGTCGAGCCCTTCTCCGGCGCCGGGCGGTTGCGCCAGCATGTCCAGGTGCTCGGCTTGCGCTGTCACCTCCGCTTCCAGCCGCCGCTCGCCGAGTGGGTCCTCGAGAGTCCCCTTGGCGCGCATGGCGATTGGACCCAGTCGGGCGCTTGCAAGCAGCGGCCAGCCGAGCGTCACGCCCGCGGCCTGCGCATCGTCGCCGCTGATCCGGACTTGCCATGCCACCTCACGAGCGTTGCCATGTGCGCTGAGATCGGTCAGCCGACCGTCGCGCCCGGCAATCACCATGTCGTCGACCATGATCGGGGCGAGTGGCGTATCGTCACCGGCGCCGCCAAGACGCAGGGACTGAATGGCCACGTCTCCGCCAAGGGATCGGATCCACTCGCCCGGTCCTCGGCCGCGCGCGTTGACCTGGACGGAGGAACGTGCCGGCCGAATGGCGCCGCTGACCGGTATACCGGCAGCAATGAGAAGCGGCGCCAGATCCAGCCCGACTGCATCGACACCCAGCGACAGGGTGGGCATATTTGCCGAGCGATCGACGTGCAGATCCGCGTGCACCGTCTTGTCGTTCGTGCCCAGCACGACGACGGCATCCAGGGTCCCGGCGTTCACGGTGCTCTTCAACTCCAGCGGCCCGAGTGCCACGCTCCCGGCATGTAATGCGCGGGCACCGAGCGCCAGGTCGATGTCCATGCGCAGCCTGCTGGCGAGAAGGGAAGCCAGGGTATCGCGAATCGCACCGGTCGACGGTCCGAACGCACCGCTGGCGGGTATGGCCAGACGGTCGACGTGCAGATTCGCGACCAGCCTGGCTCGTTCACCGGTGTGGTTGTAGGCGAGCGTACCGTCGAGCTTCATGCCGGCGACCTCCGCGTCGTGGATTTCCATACCAATTGCACCGCTCCGCGCAACCACGCTCGCGGTCAGGGTGAACGGGCCCTCGAGCGGGAGTGGCGCATCGACGAGGGTGCCAAGCGCACTGGCGTCCCCGGCGGTGATGCGCAGGCTGGTGCTGAATCGCAAAGCGCCACCGTTGCGCCGCACATGACCTTCCCCCGAGGCGCTTGCATGCGCGAAGCGAAGCGTGAAGCTGAGCGGAACGCGGGCTGGCGCGGCACTCGACCAGAGCGGCGTCTCGCTGCGCAGCGAGAAGGACAGCGCCTGGCCGTTCGCGCGAAGCTTGCCTTGCGCACGGGTGCCGTCCGCGCCCGAGCCCGCGCTCACCCTTTCGATTGCGACGCGTCGATCGGTGTCCGCATCGCGGTAACGAACTATGCCGCGTGTCAGCTCGATCGCCGGCACGGCGCCGGCTACTGCGCCGCTTGCAAGGTCCCAGTCCCACGTGCTTCGCCCGCTCGCATCGGTCTGCAGATCGACCTGGAAGTCGGCCATCGAGATCCGCTCGAGTGCCAGCTTGCCGTGCAGCATGGCCGTGATGCTTGGAACCAGCAGCAGCGTCCGAGCCCTGACGAAGTCGGCTTCACGCGCCCATTCGGGGTTGCCGAGCGCGACATCCGACAACACCAGTCCCGGGGGAAAGGTGGCCGCAAGGCTGATCGGGCCCGCAATGCTGAGGTCGCGACCGGTCGCCTCGTGCACGGCCGCGACAATGCGCATCCGGTAAGCGGCGGGGTCGGAAAGCACCAGCGCCGCGACGCCGGCCAGCATCAGAGCGCTGAGCCCGCCCGCCGTCCAGCGCACGAGGCGCCTCAATCCGCGGAGCATCCTCTGGTACTACGCTGCGCTATGCTCATTTGGGTATCCTGGTGGCGCAAAGCGGGTATCGGCAGGCCCCTGTGCGGCAAGCTGATGTGCGGGTTGTCACGTACTCGCCTAGCATAAGAGGAGGGTGCTTGACACATCAACTTCCATGCGCGCCGGTTTGGTGGTTGGGAAACGCCGCGGGGTGAACGTGCACTGCTGGGTTTACAGAAGCGCGAAAAAGGAGCAGACCTACCTCTACGTGCCTCGCGAGAATGCTTTCGAGGGCGTGCCGCGCGCGTTGCTGCGGGCCCTGGGGGAGCTGGAACTGGTCATGCAGCTCGAGCTTCACGCGGGAAGAAAGCTGGCGCGCGCCGAGGTGGAGCACGTGATGGCGCAGCTCGAGGCGCCGGGTTATTACCTGCAGATGCCGCCCTCGCACCCGGAGCAGGCGTGAGCGCCGCCCGCTCCCTGGCTTCCTGGTCCGCCGCGGTGCTCGGTGCCTGGCTGGTGCTGGATGCAAGCATCAGTTTGGCGCCGGCCGCCGAACGCGCGCCGCAGGTGCGTTATCTGGGCATGCATGGTGGCAAGGCCAACCTGTCGGTCAACAGGCGCACCTACCTCCTGAAGCCGGGGCAGAGCGCCAGAGATGCGGTGACGGTGCTCTCGGCAACGCCGCGCGAGGCCATCCTGCGCATCGGTGATACGACTTACCGGTTTCGCAAGGGCAGTGATCGGGGTGTCGCCCTGGCGGAGCGCCTGGTGCTGCCGCGCGATCGGTCCGGAATGTTCGTCGGCGAAGGCGCGATCAACGGCAAGCCCGTGGTGTTCGTGGTCGACACCGGAGCGACCTATGTCACGCTGAGCGCGGCACGCGCCAGGAAGCTCCGCATTCGCTACAGGAAAAACGATCCCATTCGCATCTTGACCGCCTCGCGCACCGAGACCGCGTATCGCACGCGGCTCGCGACGGTGCGCGTGGGCGGCATCGTGAGGACCGACGTGCCCGCCATCATCACGCGCGGCAAGCACCCGCAGATCGTGCTGCTCGGCATGTCCTTCCTGTCGGGTCTCGAGGTCTCCCACACGGACAAGGAGATGACTATCAGCCCTTAACGAGATGGTGAAGAACACCGTTTCTCGCCATCTCGCCAAGGGCTCAAGAAAAAAACCCCATCCCGTGTCCCGTACGCGGCCGCTCGCAAGTCAAGGCGACTTGTCGGTACCCTCGACGAGGTGGGTGCCGAGATCCATCCGCGCATCGAGCACACGAACAATTTCCATGGTGTCGTGGCTCTCGCGAAAGAAAATGACGTGGTGTTCGTGGTTGTAGCTATACAGTCCTTGGCCGATTTTTCGGCGTTTGCGCCACACCGGTCGATTCACGGTGAGCCATACGAAACGGGCGAGCAGCGCATCGACATACCCGGGTGATGACCATATCTTGGAGCTTGCCTTCGCCTGCGGTGCGGAGATGGTCGTTACGCACAACGTCAAGGATTTTGTCGGCAGCGAATCCCTCGGCGTTCGGGTCGTGACCCCTGGAACTTTTCTCAAGACTATAGGTATTGGCAAATGACCACGTTGAGCTTGCGCCTACCCGACTCGCTTCATAATCAGCTTCGAGATCTCGCGAAGCGTGAAGGGATTTCAATCAATCAATTCTTGGCATCGGCCGCTGCTGAGAAGCTGGCGGCGCTCGAGACCGAGGCGTACTTGAGTGAGCGGACGCGTCGCGGGCGTAAGACGAAGTTCAAGGCGGTGTTGAAGAAGATACCTCGTGTCGCGCCCGTAGCGGGCGATGAAATCGAGGCTCAGGGGCGCGGGCGGAACTTCTGAGCCAGATCAGGCGCCGAGTCCCTCGACATACTTCCGAAACGCGTGCAGGCTGTCCGGTGTGACCCGTGCTACTCGGCCTGCCATCACATCGGCCACGCTGACGAAGCGCCCGCTCGCGACCTCCTCGGGCTGCAGGCGCATGGGGCCGTCGTACTGGCAGCGATAAACTCGGCCCCAGACGCGGTTCGCGTCGTCGTGGTAGTAGAAGTCGAAATGGCGCTCGAGCGGCGCGCCGGCAATACCCAGTTCCTCCTCGACCTCGCGCTTGGCCGATTCCTCGTAGCTTTCGCCGTGCTGCACCACGCCACCCGCGGCAAGGTCGTGATACCCCGGGTACATGTCCTTGCCGAGCGTGCGTTCCTGCACGAACAGTTCACCGGCGGAGTTGAACACGAAGATGTAGGTGGCGCGGTGGATGAGGCGCTCCTTGCGCATTTGCGCGCGCGTCGTGGATCCGGTTATCTGGTTGCGCTCGTTGACGACGACAACGATCTCTTCATCGCTCATGTGCCGGGGCCCCTCGCCGCACTGGAAGCCGCGTGCCGGTATACCGACTGGCGCGGCCAATCGTTGCCAGTATACGATACGCAGCGCGCGCGAGCGGCCCGGCAACGTCGCCGGACGACCGGTTGGGCAGGACAAGACAGTTCGACTTGGAGGTGAGCTTGGACATTTTCGTCAGGAACCTGTCACACGATGTCGAAGAACCGGAACTGCGGGAGGTATTCGAGGCTTACGGGGCGGTCACCGGCATCACGCTGGTGGAAGACAAGGAGACCGGCAGGCGTATGGGGTTCGGGTTCGTCACGATGCCGAGCAAGGACGAGGCGGTGTCGGCCATCAACGCGCTCAAGGGGACCAAGCTCCGGGGACAGATGCTCGAGTTTCACGAATCCCGCACCCGGTTCGAGCGCCGACGGATGCCGGAGCGACGCGAGATCGAACGCGAAACTCCCGATCGGCGCCACGCGGATCGGCGCTCAGTCGCGTGCTGAACGTCGGGCAGGCCCCCAGCCCATCGAAACGCACGGCGGCAAGGTTCGACCCCGCATTCCCGACCGTACGCGGGAGCAACACATCGCGCGACGTCAGCTCTGCTGCGCCACGAAGTGCTTGTAAATTCCGATCAGCTCATCGGGCAGAAACTTGATGATCACGATCTCCTGCCCTGGCACCAGTTCATCGGGGTTCCTGCCCATCTTGTTGCGCTTGAAGTTGTACACGTAGGATTTCAGGGTCTTGTGGTAGATCAGGCGGCCGAGGAATGAGCTGGACCGGTTGGCCAGCACCTCGTCCGCGTAACGCGGGATCTCGACGCGGTAGGTGTTGATCTCCTCGCCGCGTCTGATCGCCATGCCTCTCGCGAAGTTGTCGATCAGACCGCTTTGCACGATGCCCCAGATGCCCTGCGTGTCGGTGTCCAGCACGGTGCGCACATAGAACACCGCCTCCGGGTCGAGAATTTTCTCCTTCCTCAGCAGGTCAGCGACCGTGGCCGCTTCCAGGTGGTACGGTTTCTTGATGACGCCGATGATTGCCTCGCCCTGGACCGTCGTATCCAGGCTCAGCTCCCCGGGCGTGGTGATCTGGAAGTAGCGCACCTTCTTGACGATGGGGATCGCCTTGCCGGCGTCGGCGGCATGCATCTCGAGCGCTTCCTGCACGGTCTTTTGCACCACCTGGTTGCCCTGCAGGATGTTGACCTTGTGCTGCAGATCGCCGGCCGACAGGGCAATCAAGCGTTCAGGCATGATGAGTTCCACCTCCTCGATCTCCTTGACGACAGTGATCGGGGTGTCCGCTGCGAGCGATGGATCGGCCAGTAGCTCCGCCTGGCCGGCGATACGCTCGACGGTGTCGGGTGGCAACAGCGACAGTACTTGATCGGCGGGCACGAAGCGGTCGATGTCGCTTACGTCCACCGGGACGGGGTCCGGCTCGATCAGCGTGGAAACGAACGCCTCGGCTTCCTGCTCCACCTGCTCGACCTGCTCGTCATGCGCGGAAGGCTCGGGGCTCTCTACACTCGGTCCGGTCTCGGCCGGCTCGGCCGCCCCGATCGTGGCCCCTGGGCCCGGCAGTCCTGCCGTTACAGCGGGCTCGGCAGCTGCCGGCACCGCGGCGGCGGGGGTCGGCTCCGCTCGCGCAATCGCCTCGGTTGTCACCGGCGCCACAACAGCCGTGGCGCCGGGCGCCGGCGGTAGTGTCTGGGGCTGCGTGCGGGTCGCCTGTGTCGCATCCGGCTCGCCTGCGGCTGGCGCCGCGGGCGCGGTATCGGTTGGCAGCAAGGGAAGGCCGGCCGAGGCCGGTGCAGGCACCTCGCCCGGGATCAGTTCGTCGCGATACACCCATGCGAGAGCCACTAGCAGGGCAAGCAAGCTCACAAATACAGCGATCGTGGCCCGCATCGCGCGTTCCTCCTCATACGGCGGCGTTCATTATAACCGGCTTCGGTCTGACAGGATGGCGGAAAAACGGTCATCCTGACCCCTTTCCCCGTTCTGTTAACCGAGCTCTCTCAGGAGGCGGGGCTCCTCTATGGCGAATCCCTGTGCGTAGTCCACCCCGATCTCTCGAAGCTGCTCGAGGATGCGTTCGTTCTCCACGTATTCCGCGACCGTCCTTTTCCCCATGAAATGACCGATCTCGTTGATGGACTTCACCATCGCCTGATCGTTGGGATTGTCGGCGATGTCCTTGACGAACATGCCGTCGATCTTGACGTAGTCCACGGGCAGGTGTTTCAGGTAGGAGTAGGATGCGTGGCCGCTGCCGAAATCATCGATCAAGAACTTGCAGCCGTACTCGCGAAGCACGCGGATGAAGTTCTCCGCATTGGAAAGGCTCTTGATCGTCGCGCTTTCCGTCACCTCGAAGAGCACCTTGCCCGGCGGGAGCTGCGTGCGCGAAAACTGGTCGAGCACGAATTCGAGCAGACTCTCGTCACTCAGCGACTGTCCCGACAGGTTGACAGAGCAGCCACCGAGCTTTGCGAGCTTGCGCTTGTTCTCGGACATCCACCGAAATGCGGCCTCGACGACGCGCCGGTCCACCTCGTTGATACGGTGATGTGTCTCCGCCGCCTGTATGAACTCCCCGGTGACGACCGGCTTGCCGGCGCCGTCCTTGACGCCGAGAAGGATCTCGTAGTGGGGTTTCATTCGCACGCTGCCGTCGATGGGCTCGATACGCTGGCAGCGCAGCACCAGCTCGCCGTCGCGCAGCACTTCGTCAACCCGTGCCGCCCAGTCATCGCCCGGTGCCGCGGTATCGGATGCATCGCCCGGCACGTGGTAAACCTCGATGCGATTGCCGCCGGCTTTCTTTGCCGTTTCGAGCGCTGCCGTTGCCGCTGCGAGCAACCCGCCGGTCGTCGCGCTTTCCTGCGTGATGCCGGCCATGCCGATGCTCACGCCGAGCGCCATGCGCTCGCCCTTGAAGGTCGCCTGGAACTTCTCCACCGCACCGCGCTGCTTCTCGGCGACCTTGAACGCGTGTTCCTCCGAGGTCTTCTCGAGCAGGACACCGAACTCGTCGTCTTCCAGGCGCGCGAGGCGCCCCTCGCTGCCCATGGCCCTGCGCAGCACCTTGCCCAGCTCTTCCAGGAGCCGATCCCCCGCGCGCCGCCCGCAGGTCTCGTTGATGCGATGGAAATGGTCCAGGTCGAGCAGGTACAGCACGCCGCGGGTCCCATCCGCATGCGCCGCGGCCAGCGCCTTGTCCAGACGCGCTTCGAGCTCGCGCGTGTCGATGAGCGTGTGGTGCTGCTCGCGGGTCGCCTGTTCCAGCAATCCCTCGTGCATCTTCCGAAGCATCGCGTACAGGCCGCGATCCATGGCCGGAAGCTCTGACTCGGCCAGCACGTCCGCCGACCCCTGTCTGAGCGCCATGGCAAGCTCCTGCAGGCTCATGGTCGCGGTCCCGGTGCCCTGCTCATCGACAAAGGCATAGGTCGAATGGTCGTCGTCCATCCAGGCGAGCGCCGCGGACCGCGGGTGTGCGGTATCCTTGCCGAGCATGACGGCGTCACCGACGCGCAACCGCTTGGCACAAGCGACCCACTCCCTGAGTTCCGCGGGCAGCGTGCGCTCGTCCAGCGGGCTCGGCGCTCCATCGCCCGCGGGTTGCTTTGCCACTGCCTTGCGTTGCTCGCAGGCATCAACGACTTCGCGGATATTTGCATCGCGCGAGCGCTGCTGCTCGCCGAGCAACTCGTCGAGCGTGCGTGCGCAGCGCGCATACACACCGGGATCTGTGCCCGAGCTTTCCATGACCTCGTCGATCAACGCATCGACCTCCGCGGCGACCTGCGGATCGGCTTCGCCGCGTTCATCCGTGGCGAGGTGCAGACGGCTCAGCTGGTTGACGACGCGCCGGGCGGGGTGATCGGAGGAGCCAAGGAATTGCGGATCGCTCAGCGCGACGTTGAGCAGCGGCACCTCCAGCCTTTGTATACGCGGCTTTGCGGCCGCGTTCACCAGCGAATCGTCGAGCACGGAGCTGACCAAATCGCCGATCAGCTCGACGGCCTCGCCTTCGGTCCCGCCGATGGTCTTCTTCTCGGTGTAGCCGTGGCGCGAGCGCAACGCGCGCATCAACCGTGTCTTGAGGTCTGCTGTGCTGCCCTGCGCGGGCTGGGCGGCCTCCTGGCGTTGCAGTAGATCCAATGCGCCCTGTATCTGCTCCGGTGCATAGGCGGGCAGCGCCGGCTCGGGCGCCGCGCCCGCGGCAGCCGTGGCAAGTGCCGCGCGTACGCCGCGCACCGAGCGGGCCGTCTGGTAGGCGCTGAGCGTGACGTCCATCGGCGAGCTGTAGAGGTGGCCCGTCACCGCGGTTCGTGGATCGAACGCGGGCCCGCCCACCAGCGATGGATGGGGTGCCATGTCTTGCGCGGGCGGCTCGGGTATGGACGAATCCGGCATCTCCGCCACGGGCACCCCCGCGCCGTGCGCCGGTGTCGCGAATGCCGCGGGCGCCGCCGCAGGCTGGGTGAATGCACTGGGCACTGCAGCATGGCCGGGGACCGTGCCCGCGGGCGCCGTGCCCTGCGCTCGCGGATCCCACAGGGTCGACGGGTCGGGCTGTGCCTGGCCCTGCACGGTCACCGCGTCGGGCATCTGCACCCAGCTTGTCGCATCCTCTTCTTCCACTGACGGCGTGGGCTCGATTGCACTTTGCGGTGCAGGTTCGCCAGCCTCGCTTTGCCCCGCCTCCGCCTGCCTCTTCTTTGCCGCCTCCGGGGAAGGTGCCTCGATGCTCGGCAGCACGCCGGCCTCGATCAGGTGCTCGTTCAGCGCATCGTAGAGATCGCCCAGATCCCCGACGATGTGCTCGTCGAATACATCGAAGATCACGCGTCGCACCACGCGCGGTGAGTCGATTGTCTGAATGGCGTCGTGAAAGGTGTAACACAGGCCGGCCAGTCCCACCGGGTTGTTGTCGTCGTCGATCTTCGCGTTGATCAGCGCGCTGAGCCGCTGGTTAAGCTGAAAGATCCGATCACGCAGCCGAGGCTCCGCCCGGCCGTGAATCTGCTTGGTGGCCAGCCAGTCGGCGAACTCGCCGGATTCGACAAGGGACAGCCCGCCGGCGCTCTCTTCTTCCTCGGGCTCCTGCATCGATGGCAGGGGTGCGCCGAGAGTGTCCATGTGTCCTACCACGAAATCGTAGAAGCTCGATTGCACCGCTTCCTTGAGGGGCTCCAGTTCCTTGATCATGTCGAAGAAGTGATTCTGCTCGTCGTTGCTCTTGGCATCGCGCGCCATCAGGAACAGATGCTCTTCGGCGCTCGTGAACAGTGCCCCGATGTGCGGCGCCAGGAAATCGGTTGCAATGTGCTTGCATCGCTCGATGATCTGCGGTGCATCCTCGATTGCGGGCGTCGCACCGGCGTTTTCGTCACCGGCGCCGGCCGGCGCCTCGACGCCGGGCGCAGGCGCCTCCCGCGCAATGCGGCGCAGCGCCGCCAGCGCGTCATCATCGGCATCGAAGAATTCGCAGCCGACGCCATGCTTGAAGGTGCCCGCCACGCGCGCCCGAATCCGGTACTCGAGCTTGTTGCCGTCGAGGTGCGCGGAGAACTTGACCTGTACCGATTCACCGATGTCGATTGGCTCCTGGCGGCTCACCACGGCCGGGTCCAGGGCCATGAATATGCCCCCATCGCAAACGTCGCGAATAGCGCCGGCGATGGCCCCCATGCCGGGGCGCAGGAGTTGGGCGTCCAGATCGACGCTGTGGCGTGTGTGATGCCTGCGTTCCACGCGGGTGTCTCCAGTGTACTGTCCCATGAACGACCGACGTTTCTCGTCGTTCAGGAGCTAGCATCAATGCCTTGAAGTATGCGACCAGAGCGAGTGTCGTGCAAAAGGAGGTCTCACGGGGCGTGGCGCGCGCGGTGTATGGCCCGTGTACGCCGCCATCGGTGTGGTGGCGGTTGTGGCGCGGCGCCGATTACCGTAGTTTATTCCCGGGACAGCTCAATCGGGTGCAGGACATCTCATGGCGGAAACGCCTCAGAAGGTGGGCAAGTATGCGGTTCTCGGTGTGGCCGGGCGTGGCGGCATGGGAACCGTCTATATCGGGCACGATCCGTTCATCGAACGCAAGGTGGCCATCAAGGTATGCCCGGTCGGGGACGTCAGCAGCGACGCCAACGCGCGCCTGGCGCGCAAGATGTTCTTCAACGAGGCACAGTCGGCCGGCGTGCTTGACAATCCCAATATCCTGCGCGTGTTCGATGCCGGCGAGACTGACGGCGACCCCTACATCGTCATGGAGTATGTCGAGGGCGCGAAAACACTCAAGGACTTCTGCACCCCCGATAATCTGTTGCCCATCGACACCGCGGTTCGCATATTCCATCAGTGTGCCAAGGCACTCGATTACGCGCACCGCCGCGGCGTGACCCATCGCGACATCAAGTCCGCCAACATCATGCTCAACGAGGAGGGTGAGCCGAAGATCGGCGATTTCGGTATCGCTCAGCGTGCGCTTTCGGACCAGACCCAGGTGATGGGCATGTTCGGGTCCCCGACCTACATGTCGCCCGAGCAGGCGGGCGACGAGGAAATCACGCACCAGACCGACCTCTATTCCCTCGGTGTGGCCATGTACGAGGTGATCGCCGGGCGTCCGCCGTTCAGGGCCAGGGGTTTTTCCGGCCTGCTGAACAAGATTCTCAACGAGGATCCGCCGCCCTTGAAGGAGTTTCGCCCGGACGTCCCGGACGAGCTGGTCGCCATCATCGAGCGCGCCATGCAGAAATCCCTGGACAAGCGCTACCCTACGGGCGCCGACCTTGCGGCCGATCTGGCGGCGTTGATGGAAACCCTCAAGTACCCGAGCGCCAGGCGCCAGGCGCTGAGCGAGGCCGAGAAGTACGAGCTGGTCAGGGCGTTGACCTTCTTTAACGATTTTTCCGATGCCGAGGTCGAGGAGGTGCTGGACGTGGCCTCCTGGGAAGAGTGCGCGGCGGGCCAGACGATCATCTCCGAGGGCGAGCTTGGCGAATCCTTTTTCATCATCGTATCGGGACAGATGTCGGTCACTGTGGACGGCAAGAGCATTGCCACGCTCGGCGCCGGGGAATGCGTGGGGGAGATGGCGTACCTCGCCGAGTCGCAGCGTACCGCGTCGGTAGTGGCGCTGGAGGACGCGACGCTGCTGGAGATTGATTCCGCGCTCATCGAATGGGCGTCTATACCGTGTCAAATGCGGTTCAACAAGGCATTCATGAAGGTGCTCATCAATCGCCTCGTGGAGACCAACCTCAAGTTATCGCAATGCGGTTGACCGGCACGCGGCAGGTGCCGGGTGGGGAAGACAGCGCACTTAGGGCTCGCCAACACGCAAAGGGAAAGGCAAGTTGACGAGAGATCGCAGCTCTGCCGGCATGTTTCAGTCCGGATAAACGATGGCGTTACCAGTACCGCCCAGTCGCCTCGAGTCGGTAAGGTCAATCATTTCTTGGCGTGCTTGGCGGCTTTGCGAGCGCGATCATCGTCGTGGGATGTCCACAGTCTCTTGAAGAGCCGAATGTCGGATTCGTCGAACCCCGAAACCAGCCTGGAGGCACGGCCCGACCCGCGTGATCTGGCCTTCGACCTGCGTGCTGCGCTTTCCTCCATCGTCGCCGTGCGCACCGGCGTGGCAGACGATGCGCTGACGGCGCCGATCCTCGGAACGCAGCGTTGCGGGCACGGCGTGTTGATCGATGCGCACGGGTTGGTGGCCACCATCTCTTATCTGGTGACCGAGGCGGAGAGTGTGTGGCTGATCGACGACGGCGGCAATCCGATGCCGGCGCATGTGGTCGGATATGACGCTGAATCCGGGCTCGGCCTGGTGCAGGCGCTCAGAGGGCTCGATCGCCCGGCCATGACACTGGGTAGCGCGGCAGCCGTCGCCGTATCCGACGCGGTGATCGTTGCCTCGCACGGCGGTGTGAGCCACGCGATGATGGCGCGCGTGACGCATAAGAAGGAGTTCGCCGGCTACTGGGAATACGTGCTCGACGAGGCAATCTTCACGGTGCCCGCGCACCCGAGCTGGGGTGGTGCGGCGCTCATCGGCATGGACGGGCGGCTGTGTGGTATCGGCTCGTTGCTCGTTCAGGAAGGCGACGAGGGCGGCGTGAAATCCCAGTCCAACATGTTCGTGCCCATCGATTTGCTGCCCCCCGTGCTCGATGATCTGTTGAATCGGGGATGCCCCAACCGCCCGGCACGCCCCTGGTTGGGAGTGTTCGTCTACGACCTGGGTGAGTATCTGGTGGTTGCCGGCGTCCTCCAGGGCTGCCCCGCCGCGCGTACGGGGCTTCGCGCCGGGGATGTGCTCAAGTACGTGGATGGTCAGACGGTAGGCGCGCTGGCCGACCTGTTTCGCACCGTGTGGCGCGTGGGACCAGCCGGCGTCGAGATCCCGCTGACGATCATACGCGACGGCAACGAGATCGAATTGAGCGTGCGATCCGTCGACAGGCACGAGTGCCTCAAATCCCCCATCGTGCATTGATCGCCCGTATCGTTTCCGCGCGGGCGGGCGGCAGTCAGTCGACGCCGGTTGCTGCACCCAGGATGTCGCCTATTTCTGCGTGTATCAGGAGGTCGGCGAGGCTGTCCAGACCGGTCGGTTCCCTGTTGATGATCGCGAGACGGGCGCCATGCGATTTGGCAATGGCTGGAAACGCTGCGGCCGGATAGACGACCAGCGACGATCCGACTGCGATGAACAGATCGCAGCGCCGGGCTGCCTGCTCGGCGCGTTCCATCTCGAGCGCCGGCATGGGTTGACCGAACGAGACCGTGGCTGTCTTTACGATGCCCGAGCAGCGCGTGCACACGGGCAGGGTCCCGGACGCTCGAAAAGCCGATTTGATGGGCGCGAGCTCGTAGCGCGCGTCGCAGTCCAGACAGCGCGCATAGGTCGCGTTGCCGTGCAGTTCGATGATCTGATCGCCCGGGATACCCGACTTCTGGTGCAGGCCGTCGATGTTCTGCGTGATGACCGTGGTGACGCACCCACGCGCCACCAGGCTCGCGATCGAACGATGGCCGCGGTTCGGTTGCGCGCCCAGCATCTCGCGGTCCGTCTCGATCTTGCGCCGCCACGATTCGCGGCGTGCGTCCTCCGAGGCGACGAAGTCATGGAAGTCGATCGGGCTCATGCGAGACCAGACGCCGCCGGGGCTGCGAAAGTCCGAAATGCCCGACTCGGTGCTGATGCCGGCGCCGGTGAACGCCACCGCCTCGCGTGCCGCCGCCAGCGCCGCGCTCAGGCGCTCTGTGTCATTGCTCATTGGCCTCACCGCCAGCGCGTGGTGTGCGCTTGGCGAGAGTACCGCATTGCGGGCCCGAAGGTGGCCTGTTCAATAACGGCTGATGAGATGGCGGCTGCCGCGGACGATATACGGCCTGCCGTAGCGGTCGTAGCACATCGCGCCGCCGATCCTTACCCGCTGGCCGTAGCGGTCGTAGGCAATCTTGCTGACGGGGCGGCACCAGACCCTGTTGCGATGCAGCCGTCGCGGCGTACCGAAGCTCCCGTAGGGCGAGCGGTACAGTCCATGCCCGCGCCGGTGCTGGCGGTGTCCGAAGAACGCGCGCGGGCGGTGAGCTCGGCCCTGATAGCCGTAGGGGACGGCGAATCCCGGACCCATGTAGATGCTGAAGTGTGAACCGCCCGCCTGTGCCGGCGCCGCGGCTAGAACGCTCAGCAGCACCGTTGCACCCGCCATGGTGGTCAGAGTCGTGAATCGTCGCATCGGTCTCTCCCGTGTATGCCAGTGACTTCACGGTCGAGCCTACGCGCCGGTGGCTGAACGCAAGATGAACCGCGAGGCGGCATCAGGCGGCGCGCAGCGCGTGAATACGCCAGGCAAGGCCAAGCGCGATCAGCGCCGCAAGCGAGGTGAGTGTGCCGAAGACGGGCGCCGCAAGCTGCCAGTTCCCGCTCAGCTTGAACGCCTCCGCGAGTGCGATGGGGCCGACCAGGACACCGAGATTGCGCCCGGTCATGATGACGCCGAAGGCGCCCGCGGTGTGCCGAGTGCCGGCCACGATGGCGTGCGGCATGGCGAACAAGCAGGTCGGCACGATACCCGCGGCAATGCCGTAGGCAGCAAGGGAGACGATGCCGCCGGCGACCGTGTGCGTGAGGGGCATGGCCCACCACACCGCACACTGCGCCACCAGCGCGGCGCTCATCAACCAGGCGGGCCGCACGCCGCGGCGCAGCGCGAGGCCCGTGACCAGGTTGAACATGAGCACCAGCGCCACGGGGACCACGTAGCCGCCCATGGCGGCGCCGGCCGTCATCGCGTAGACATCGACCAGGTACTGTGGGAGCCACGTCATGTAGGCGAAGTACTGACACGCCCAGAGCATGAAGACCGCGGCGGCCAGCGCCAGGTTGCGCCGCTCGTCGACGCGCGACAGGTGGTCTGCATTGCGTGCGGGCGGCGCCGGCGCTACGGCAGCGGGTCGCGCGTCGAGCCTGAGGCACCACAGAGCCATGGCGGCGGTGGCGAGCAGCGCCGCGTACCACATCGCCCGCCACCCACCGACGGCGAGCGCGCCCGGGGCCAGCACGGTCGCCGCAATCTGTCCGGCGGGTATCCAGGTGGCGGTGACGCCGATGACGAGCGGTAGCTGTCTGGGAGACGCGTGGGCATTGGCCAGCACCGGTCCCGCGATGGCCAGTATCGCAAAGCCGACGCCCTCCACGGCGCGGCCTCCCAGCACCAGCAGGCCCGCACGCGGTGCGATGAGCATCGTCGCGTTTCCCGCCGCGAACAGGGTCAGTGCGCACCACAGTGCACCGAAGGGTTGCTTCGCGCTGAAGTGTCGGCCCAGCCACACCGAGAGCGCCAACCCGGCAATCGCGTACACTGACATGAAGGCGCCGGCCAGCGCGCGGTCGTATGCATAGTTCTCCAGCAGGACGGGCAGCACCACGGGCAGCTTGAATAGCTGAAACGCGGCCAGCCAGCCGAGAGCGAGACCGAACACGACCCGCTCGGGGCTCGGTTCGCAGACGTTTGCAGGCGGGCCTCGGCTCACGGGTCAATGGATTCCAATTCGGGCGTGATACGGACATCATGATCATCGCGGATTCGGCGCCCGGCCGCCACGGGCTCGAGCTTCGGGGACTATAGCCGTTGGCAGCAGACATCTCTTTCCATCGCGAGGACAGCTTCAAGTACGGCGTCGTGCAGTCGCTCGCTGCGGATATTCGCCGCGTGGTGGCACCGAACCCGAGCAATTTCACACTGTATGGTACGGGCACGTATATCGTCGGGCGCGGTCGCGTCGCCCTCATCGATCCGGGCCCGGCCATCGAGGCGCACACCGCGGCATTGCTCGCTGCACTCGAGGGTGAGGAGATCACGCATCTGATCGTGACCCACACCCACCGCGACCATTCACCCGCATGCGCCGTGCTGAAGGCCGAGTGCGGGGCGGGCACGTACGGTTACGGGCCCCACGGTGCAGGGACGGTGCACACCGTGCCTCGTGTCGAGGAAGGGGCGGATTGGGATTTCGTGCCCGACCACGAGCTGCGCCACGGCGACGTCCTGGAGGGCGATGGCTGGTCCCTCGAGTGCGTGCACACGCCCGGGCACACCTCGAACCACCTTTGTTACCAGCTCCGAGCGCGCAAGGCGCTTTTCAGCGGCGACCACGTGATGGGTTGGTCGACCAGCGTGATATCGCCGCCGGACGGCGACATGGGCGCCTACATGCGCAGTCTGCGCCTGCTGCTCGACAGGGACGATGTCGTGTACTGGCCGGCGCACGGCCCGCGAATCTCCGATCCAAAACCCCATGTGCGTGCCTTCATCGAGCACCGCCTGCGGCGCGAGCGGCAGATAATCGCCTGTGTCGCCGCGGGCGCCGGATCAATCGAGCAGATGGTGGGGAAAATCTATCGCAACTTGCCGGAAGCCATGCATGCGGCCGCTGCGCGCCAGTTGCTCGCCTCGGTGCTGCTGCTCATCGAGCAGCGGCGCGTCTGTTGCGATGGCGACCCGGCGCGCAAAGGCGCGTATCGCCTCTTCAGGGGACACAGCGTAAGGGGACACACATAACTTAATAACTTAGCGAGTACCTAAGTTATTAAGTTATTAGTGTCCCCTTACGCTGCTAATAACTTAGGTACTCGCTAAGTTATTAAGTTATGTGTGTCCCCTTACGCTCCCTTACGACTTACGACCGAGCCGTCACCGATGATATGCTTTGCGCGAGCATGCAAAAGTGGTTGGCCTCCTGGACGGCAAGATATGAAAACGTTAACACGATACTCGGGCTGCGCCCTGTTGCTCGGGTTCGCCATATGCATGGCACCGGCCGGCTCTGCCGCCCAGAGCAGCCCCGAGCCCGAGCTCATCAGCACGCATCGGGACTGGAGCGCGTACGTGCTCGACGTGCCGGACGGCAAGACCTGCTATCTCGGGTCCGCCGCACTCGAGAGCGACCCGCAGATCCCGGACAGGGGAACGGTCTGGGTGCTGGTTACGAAGCGCCCGAGCGCCGGCGTCGAGAACGAGGTCAGCGTCATTGCGGGTTATGAGTATCAGCCCGACAGCGCGGTCAGCGCAATCGTGGATGGCCGCAAGTTCGAGATGTTCACGCAGGGAGACGGGGCCTGGCTGCGCAGCGCCGAGCAGGAATCCAAGATGGTGCGCGCGATGCGCAAGGGCAAACGCTTGACCATTGTCGGTTCGACCGGGGACGGCACGGTCACCACGGACAAGTTCTCCCTGTTCGGATTCTCCGCGGCGCGCCGCGCCGTCAACAAGGCGTGCAAGAGCAAGTAACGCGAGTGCCGTCGTGCCGCGGCGGAGCCTCGATATGCCGGGGCGGATTGGGTGGCCCCCTGTAGGAGCGAGCTTCAGCTCGCGAACCTTCCAGGGCTTCAAATGCCGTGCCCGCCGTGTTCGCGGACCGAAGTCCGCTCCTACGAGGGGCGGTCGAATGGCAGCGGGGTGTTGGGCGGCTCGCTTCAGCGCCCTGCGTCCGTGCCGGTACGCGGGGAAGCCTCGTCCAATTCTTCCGCAACGAGCACCTGCGTGCTGCGCAAACCCGTGGGCGTCGGCTGGCCCTGCTCGGCGAGCGGTCTGGCGGGCCGGCATTTCATGCGGTACAAGGCGAAAGCGCCGAGCATGGCATGGATGCCTGCCAGCGACCAGAAGAAGCCGTCGTCATGCAGGGACATCGCAACCGATACCGACACGGGCCCCAGCACCGATCCAATGCCGTTGGCAAGCACCAGCCCGCCGCTGGCCGCAACCATCTGATCCGGGGCCAGGAAGTCATTGGCGTGGGCGATGCAAAGAGAATAGAGCGGCAGCGAAAGCCCGCCGAACAATGCCGTCCAGACCATGAGCCACAGCATGGATCCGGACGACACCGATGCGGCGCCCATGGCCGCGCCCGCTGCGAGAAACGTGGTCAGCGTGAGCATCTGGCGCCTGTCATACTTGTCCGACAGCCGGCCGATCGGCCACTGCAGCACCACGCAGCCCGTCACACCCGCGGTCATGAATAGCGAAATCTGCGCAACCGAGAGCCCCACCGCGTCCGCATAGACCGGTCCCATGGCAAACAATGCGGCGCTGGCCATGCCGCTGCAGACCACGCCAAACACGCCGAGCGGGCTGATGCTGAACAGCTCGCGCAGGTTGACGGGCACCGGCGCACCGGTGCCGGGCGCCGCGCTTGCCGACAGCAGCAGCGGTACCAGGGCAACCGAGATGAGCACCGAGGTCAGTATGAACAAGCCGAAGCCGAGTGGGTCGGCGACGTTGAGCAGGAGCTGTCCCACGGCGGTGCCGAGGTACGCGATGACCATGTATACGGAGAGGAGCTGTCCGCGGTTGCGGTTATCGGCCCGGGCGTTGAGCCAGCTCTCGGTGACCACGTAGAGCCCCGCGAAGCAGAAGCCGCTGAACAGGCGCAACGCGCTCCATGCCAGCGGCGAGACGAACACCGCGTGGATCAGGATTGCCGCCGAGGCGAGCGAGGCGAGCGCGGCGAACGCGCGAATGTGGCCCACGCGTTCCACGATGCGCGGCGTGTACAGGGAGCCGGCCAGGAATCCCGCGAAGAATACCGACATGATGGCGCCCGTCACCGTGGTCGGAAAGGCTTCCAGCGCCGCGCGCACGGCGAGCAGCGTGCCCTGCAGCCCGTCGCCCAGCATCAGGATGCCGAAACCGATCAGCAGCGCGGCGCTAGAGCGCAGGGCGCCACCGACCGGCATGCGGGTGCGAGCGTCGCCGTTTTCCATGCCGAGCGCGTCCCAGTCTTGGAGCAGCGCATTGTAGCAACTCCCGCATGCGCGGGCCGTGCGCATGCGAGCGCTGTCCGCACGCGCCGTGGTCCCGGCCCTTGCATCGCGGCGCGCACATGCGCTAGAACCCCTCGTGCCGATCGAATGATTTCTCGAGTCCTATGTCCAAGCCCTTCCCGCATTTGTTCCAGCCGCTGGAGCTTCGCCACAAGACGCTCAAGCACCGCCTCAACTTCGGAGCGCACACGGCCAATATGGCCGAAGGCGGGCTGCCCGGGGCGCGCCACCTCGGTTATTACACAGAAAGAGCGCGGGGTGGCGCCGCCATGATCGTGTGCGAGCCGATTCCGGTGCATGCCACGGGGGTGTTGACGCGCGGCAACTTCCGCCACAGCGACGACGCCGTCATCGAGCAGTTCAGAAAGATTACGGACGCTTGCCACGCGTACGGCACGGTGATGATTCACCAGCTCTATCATGTCGGGCAACACGGGGATTTCGACAACTCCTACGAGCCGAGCTGGTCACCCTCGGGGTTGCCCTCCTACCACGATTCGGACGGCAGCCACGCCATGTCGCAGATCGAGATAGAGGCCGTCATCGAGGGCTTCGCGCAGGCTGCGCGCCGCGCGCGGGAGGCGGGTTTCGACGGCGTGGAGTTGTTCGCCGCCTACCATGCACTCATCGATCAGTTCTGGACGCCGTGGTCGAACCGGCGCGACGATCGCTACGGCGGTTCACTCGAGAACAGGGTGCGCTTTTCCACCGAGATCATCGAGCGCGTGCGCCGCTACGCGGGCGAAAACTTCATTGTGGGCATGGCGGTCAGCCACGACCCGGAAGCGGCGGTGAGTCTCTCCATGGAAGCGCTGCAGGAGGTCGTTGCCTGGCACGACCAGCGCGCGCTCATCGACTACGTGACCTGCGGCACGGGCAGCTACTTCGATTTCTACAAGCTGATGCCGACCTTCATGTACCCGGACAAGCTGGGCCCGCCATTTGCCGAGGCGCTGAAGGCCGTGGTCTCGCATGCCCGCGTGCAGGCCGAGAGCCACATTCGCACGCCGGAGAACGCCGACTACGTGATCGCCTCGGGACAGGCGGACATGGTGAGCATCGTGCGCGGGCAGATTGCCGATCCGCACATGGCCAGCAAGGCCATGCAGGGCCGCGCGGAGGAGGTCCGGCCCTGCATTTCGTGCAACCAGATGTGTTGGGGCAGGCGTTCGCGCGACTACTGGATATCCTGCCTCGTGAACCCCTCGGCAGGCCGCGAGTTTCAATGGGGCGGAGACCGCTTTGCCGGCGCCGCCGCGCCGCGGCGCGTGCTCGTCGTGGGTGGTGGCCCCGCGGGGTTGGAGTGCGCACGCGCGGCGGCCGAACGCGGCCACCGGGTGACGCTCGCCGAGGCCTCAGGCCAGCTCGGCGGGCAGTTCCGCCTGGCCGGTATGCAGCCGCGGCGCGCGCAGATCCTCGATCTGCTGCAATGGTACGAGGGCCAGCTCGAGGCGCGGCAGGTGGGCGTATGGCTCAACACGCCCATGGAGGTCGAAGAGGTCAGGGACTTCGGCGCCGATGTGGTGGTGGTTGCGACCGGATCACTGCCGGCGGGGACGGGATTCCAGCGCTTTCATGCCGAGCAAGAGACGTTGCCGGGCATCGAACGCGGCAACGTGTGGCCCGTCGAGGACGTGATGGGCCGCGCGTGCCGGCCGGGCGGGCGCGTGGTGGTGCTCGACGACGGGGGTAACTGGCGCGGTGCCGGTACTGCGTGGCATCTCGCGGAGCAGGGCCACGCCGTGACGCTGGTCACGCCGCACGCGACGGTGGCGCACGAGCTTGCCCGCAGCGCAGCGGATTTTCCGCTGCGCCGCAACCTCAAGCGGCTCGACGCGCGCTTCATCACCGATAGCGTGGTCAAGGCGTGGCTGGGCGATGCGGCGCTCGTCGTGAGCTTGCTCGACGGCACCGAGCAGCGCATCGAGTGCGATGCCCTGATTCTCGCTACACCGAATGTCGCGCAGACCACGTTGGCCGATGAGCTGGAAGAATCCGGTGTGCCGGTGCATCGCGTCGGCGACTGCGTGGCGCCGCGCTGGGCGGTGCACGCGATCTACGAGGGGCGCAAGCTCGGCCGGTCGCTGTGAGCGCGCGCGACCGCGACCGGCGCAGCGGGCTTTGAACTGGACGGTCGTGTTCGGGCAGACTGGGCTTGATGGCAATTCCAGGTGAAAACACGGGCGGGGAGATGACGGGCGAGGCCGTGCGCTCCGTCCCGCGCACGCGGAAGATCGTTGCGCTGGTCAGCGCGGGCCACTTCTACAGCCATTTCTACATGCTGCTGCTGCCGCCCCTGTTCCCCATGCTGCGCGAGGTCTACGGCGTGGGGTTCACCGAGCTCGGTTTTGCCGTGACTGTGTACAGCATCACCACCGCGCTCACGCAGGTGCCGACCGGCTTCGTCGTCGATCGATACGGTGCGCGGGCGATCCTGGTCGCGGCCGTGGCGCTCGAGGCAGTGGCGTTCGCGCTGATCGGGCTGTTCCCCGTCTACGGCGCGCTGCTCGGGCTCATGGTGCTGGCAGGGCTCTGCAACGCCGTCTATCACCCGGCGGACTACGCCATACTCAATGCGGTGGTGGCGCCGTCGCACATGGGGCGCGTGTTCTCGGTGCACACCTTCGCCGGTTACCTGGGACAGGCGAGTGCGCCAATCGCCATGGTTTTCCTGATGCGCTTCACGCATTGGCACACGGCTCTCGCCATCTGCGCGTTGAGTGGTCTCGCGGTGGCCGTTCTGATGGCAGCCAACTCCAGGGTGCTTGGCGACTCGGGCCGGGGCCGTGAGCGCGGCCCGGATGCGCGTCGCTCGCGGGGGGTCGGGCTGCTGTTCAGCGTGCCGGTGGTGATGGGCCTGCTGTTCTTCGCCGGGATCTCGCTGACGGGCAATGGCATTAACGGTTTCAGCGTGTCCGCGCTGCAGCTCATCCATGCAGCGCCGCTCGCCGAGACGAGCCTGGTGCTCGGCGCCTATCTCTTCGCCCTGCCGGTGGGCGTGCTGGCCGGCGGCTGGCTCGCCGATCACACGCGGCGCCACGATCTGAACGCGGCGGCGTGTTTCGTGGTGAGTGGCTGCGCCATCTTCTCGGTAGCGGCCTTCGATCTTTCCCTCGGCGGTGTCGGCGTGCTGTTCGCGACGGCCGGTCTCTTCACTGGCGTGGTGGCGCCCTCGCGTGACATGCTGATCCGCGCGGTGACACCGCCCGGGGACATGGGCAAGGTATTCGGGTTCGTCTCCACGGGCTACAACATCGGCGGCGTGCTCGGCCCGGTCATGTTCGGCTATCTGCTCGACCACGGCGATCCGCACGATGTGTTCTGGGCGGTGGGTGCGTTGAGCCTGCTGACCGTCTTCACCGTGCTGGTGACCGGCAAGGTGGGGCGCGACTCGCGCCGCTGAGCGGGCGCGTGGATGGCGCGGTCCTCGGTCTCATGATGAGTTCGGCCGCGCAGTGGCACGACGGTGCTGCCACCTGAGATCTCCGCCTGGGGTGCGGCGGGTCTCGTGGCGCTCAGCTACCTGACCTCGACCCTGACCGCGACCCTGGGCGTCGGCGGCGGCATTGCGCTCATCAGCGTGATGGCATCCTTCCTGTCACCCGCCACCGTGCTGCCCGTGCACGGCGTGGTGCAGCTCGGATCGAACACGGGCCGCACCGTGCTGATGCGTGCGCATATCGACTATCGAATCGTGGTCCTGTTCAGCATTGGCGCGCTGGTGGGGGTCGGGGTCGCGGCAATGATCTTCGTGAGTTTGAGCACGCGCACCTTGCAGCTCCTGCTCGGCCTGTTCATCCTGGTGATGGTGTGGGCGCCACGTTTCAAGGTCGCCGACATCCCCGCGCCGGCATTCCTGGCCGTCGGGGCGGTGGCCACCTTCTGCACCATGTTCGTGGGGGCGACCGGGCCGCTGGTGGCGACCTTCATGTCGCCCGAGCGCCTGGGACGCCGTGGCGTGGTGGCCACCGCGGCGGCCTGCCTGAGCGTGCAGCACGCGTTGAAAGTCGTCGTGTTCGGGGCCATCGGTTTCGCGTTCCTGGCGTGGCTGCCGCTGCTCGGCGCCATGATCGCGAGCGGCTTTCTCGGCACGCTGACCGGCCGGCACCTGCTCGAGCGTACGCCCGAGCACGCGTTTGCCCTCATATACCGGGCCGCGATCACCGCGCTTGCCGTGCGCCTGCTGTGGTCCGCGCTGTGACGGGGCCCCGGATTGAGCTGCCCGTCACGACGCCTTCGCACGTGTGGGGCGCTGTCACGTGCAGACGCTGTGGTGAGCGCGCGCCGGGTTGTCAGCCGGGACGGATACCGCCGCGCAGCTCTCCAGCTTCGATGCGGCCCCACAGCACCTCGTGCCCGGCCGGCAACGCGCGGTTGTTCGGCACGCTGAGCCAGATGCGGTAGAGCAGGCGATCACGGCCGCTTGCCGCGTCGTCCTGGAACGCGGTGCGCGCGTGGTAGATGACGTGATTGTTGAGGAACTGCATGTCGCCGGGCTCGACCCGCATCTCGAGGCACTGGCGTTCGGCCACCTCGGCCAGCAGATCGAGTGCCTCCCATTGCGCATCGGACATCCTCGGCACGTCGGGCAGGAGCTGCGCCGCCTCGATGTAGGTGCGCGAGTAGTGGCTCGTCAGCTTGCCGTCGCGCACACCGAGCACGGGCAGGGCATAGGTCTGAGTCTCCCCGCCGCGCTCCTCGCCGAGGCGCGAGCGATGATAGTCCTGGTAGAGCAGCGCCAGCAGGTCCGGGCGCCGGCGCAGGATCTCGTTGTGTACCGCGGCGGTGCTCGCGAGCTTGCTGATCCCGCCCGCGCGTGCCTGCCTCACGCACAGCAGCGCCACGACGTCGGTGCGGTCGGTGTGAAAGCGAAGCTCGCCGGTGGAAGCGACCCGTGCGCGCGAGGACAGGAACACGCCGTCGCCGCGACCCAGCTGGCCGTAGCGCTCGCCGGTGCCCGGCCCCTCGTCGCAGATGGGGCGCAGCAACTGCCCCTCGGCATTTTGCTGCACGGGCCTGCCGAGGTGCGCGCACAGCCCGGCGAAGATCAACTCGAGCTCGTCGGCCGAGTAGCGTTTGACCGGCAGCCCGCTCAAGTGCGCCATCCCGCAACCTTCTTCCAGCTCGAGCGCCAGGCGAGCGAGAGTCGGCCCCAGGGTGGGCAGCGGAAAATCGGTCCCTCGCATCGTGCCGATGTGCAAGTCCCGCGGACGCAGACCTTGCAGCGCGACGTCGATTTCGCGCACCTGCTCGGGCGCGATCGGGAACCGCCACGTATCGCGCCGGCGAATCTCCTCGCCTGTCCACACATGGGCGCCCGTGAGCGCCTGGAATTCAGGGCTCCTCATCAGCATGTACCTTCGCGGCATCTGCTCCATCCTATCGTAGCGCGGGGCGCGATGATGCGACAGGGGACGGGCAGATTCGATTCAGCCCCCAGCGCCGACCACGATGGCACGGCGCGAACGCCCGGAAAGCGTGACCCTGTAATTCGTGCGGGAGACTGAAGGGCGCCGATGTGATGAATCACTTCAAGACCAGACCGGAGATTGCCGGCACCTTCGGCGTTGTCACCTGGGCCCACTGGGCCGCCATCGCGACCGGAATGAGTCGGCGGACGATCTCACCCGCGTTCCCGGGGTCTGCGCGTACCGCGATGACGACGGTGTCGACCACGCGGCGTATGCACGGCGGCGACTGCGCCATACCGCTCTCGCGCCGTCACTGGCGACGCTTCACCCGTCGGCGGACCGCCATCATGGACCCGTGGAAATCCCGATGACCGGGATGTCCCGGCGTGTGAGTTACCATAGCCAAGTGGAAGAGTGAATCGGGGGGGCGCATGGGCGAGCAACCGAAATTGGCGCGGGCGAGCATCTTCCCTGAGCGGGAATTGCCGGACGCGCGAATCCAGATCGACGCCGGACGCGCCCTGGCGCGCAGCGTCGGAGTTGGTGACTGTGCATTTCTGAGCCATTATCAGATCGCCAGCGAGGCCGAGTACAAGCGCCGGCGCATGGCGGCTGGCGAGTTGATGGTGCATGCCCAGGTCGGCTATCGGGATCGCGCCAAGACCCTCACCGCCTATCGCGAAATCCATGCGCGCCTCGATGCCGTCGGCCAGCGGGTCGATCGCTGCGGGATCTGCCTGGACTGGAGCATGGGCTATCCGGCCGCCCGGCGCGCCGGCATGCCCCGCGGCACCGGCTTGATCCTCGATGATCCGGAAGACTACGCACGCTTGACCGCGGCTGCGCCGATGGCGCCGCATTTCGGCGACTTCGTGATCGGCATGCCTGCCGCGCTCGAGAACACGGCGGCTGCGCTCTTCGCCGGCGCCACCTCGATCGGCAATCTCGGCCAGTACTTCACCTTCCGCCTGCCGCACTGGCACGACGACCTCCAGAGCACCGCCGCCACGGTGCAGGCCCTGGCATTGGCCGCCGCCCAACCGGTCGAGATATTGATTCACTCCAACCTCGACGACGGGTTCGCGGCGCTGTTCGGCGACCTGTGCTGCGCGCTCGGCGCGGTGCTGATCGAGCAGCACATCGTCGACGATCTGCTCGGTGGGCACGTCAGTCACTGCTATGGCCACACCTACACGGACACCGCGAACCGCATCGCTTTCCAACGTGCTTTGGCTCGGGTGAGTCGCACGCCGGGCACCATGGTGTACGGCAACACCACGGAATACGGCCCGGATTTGGTGCGCAACTATGCGCATCTGGCGGCTTATCTGATGACCGACATCCAGGCACAGCTTGCACGGCCCAGCGGCCATGCGGTCAATCCGGTGCCGGTCAGCGAAGCGTTGCGCATTCCCGACTTGGACGAAATCATCGCCGCGCACCTGTACGCCCGCGATCTCATCGTGCGCGGTCGCGAGCTGGCGCCGCTAGTCGATCTGGAACGGCTCGACGCGCGCAGCGAAGTGATCGTCGCCGGCGCAATCACCTTCAAGGATTCGGTACTGCGCGGATTGGAAGCCGCCGGTATCGACACCGCCGATCCGATTGAATTGCTGCTGGCACTGCGCAGGGTCGGCGCCAAGCGCCTGGAGACGCTATACGGGCCCGGCGTCCACGATTCGGATAGCGTGCACGGTCGCCGCCCGCGGGTGCCGTCGAGCACGCTAGATAATCTGGAAAGGTGTGCCCGGCGCTGCGGCGAGCGTCTCGACTCACTGAGTGCACATACTCGT
>CAZSDY010000002.1:0-57543 GCA_964605765.1 uncultured Ectothiorhodospiraceae bacterium | reverse complement strand
CGGGGGGAACCGTCACTCACCAGGTTTTCGATCAACCCCTCGAGATCGTTCTCCTCCTCCAAAGGCTCCTCGAACTCGGCGGAGAGCTCCGCTTGAATCTCGTCGAGTTTCCTACCCGCGGGGCCCAGGCGCACGAGTGCGACCCGCCGGGGCTCGCGGAGTGGGCACGGGTGCGTGACTGGCGGGTCGGCCAGATCCACAAGATGCCGAATGTCGAGGTCTACTTCGACAGCGCGCTCACCGCGCAGCACCTGCGCGAGTTCGGCTTCCACCACGTGGTGCTGGCAACCGGCGCGCGCTGGCGCGCCGACGGCTTCGGTCGCGCCAACTTCGAGCCGATCGCGGGCGCCACACCTGAGCGCGTGACCACCCCCGACCGGATTATGGACGGCGAGCTTCCCCCGGGACCCGTGGTGGTCTTCGACGACGACCACTACTACATGGGCAACCTGATGGCCGAGGTGCTGCGCCGCGCCGGGCGCGAGGTGACCCTGGTCACGCCGGCCGCCGAGATCGCCGCGTTCACCGCAATCACACTCGAGCTGGAGCGGGTCGCGCGCCACATGCACGCGCTCGGCGTCACCATGATCACCCACCACAACCTCGCCGCGATCGGTGAGCGCGAGGTGGTATTGCGCCACGTCCACACCGCGGCCGAGCGCACGCTCGAGGCACGCGGCGTCGTTCTGGTCACCGCACGACTACCCGAGAACGGCCTCTACCACGAGCTGACGGCCGACCGGGCGGCGCTCGCTCGCGGCGGCATCGGGTCGGTGACCCGCATCGGTGACTGCCTGGCACCGGGTGCCATCGTGCACGCCACCTTCGCCGGGTACCGCTACGCGTGCGAGCTCGACACTTCCCCCGAGGATCGCTTGTTCCGCCACGAGTTGCCAGGGGTCTGAGGCGAGTATCCCGGTCGCGTGACTTTTCGCGGCAATCCCGATCCAACACCCGCCGCGGCTATCTTGTCCGGATCGCACTCAGGCCGTCGCCCCGGCGGTGCGTCTCCGCACACGGCGCCGAGTCTCGCGTCGTGGCCGTTTCGGTGTCGTGTCCGGCGGTGGGGGGGCCGGCAGCGGGCGTGGCGCGATGCCGGCATAGGATCCGAACTCCCTGGCTGCCCTGAACATTGCGATGACATTCTCGGGCTTGCAGCCGGGATGCAGGGAGTTCGACGAGCACAGAATATGGCCGCCGCCCGGCGAGGCTTCCGCAATGCACTGTGCGGTCGCCGCTCTCACCTCTTCGGGCTCACCAAACACCAGCAGGTCCAGGCAGTCCACGTTGCCGAAGACGCACATGCGCCCGTAGAGATGCGCCTTGGTGGTTTTCATGTCCATGCATTGCGGCTGCACGGGATGAAACCCATCGAACCCGACCTCGATCAGATCATCCATGACGGACCAGACCATGCCGTCCGAATGCTTGATGATCTTGCAGCCGAGCGCGTGTGCGTGATCCACCAGTTCCTTCTTGTACGGCAGAATGAACTCCCGAATATGCTCGACGGACATCAATGGATAATCGTTGCCGCACAGGTCGCCATCGATCATGAAGAAGTCCGCGCCGACGCGTGCGCTCTCGTCCATCAGCGCCTTGTTGAACCGGGTGACCTCCTGCAACACGCCATGAACCAGTTCCGGATCCTCGATGAATCCGAGCATGGTCCTGTCCATGCCTCCCATCACGTTCCAGGCCTCCTGGAACGGACCATTCAGGTTTGCGCAGTGGGCACGCTCGTCACCCAGTCGGTCAACGGCTTGGCGCAAGCCGTCAAAATCAGACTTCTCGATACGCGACACCATGTCATAGGCGGCGAGCTCCGCGCTGCTGCTGACGGCGGGCTCGATGATGGCGGGGATGCCGAACTCGCTGAGAATGTAGCCGCGTCCGTACTTGTCGCGTCCCAGGTGCGCGTCGACCGCCCGCAGGTCCGTGTTGTAGACGCTCGACGTGCCGTCCACGTCCAGCGACTCGACGACGCGGCAGTAGAGATCGATGGCTTCGCGCGTCTCGTCACCCTTCCTGAGAGAGGTCACCCGATCGTGCCCTTTCAGGCCCAAAATCCGGGCGACGCCAACCGTCACCGCCTCGTCGAACCAATCCCAGGTCGGCACGCGGTCCGGGACACCGAGATCCAGGGCCGTCATGATGCGCTCTCTCGAATTCATGTCCCCGCCGTCTGCCTCCACCGCCGATTGGCCGTCATATTGCAGTTTGGCATGAGCGCCGTGTCTGGCGCTTTGATCTTGATGCCTATATCGCATCAACGTGCGTCGCGGCTCACCTTTGCCGCGTATGTCGAGACCGGCGAGAATAATCCCGGTCGCCTGTTCGTCTAGCGCGCGATCGACAGCCTGCGCGGAATTCGCGCAAGTCGCCGCCGACCGCGATAGGATCGACGCGTACGCAACCCGTTGCCGGCACTGCTGTCAGCCCACGGAATCAGTCCTGAATGCGAGCAGACGCAGCGCGTTGGCGGTGACGATGACGGTTGCCCCGGTATCGGCGAGAATCGCCATCCACAGGGTTGTCACGCCGAGCAGGGTCGTCACCACAAACACGGCCTTGAGGCCGAGCGCCACGCCGATGTTCTGTCGGATGTTGCGCATCGCCGCACGGGAAAGGCACACCAGGTCGACCACATCGCCTACCCGGTCGTGGAGCAGCGCGGCATCTGCCGTCTCCAGCGCGACATCGCTACCGCCGCCCATCGCCACACCGATGTCGGCATGCGCGAGCGCCGGCGCATCGTTGATACCGTCGCCGACCATAGCCGTCGGCCCGCGAGCGCGCAGGCGTTGCAGCGCTTCGAGCTTGTGCTCGGGCAGCAACTCCGCCTCGACCGCCGTGCCCAGCGCCTTGCCGATGGCACGGCCGGTGCGCGCATTGTCACCGGTGAGCATGACCGTTCGTATCCCCATGCCGGCGAGCCGCGCGATGGAGCGCGCGGCGTCGGCGCGCGGCTCGTCGCGCAAAGCCAGCAGACCGAGTGCCCGACCGTTGGCAGTGACAACCACGACGGTCTTGCCCTGGGACTCCAGTGTCTCGGCGTGACGCTTGACCTCGTCGCTCATTGCGCCCAGCGACTGAGCGAAGGCGGGCGAGGCGACGGTAATCCGCATCCCGTCTATCCGCGCGCTCGCACCCTGGCCCGGATGGGCGCTGGCGTCGGTGGCGCGCGGTGGCGCGATAGCGGCGGCAACGGCATAGGCAACGATGGCCCTTGCCAGAGGGTGGCCCGATGCGGCCTCGACACCGGCTGCGAGCGCGATGAGCCGGGCCTCGCCCGCACCGAGCGGAATCACCTCGGTCACGCGTGGCCTGCCGCGGGTCAGCGTACCGGTCTTGTCGAAGGCCACGGTCGCCACCCGCCCGACAACCTCGAGCGCGGCGCCCCCTTTGAGCAGCAGCCCGCGGCGTGCCCCCGCGCTGATCGCGGAGGTGATGGCAGCCGGGGTGGACAGCACCAAAGCGCAGGGACAACCGATGAGCAGGATCGCGAGACCCTTGTAGATCCAGACGCCCCAGGGGGCGGCCAGGACGAGGGGCGGAAGCGCCGCCACCAGCCCCGCCACCATGATGACGCAGGGCGTGTAATAGCGGCTGAAGCGGTCGATGAAGCGCGCCGTCGGCGCCTTGTGCGTCTGCGCCTCTTCCACCAGATGAATGATCCGCGCGATGGTGTTGTCACTCGGATCGCGTTCGACGCGCAGCCGGATGCGCCCGTCGCAGGCAATGCTTCCCGCGTAGACGGCATCGCGCAGCGTCTTGTCCTTAGGCACGGATTCGCCGGTCACGGGCGACTCGTCACAGCTCGTGCGCCCCTCGACCACCGTGCCATCGGCCGGCACGCGGCCACCCGGGCGGACCTCGACCACCTGGCCGACGCCAAGGCTGGCTGCCGGCACTTCGCGCGTCGCGTCGCCCTCGACGAGCCAGGCATTCGGCGGCACCAGGTCGGCCAGAGATTCGATGCTGGCACGAGCTTTTCGCGATGCCGCGCTTTCGAGCAACTCGCCCAGCGCGAACAGGAATACGACGAGCGCCCCCTCGGGCGCCGCGCCGATGGCAATCGCGCCAATGACCGCGATTGAGACCAGCATCTCGATGCTGAATGGCGTGCCGACCAGCGCCCCCCGCACCGCCTTGCTGGCGACGGGACAGAGCGCAACCAGCGCCACGACAGCGAAGATCCAGTGGGTGCGTGGATGGGCAACGAGGTCCGCCGCGGCGGCTACCGCGAGCAGACCCCCCGTGACACACACCAGGCGGCCCCGGGCCGTTTGCCACCACGGGCTCGGCGCCGTTCGCGCCCGCGAGGGACCCGCGCTCGCTACACCCGACGCGAGAGGCTCGATGGCATAGCCCAGCGCGCGGATCTTCTTCTCGACCGCCTCGCGTCGGCCGGGCGACCCATCCAACGCAATCTCCAGCGTCTGGCCCAGGAAATTGACCTGCGAGTCCGACACCCCCGGAAGCCCCCCTATGGCCACCTCAATCTTGCGCGCGCAGCCTGCGCAATCCATCCCGTCGATGCGCCAGCGCATACAACTGGGTGCGGTGTTGACAGGTGCTGTCTCCTCGAGCCTCGGATTCATTCCTTACGCGGTACGCGCCTCCCGTCATTCCGTGCCGGGTACCCGGCTCGGTCACCGAAGAACGACTGCTGCCGACAAGACAGTTGCTTTGTATGATATCAACATATGAACAAATGTTCAATTCTATGACCTGTTCTGTGCCAGGAAGCCGCGCTCACGTCAACGGACTCACAGCATCAGGGCTGGCGGGAGCCACCGGAGCGCGATCCGGGAGAGCACCGATATGGCGTGCATCGGATAACGCTCGCCGTCCTGACAACAAGCGACAAGACCCATCGGGCACGGTGCTCGAAGCGCCCGGGGCACCGGTGTAGGATGACGGCCCATGACCGAGTCATCCAGCATGCCGATACGCCCGCTGCCGCGCCTGGACCGCGACCAGACGGTTCAGCTCGCTGAGATGTTCAGGCTCATGGGCGACCCGACGCGGCTCAGCATCGTGCTCGCCTGCCTGCAGGCGCCGACCCCGGTGAGCGAGATCGCGGAGCGCCTCGCGCTGTCGCCTTCGCTGGTGAGCCACCACCTGCGCCTGCTGCGCGCCGCGCGCGTGCTGCGCGGCCACAGGTCCGGCAAGCAGGTCTATTATTCGGCGGCCGACGAGCACATAAGCTGCGTGATAGCCGATATGCTGGAACACGTCATCGAGCCGAGCGGGCACGACGAGGTCTGAGTGCCACCCGGTGACGACGGGAGGAGTGTCGCACCGAGATGCCCCGTCGTGTCGCGGCGCGTGTCATGCCTTTGGCGCGTGTCTGGTCAATAACCGGTCCAGGTGATTCGCAAAGGCCTTGCGATCGCTCTGGCTCAGCGCCGGCGGCCCACCCGTATCGATGCCGCTGGCTCGCAGCGTATCCATGAAGTCCCTCATGTTCAGCCGCGCCCTGATGGTGTCGGCCGAATACAGCTCACCGCGCGGATTGAGAGCAAGACCGCCCTTTTCAATCACCTCGGCCGCCAGGGGAATGTCAGCGGTGATGACCAGATCGCCCGCGCCGAGTCGGTTGACGATCTCGTTGTCGGCGACATCGAAACCGGGTGTGACCTGGAGAAAATGAATGCACGGCGACGGCGGTATGCGCACGGGCTGATTGGCGACAAGCGTCAGTTGCACTCCGGTACGCTGCGCCGCTCTGAACAGGATTTCCTTGATCACCACCGGACACGCATCCGCGTCCACCCATATGTTCATTTCATGATTCCCGGGCCCGGGTCTTTACTCGGGCGGTCGTATCGAAGCGCAACATCGACCTTCGCTCAAGGATGGAGAATTCCTTGCCATGCCATCCTCGCTTCAGGATTCGGACTCTCGGTGCCGCCCAGGGCAATCCTGCATTCGAACGCATTCTATCTTGGTGCCCGCGCCATAGCGCTTATACTCGGCGATATCTTGGCACCTCCTGACTCTTGGAGACCACATGACAACAATCAGGCCGTCGTCGAAGGGGCCAGTCGTCGTGCCGAAGTCGGTACGTGCCGCGCATGCCTTGCGGCCTGTGACCGAGTTCATCGTGGAAGACACGCCCAGCATCGTCTTGTTTCGCCCGCGCAGAGTAGGGGCGAGTGTGTATTTGTCCCAGCTCGACCGATGCGTGTAAAAGCACGGGTCGTTCCCTACCTCACGGGCGAGCGGTTTTCCAATGGCCTGCGTGTCGACTTCGACCGTGAGCCCGATGATCGCGTTTACCGTTCCCGCATCGACTGGCTGGAGCAGATGTGCGCCGCCAAGCACGTGGTGCACGTCGGCTGCGTGGACCACTCCGCGGAGCAGATAAGGCACAAGCTCGAGCGCCGCAAGTGGCTCCACGCACGGCTCGCCGCTTGCACCGCGCGCTGTTATGGCGTGGACAAGGATGCCGCGGGGATCGCCTTCGTGCGCGACGAGTTGGGATATGCCGACGTCGAGTGCGTGGACCTGCTGCAAGACGAATGCCCGGCCATCAAGGCGGCGCGCTGGGACTACCTGGTGCTGGCCGAGGTCCTCGAGCACATCGACAACCCGGTGGATTTTCTGGGCCACATCAAGCGTCGCTACGCCAATTACGTGGGGCAGCTCATCATTACCGTGCCGAACGCGTTCGCGTGTGAAAACTTCGTTCTCGCGAGGCACGGGATCGAGGCAATCAACACCGATCACCGCTTCTGGTTTACGCCCTATACGATCACCAAGGTTGCCGTGCGCGCCGGCCTTGCCCCCGTGAAGCTGCTGCTTTGCCGCAACGGCGTGGTCAAGAAACGCTCGATCGTCAAGAATGCGCGCTTGCGGCACCGGCCCTTCCTGCGCAACAACATCATCATGATCGCACGCTGGCACGCGGCGCACGAATCTATCGTGGCGCGGGCATGAGCCGGTCGTCCGATCTGGCCAGCGCGCTCGCCCGGCACGCGCCCTGGGCGCTGGTGCTGTCATTTCTCGTGCTGCTGCCCACCAAGACGCTGTTCAACGTGCCCGTCATCGTGATGGCGCTGGCAGGCGCCTGGACGCTTGTGCGCCACTCCACCGAGGTCCGCGAGGACCGCGCGCTGCGACGCATGTTCGTCTTGTTTGCCTGCATCTGGGTCCCGATGGCGCTGGCGCTACCCGATGCGCTCAGCTTTTCGCATTCCCGTACATCGGTGCTGGAGTACCTTCGCTTCCCGCTGATGGGGATATTCGTGGTGCGCACGCTGCGCGCCCCGCACGCGAGGCACTATCTTTTCGCGGGCATCTTCATCCTGCTCATCGCGTGGTGCGCGGACGCCTTGTGGCAATACGCGAGCGGCAGAGACTTCTTCGGATATCCGGACAGGGGGTCGCGGCTGGTCGGCATCTTCTATCCGAAATACCGTCTCGGCATCGTGCTGGCGAGCCTCGCACCGCTCTACCTCGAGATGGCGCGGAGCACCACGCAACGCGCCTGGGTCTTCTGGCTCAGCGTGCTTCCATTGGTCATTGTCGTTTTGCTGTCAGGCAGCCGCTCGGGGTGGCTCATGTTCGCGGTAGCCGTCGCCGCCTGGGGCACGGCCGCCATCAAGCGGCGCGGGCGCCTCTACCCGGGGGTTCGCTCCCTCGCCATGGCGCTGGCAGTGGTCGCACTCAGCGCCGCCGCGGCCGCGCGCTATCCCGGACTCGACGCGCGCATCGAGCAGGCAGCGGGCATCTTCAGCGCCGACCTCGAAGTCATGGACGCCGCCACGGCCAGGCGTCTTTCCATCTGGGGACCGGCGCTTCGCATGCTGCGCAGTCACTGGCTGAATGGTATCGGCACGCGCGGGTTTCGTTACGAGTTTCTGAACGTCGCGGGGGCGGAGAATTTCTGGATGCGCCGCTCACCGCGCGGCGTCACGCACCCCCACCAGTTGCTCCTGGAGGTCGCGGTGGAGACGGGCACCTTCGGCATCATCGGCTTGACGCTGTTCTTTGCGCTCGGCTGGCGCTGGCTGCGAGACGATACCGCGGCGCCGCGACACCATGCGCCCGAGCCCGGCGAAGGCGCCACGCGAGCGCTTTCGCGGCAAGCGCCGCGGACGCGCCTTACTTGGCCGAGTATCGACAGCCCCGGGCTCGCCATCGCCAGCGCGCTGTGCGTGCTGGTCGCCATGTTTCCGCTCAACGTGCACAAGGCGTATTACGCGAGCTTCTGGTCCTCGCTATGCTGGTGGCTGGTGTTCTTGTTCATCGCCGCGCTGGCTGCGCGCGATCGACACCGGCAATAGTTTCTCACACGCCTTCGACACCGAGGGAAGGGAGCGGGATCTATCCCACCAACCTTGCTATGGAGTCGCTCTCATCACGCCGTGCCGGGGGCTTGCCAGAGATGCTGGTAGAGCGTCTGGTAGGCCGCAACGACTGCCTCTCGCCCGTGCTCTCGCGCCAGCGTGAGACGGCCCGCCGCCGCCATCTGCGCACGCGCCTCGTCCGACTCACTGAGCAGGCGCATGCACGCGCCGGCGAGCGCACGCGGGTCGCGACAGGGCACCAGCACGCCGTTCTCACCATCCGCGATGAGCTCGCACGGGCCGTCGCTGCGCGTAGCGACTATCGGGACACCGTAGCACCATGCTTCCAGCACCACGTTGCCGAGCGGCTCGTGGCGCGACGGGCACACGAACAGGTCGGCGAGCTTATAGTGCGCGGCGGGCTCAGCTTGCCAGCCGGTGAAGCGCAGCCGAGCGTCGATGCCGAGGCTCCGCGCCGCCTCGTGCAAGGCGTCGCGCAGCGGTCCGTCACCGAGGATCACGAACACCACGCGGCGTTGCCCGACCTGCTCGGGCATGCGGGCGGCAGCACCAAGCAGATCCTCGAAGCCCTTGTTGGGATGCAGGCGCCCGGCGCTCACGACGACCCAGGCATCGGCATCGATACCGAGTCGATCTCGAAGCGCGGCAATCTCGCCCGCCTCCACGCGCGGTGGTTCATCGATGAAGTTGCCGATATAAAACACGCGCTCGGCCGGCAGGCCTTCGCGCAGCAGGTAATCGCGGATGCCGCGCGTGTTCGCCACCCACGCGTGGGCGTGACGGTAACCCTTCAGGTTGTAGTACCCGCCGAGTCTCGCAACGTGCACGATGCCGCGCTCGGCGCGGATGTGCGTGAGGCGCGTGGCGCGGCCCATCCAGGTCTGCACGATGGCGGGGCGCCAGCGCTTCGCGAGACGTGAAATGCGCCAGCGCGCCGACAGATCCCAGACGCCGCGCATCGCCATGGCGACAGTGGGCACGTCGGGTCCCAGCTCGTCAAGGAGCGCACTGCCCGGCGGCGTCACCGCAATGCTGGGCGTTCCATCGGCCTCGAGCGCCGTGACCAATCTGGCAAAGAATCGCTCCGCGCCACCGCTCGAGCGGCTGCCGATGATATGCACGGTCCGCGGCATGCGCTCCTCAACCCGGAAACGGCAGTTGCACGGGGTGCTCTGCGCGTGGATCCGGTTTCACCGCGCTCATGTCCATGTTATACGTTGCGGTCGATATCCTCGCCGGTTCGCGAGCCGCACACCCATCGGCAGACTTTGTCCCATGACCAAGCTCTCCGCTTTCGTCACCACCTTCAACAACGCGCGCACGCTCGACGCCTGTCTGCGCTCCGTGAGCTGGGCCGACGAGATCGTGTTGCTCGATTCATTCAGCACCGACCAGACGATCGAGATTGCCGAACGTTACGACTGCACGATATTCCAGCATAGCTTCATGGGATACGGCAAACAAAAGCAGCTTGCTATGGAGAAAACCCGGCACCGGTGGGTGTTGCTTCTCGATGCCGACGAAATGCTCTCTGAAGAAGCCGAGGCCGAGATCCAGGCCATTCTCGCACGAGGGCCCTCGGCCGATGGGTACGAGATGGCGCGCCGCGAGCAGGTGTTCTGGCGAATGGCGAATCCGCACGTACGCATGAATTTCTACCTGCGCTTGTTCGACAAGAGCAAGGCCCGCTTCAGCGACATTCCCGTCCACGCGGCCCCGGAGCTCGACGGCAAAGTCGCCCGACTGCGCGCGGTGTTCTATCACTTCGGCGAATGGAACGTGCACACCAAGGTCGAGAAGATCAATGCTTATTCCACCGGGCTCGTGGATCACAAGTACGCCCGCAAGCGTCGTATGAGTCCCTTCATCATGTTGCTCTACCCGCCGTGGTTTTTCCTGCGCAGCTTCATTTTCAAACGCGGTTTCCTCAACGGCTGGGCCGGTTTCATCGCATCGGTGACGGGCGCCTTCTACGCCTTTCTGAGATATGCCAAGCTCTACGAGCGCATCCAGAAGGCACGCCACACCGAGCGGCTGATGCCGCCCGAGCCGCCCGCGTCCGCCGCCCGGGACGAGCCTCCTAAGTAGATCGGGGTCGGAGACGACTCCTCGAGCCAGAAATCGAGCTCAACCCGCCCCGTTCGAGGATATTCGTCTCTGACCCCGATTTCCCAACACCCCGAGCCACTGCAGGCGCTCGAGCACCATCGCCGGGCTAATCCACGCCATGCAGCTGTGATGCGCGCAGTGCTTGCGGTAGCAGTTGATGCACGGCAACGGCGCCTGCATGGAGGATACGGTGTTGCCGGCGGGCAGCACACGTCCCGGGTCGGTGGGGCCGCAGATGACCAGCATGGGCTTTCCCGCGGCGGCCGCCACATGCGCGGTCCCGGTATCGTTGCCTACGACGACACGCGCTGTCTCGCAGATCGGCACGATGTCGAGAAGCCTCGTCTTGCCGCACAGATCGACCACCCATGCGCCGCACCGATCGCGAATGCGGCGACACTCGTCAAGCTCGTCGGGCCCGCCGATGAGAGCGATCCTTTGCAGGCCGTGCGATTTCAGCAGCCGCGCGAGCGATGCGAACCGCGCGGCACCCCAGCGTTTGAGATAGCCGGCAGCCTGACTGCCCGGCAGGAACACGCCGAAATGCCCCGCAGCCAGACCACGCTCGCGAAGCATTGCGGCCACCGCGTCACGCCGTGCAGGCGGACAATGCAGCACCGGTCTAGCCGTTGTCATGCTGACGCCCGCGCCGCGCAGGTTATCGGCCATGATCTGCATGGCATGGCGTGCCGGTGCACTGCGCGCCGGCGCAATGTTGTACGGGAAGGCGGGCTTGTTCCCCGCGCGCAGGGGAATCTGCCCACCGATTATCCATAGCAGACCCAACAGCACACGCGAGCGGTCCGTGGTCTGCAGATCGATGACCAGGTCGTAGCGCCTCGCGCGTACCGCTGCGAGCCAGCGCCGGATGGTGCCAAGCTGTCCATGCCCCGTGCGCACATCGATCGAGATGACCTCGTGCAGCCTCGGATCGTGGGCGTACAGCGTGTCCCACGGTGGCAAGGTGCTGAGATCGATCTCGGCGTGCGCATAGGTGCGCGCGATGTCCTCTATGGCAGCGCTTGCGAGCGCGACATCGCCCATCGCGCTCCATTTGATCACCAGGATCCTGCGTATAGGCGAGCCCTGATTCTCATTCGACACGGGCTCACCCTCAGATCCGCGCGTAGACATTCTCAGCGCCCGGTGGTGCGGTCTTGAAACGCCTGTGAACCCACAGGTATTGCTCCGGACTGCGTTTGATCTGCTCTTCCAGCACCTCGTTGATGCGCCGCGCATCCGCCGCCTCGTCGCCGCTCGGAAAGTTCTCGAGCGCGGGCAGCGCCACTATCTCGTAGCCCGCGAGGCCCGGCAACCGGTGCTGCACGAACGGCACCACGGCGGCCCCGCTCCTCGCGGCAAAGCGCGACAGCGTGGTGATGGTCGCCGCGGGGTGCCCGAAAAACGGCACGAACACACTGAAGCGCCTCCCGTAGTTCTGATCGGGCGCGTACCATACGACCAGATTACGCTTCAGACTCCTGTACAGCGTACGCACGTCCTCACGCGGAAAGACAGTGCTCGGGTGGGCCGAACGCCCGCTCAGAATGATGTAATCGAGAAGTGCGTTGTTGTTCTTTCTGTACATGATCTGGCATGGCTGGAACAATGATAGCAGCCTGAGCCCGAGCTCCATGGTCGTGAAGTGGGCGCCGAGCAGAATGACGCCGCGGCCCCTGTCGAGCGCGTCCCTTATGTGCTCGAGCCCACTCGGCCTGACACGCCTTCGCAAGGCGCTGTCCGATCCCCAGTACGTCGCACCGAGTTCCACGATGGCGATGCCGAGTGAACCGAAGTGAGCGCGAAGTAAGCGCTTACGTTCGCTGCGTGACTGCTCTGGAAAACATAGCCGCAGGTTCACCGTCGCTATTCTTCGCCGCCGGCCCGCGAGCACAATCAGGAGCACCCCCAGCGCCTTGCCGATCAAGAGCTGCATCGCATAGGGAAGCTTGGCCGCTGCCCACATGAGTCCCACCATCATCCAGATGCCCCAGTAACGCGGCGCCAGGAACGCCCGCGACATCGCAGGTCCGCTCACCTCACCCATTGCCATGCGCCTCTGGAACGGGGCGCACGCGCGGTCGAATCGAGTGCATCACACCCGCGAGCTGGTCTCGCCACGTGCCCAGGCGAAGGCCGAAACGCCGCTGTACCAGGGCGCTGTCGAGGACCGAGTATCGTGGGCGCGGCGCAGGGGTCGGATATTCGCTTGACGCGATGGGATCGATGGCGACCTGGTAACCTCTCAAGGAGAGTATTTCCCGCGCAAACCCGTACCAGCTCGTACAGCCTTCGGCCGTCGCATGGTAGACGCCCTCGCGCTCGCTGAGCCAGCCCGCATCGTGACGTCTCGTTTCCTCCAGCATCCGCGCCGTGAAATCCGCGAGCGCATTCGCCGCGGTAGGTGCAACGATCTGGTCATCGACGACACGCAGGCGCTCTCCTCGTGCCGCCCTGGCCAATATGGCGAGCAGAAAATTCCTTCCGCGCGCGGCGTATATGCCGCTCGTGCGCAGCACCAATGCGCGCGCGCCGCTATCCTTGATTGCGATCTCTCCTTCGAGCTTGCTCGCGCCATACGCGTTGATCGGATCGGGCGCGTCGCTTTCCCGGTAGGGGCGTCCGGCACGACCATTGAACACATAGTCGGTAGAGTAGTGGATGAGCAACGCGCCGGCGCGCTTCGCCGCCCGCGCCAGCTCCGCGGCCGCCAGCACGTTGACGCGCCGGGCGGCCTGCACTTCGCTTTCGGCGCGATCCACCGCTGTGTAAGCCGCGGCGTTGACAATCACCTGTGGTGCGGTGCAGCGCACACACGCCGCGCAGGCGCCCGGCTCGTTCAAATCGAGCGCCAGCGTATCGTCGGTGCCGTCGCGCGTGGTCACGCTGAGCGATCCCGCCCGGACGAGACTCCGGCGCAACTCCCAGCCGAGCTGACCCGCCCCGCCGACCAGCAGTATGTTCGGTCTGCCGCCTGATTCGATGTCCGCCACGCCCGCGCCCCGCAGAGTCCTGTCAATCACTTCAAAAGGAACAGCTCGTAACCGAACTCATGGATATTCGGGGACGATTATTGATCTCGCAAAGCCGCCAAGCACGCTAAGAAAGTCGTTGGGCCTCACTCGAGGCGATCGGCAGCGGGGACGATGCCATTGCTCCATTGCTCATCCGGTCGCTACCGATACTTCTGCGGGCTTTGCGTCTTGGCGAGAACATCATCACTTGCCGATACAGAAACGCGCGAAGATCGTGTCCAGCAGGTCGTCCGACGACACCTCCCCGGTGATCTCACCCAGCGCTTGCTGTGCCACACGCATGTCCTCCGCCGCGAGCTCGGCGGCCCCGTGCTCGCTGAGCGCTGCTCTCGCGGCGCCCACGCCTTGCAGGCAGCGCCCCAGCGCGTCCAGGTGCCGGCGCCGCGCCATGGGTGTATCTTCCCCGCCACCGTCCAGCCCGGCACGCGCCTCGAGCGCCGCGCAAATGCTCGCGAGCCCTTCGCCGGTGCGCGCGCTCACGCGCACGGTCTCGGGGACGGCATCGGCAACGGGACCCGGCGGCCGGCCACTCAGATCGATCTTGTTGCGCACCACGAGCGTTCGCGAAACGACCTCGGAACTCCCGATTGCATCGAGTGGGTCTTCGTCTACGGGTGCTTGCTCGTCGTCAACCAGCAGCAGCACCGCATCCGCTTCTTCGATAGCCGCCCGCGCGCGCGCCACCCCTTCGCGCTCCACCGCATCTTGGGCTTCGCGCAAGCCTGCGGTGTCAATCAAGTGCACGGGCAACCCGCTTATCTGTATGTGCTCGCGCAACGTATCGCGTGTAGTGCCGGGGATGTCGGTGACGATTGCGGCCTGTCGCCCGCAGAGGCTGTTCATCAAGGTCGACTTGCCCACGTTGGGTGCGCCGGCAATCACCACCGATAATCCTTCCTTCAGCAACACCCCGCGCTCGGCGCCGGCGAGTACGGCGGCAACGCTCTCTCGCAACTTGCCAAGCTCGCTCGTCAGGTGCGCATCGGACAACTCGTCGACCGCCTCGTCCGGAAAATCGATGCCCGCTTCCAGCCACGCCCGAAGACTGACCAGCCCGGCGCCGATCGAGCGCAATCTTGTGGAGAACTCGCCCTGCAGCGATCGCTGGGCACTGCGCGCTGCGCGTTCGGTCTGGGAGTCGATGAGATCCGCGACGGCCTCGGCCTGCGCCAGATCCAGCTTGCCGTTGAGAAACGCGCGCCGCGTGAACTCTCCCGGCTCGGCCAGCCTGGCGCCAGCCTCCACCACTCGAGTGAGCAGCATGTCGAGAACGACCCTGCCGCCATGTCCGTGCAACTCGAGCACGTCTTCACCGGTGTAGGAAGAGGGGGCGGGGAAGAACAGGGCCATGCCTGCATCGAGCACGTGGCCGTCGCTTGCAAGAAACGGCCGGTAGAGCGCGGTGCGGGCCGACGGTACGCTGCCCAGCACCTGGCGGGCCACGCCGGGAGCGTGCGGGCCCGATACGCGAACGATCCCGATGCCGCCCCTGCCGGCCGGGGTAGCGATGGCGGCTACCGTATCGGTGCGCCCGGGATCGATACCCGGGTCTTCTGCTTCACGCTCGCGCGCGGGCGCCGGCGCACGGCCCCGCAGAGCCGAGGCTGCAGTCAGGGCGCCGCCTCTATGCGCTTGGTGATGATCCACTGCTGCGTAATCGACAAAACGTTGTTGACGATCCAGTAGAGCACGAGCCCGGAAGGGAAGAAAAGGAAAAAGAAGGTGAATATGAACGGCAGGGCCATCATCACCTTCGCCTGAATGGGATCGGGGGGCGTGGGGTTGAGCCGTTGCTGCACGAGCATGCTGATACCCATGAGAATAGGCAGCACGAAGTAGGGGTCGTACTGGGAAAGATCGTGGAGCCAGAAAATGAAGCTCGCCTGGCGCAGCTCCACGCTCTCCAGCAGCATCCAGTAAAGTGAGATGAACACCGGTATCTGCACGACAATCGGCAAGCACCCGCCGAGCGGATTGACCTTTTCCTTCTTGTACAACTCCATCATCGCCTTGTTCATGGCTTGCTTGTCGTTGCCATAGCGCTCGCGAATCTGCACCATGCGCGGCTGCAGCTTGCGCATGCGCGCCATGGACTTGTAGCTGGTCGCTGAAAGATGGAAAAAGACAAGCTTGATGAGAACCGTCAGGGTGATGATGGACCATCCCCAGTTGCCCAGCACGCCGTGAATATGCTGCAGGAGCCAGAACAGCGGCTCGGCAATGAAGAACAGCCAGCCGAAGTCCACCGTGCGGCGTAGCCCCGGCGCCACCTTTTCCATCCGCTCCTGGATTTTGGGACCGATGTAGCCCGTGAGCTTCAGCGTGCTGGAGTCGCCCGGCTCCACCACGTGGTCGGAGTACAAGCGCAGCAGAAACACCCCATCGTCCAGTGCCTTCGAGCTGTAGTGATTACTCACTTCAGGGGAGGGCACCCAGGCACCGGCAAAGTAGTGCTGAATCATCGCCGCCCAGCCGCCCGTCACGTCCCGGTCCAGAGGTTGCTCGGCGATTTTCGCCAGCTTCACTTTCTCATACGGCTTGTCGGGGCTCGATACGACGCCGCCGGTGTAGGTATAGACGCGGAAAAGCCCGCGCTTGCTCGCCACCTGGGTGCGCTTGAACTGGCCGTACAATCGCCCCGTCCAGGGCATCCCGGTCGCGTTTTCGACCCTGTAAAGAACCTCGATGAGGTAGCTGCCGCGATGGAATCTGTAGACCTTCTCGAGTCGTATACCGCTTGGGGTCAACAGTTGAAAGCCGACATCGAGCGTGTCCTGCTCATCGCCGAGCACGTACTCGGTACGCTGTGGCACCAGAACGGACGCGGTGCCCGGCTCGCCATTGGAACCCAGCAATCCCGTCTCCATGGTGAACAGGTCGGGCAGGGAATCGTGTAGCAAGGGAAACGCCTCGTCGGGCGTCGTGTTGGAGACCGGGTAGGCGAGCAGGTCGAGGCGTTGCAGCACCCGCCCGTCAAGGTTCAGGTCGAAGAGGTCAGTTCGCACGTGAACAGTCCCTGGCGGCCGTGCCTGCTCCACATCGGCAACCGGCGCGGTCGGGGCGCCTATCACTTCCGGGTGCTCGGGAAATTCCGGCGGGGCCGGTGACGGCGCCGGTTCGGCGGCGCTATCGGGCGCAGCGATTGTTTCCGTTTCCGCGGCGGATTTGGGTCCATAGTCCCTCAACCATGCCTGCCAGAGTAGAAACACGACCACGAACAGTCCGATGACCAGCAGCGATCGGAGGTTTTCTGTGGGCACGGCGTGCTTCCTGCGCAGACTCAGTCGTGCGCTCGGCCGAGCGGTGGTACGGGATCACAGCCACCCGCATGCCACGGATGGCACCGCAACAGGCGCCGCAGCGCGTACCACAGGCCCCTGCGGACCCCGTAACGCTGCAATGCCTCGATGGCATAAGCAGAGCATGTCGGATGAAAACGACAGTGAGCTCCCATCATGGGACTTAACAAGTACGCGTATGCCCGTACCACGAAGATCAGCATGTATTGCATAGGGAGGAAATCGTAACCCAATGATGTTTAAGGGATAACCTGATTCTTTCCGATGTCGCCGCCGTGCACGAAGGGCGCGTGATTACCACGACATCCAAGCCCCACAAGGCGTCCGCACTACGGCGAAAGCTCTCTCTTATCTGTCGTTTCAGTTGATTTCGCCGCACTGATTTGCCGGCATGCTTTGCAGAAACGGCAAGCCCCAATCGCGCCGTGTCGGCCCCGTTGCGGCGCGCGAGTACCGTTAGCAATGCATCGGAAGAACGCCGTGATTCACGGAAAACCTTCTTGAATGCTTGCGCCTCGTTGAGCCGCATGCGCCGATGAAGAGCGTAACGCGCCATGCCTGACCAGGAAGGCGGAAACGCAACCGCTTCACGCTGACAGGCGGGCCCTGCCCTTGGAACGTCTTGCCTTGATAACCAACCGGCCCGCGCGCGTTCTCATCCGAACGCGAAATCCATGGCGCCGCTTGCGTTTGAGATTGCTCGGTTGAAAGGTTCTTTTCATGGCACCGCTGCGAAAGTGAGAGTTCTAATTCCGGCGGGTTACCGGAGGTGAAAGTTCGCAATGCTACCCCTCCCCTCGGATTTCTGTCAAACAAAAGCAGGTGGTCCGGGCGCGCTGGCACAGTGCAGATAAGCAGTATAAACTGACCGAGTCTTCCCGCCCCTCACTATTCGCCCGGAGAACATGCAGTGGTTGGCCCGACGCTCTGGAAAAAGTGTCTCGACCGGCTCGAGGGAGAACTTACTCCACAACAATTCAACACCTGGATCAGACCTCTTCACGCCGTCATCGAGGATGATGTGCTGCGCCTCCTGGCACCCAATCATTTCGTTCGCGATTGGATCAACACCAATCTGGCGCCGCACATCAGCGAGGTGCTGCTGCGCGTAGGCGAGCTGAATTCGCGCAAGCTCATCGTGCAGGTGGGCAGTCGTGAAGCAGCCATGGGTGCCGTGGCCTATGGTAGCTCAAACGAACCCCCACCAAGGTTGGTACCTCCCGTCGCGCCGGTTGACCACTTCGGGGAGCGGCGCCGACCGGGTTTGCGCCCGGATTTCACGTTTGCGACTTTCGTGGAAGGCAAGTCGAATCAATTGGCGCGAGCGGCCTCCATCCAAGTTGCTGGAAACCCTGGCGGGGCATACAACCCGTTGTTCATCTACGGTGGCGTGGGATTGGGCAAGACGCATCTGATGCACGCCATCGGCGATATGATCGGAAAGACAAGTCCCCGCCCGAAAGTCGTTTATTTACATTCCGAGAGATTTGTCGCAGATATGGTGGCGGCACTCCAGCATAATGCGATCAATGAATTCAAAAATTACTATAGATCGGTAGATGCGTTGTTAATTGATGACATCCAGTTTTTCGCTAAAAAGGAAAGATCACAGGAAGAGTTTTTCCACACTTTTAATTCCCTGCTTGAAGATCAACAGCAGATTGTGCTCACCTGTGATCGCTACCCAAAGGAAGTCGATGGGCTGGAGGAGCGCCTGAAATCACGGTTTGGATGGGGCCTGACGGTGACCATCGACCCGCCGGAACTGGAAACGCGGGCGGCTATCCTGATGAGCAAGGCGCATTTGGCGGCCGCTCAAGTACCGAACGAGGTCGCTTTCTTCATTGCGCAACGTATACGCTCCAACATCAGGGAACTCGAGGGGGCGCTGCGCCGAGTGATAGCGAGTTCGGATTTCACCGGTCGGCCGATCACGCTGGATCTGGCCAAGGAGGCGCTCAAGGATCTCCTGGCCCTACAAGAGAAACTCGTTACAATCGAAAATATCCAGAAGACGGTCGCGCAGTATTATAAGCTTCGTGTAGCCGACCTGGTATCAAAGCGCCGAACTCGGTCTATTGCGCGGCCCAGGCAGGTCGCGATGGCACTCGCGAAGGAGTTGACAAATCACAGCTTGCCGGAAATCGGGGATGCCTTCGGTGGCCGTGACCACACCACTGTTCTCCATGCTTGTCGCAAGGTGGCCGAGCTGAAAGAAACCGACAACCTGATTTCGGAAGACGTCACCATCCTGTTGAGAACTCTGAGCAATTGATGTGTTCTTCCTGTGTATAACAACATGACCGAACCCAGGATCGAGCTTATCCACAATCCATTGAGACGTTATGCGCAGTGCTCGAGGCTATGTATCCAGGAGTTTCGGATCTGTTAAGTCTTTGGAAGGAAAAGAAAAATACGAGTACTCCACAAGCTCAGGGGTGACTAACAATAGTAATAACGGGTTATAGAAGTCTATGAAATTCTCTATTAAGAGGGAAGCCGTTCTCCGACCACTGCAAATGGTGCAGGGAGTGGTGGAGCGACGCCAGACACTACCAATTCTGGCGAATGTATTATTGAGCGTGCGTGATGGGCGGCTTGCGGTAACCGCGACTGATATGGAGGTGGAGGTGGTAGCGTATGCGGCGCTACCGGGGGTTGTGGACGCGGAAGTCACGGTGCCTGCTCGTAAGATGATCGATATCTGTCGGGCGTTGCCGCCGGAGTCGGACATCTCGTTCGAAGTAGAGGGTGAACGGGCCATCATTCGTTGTGGGCGCAGTCGCTTTAAGCTGACGACGTTGCCGGCAAGTAGTTATCCGAATACGGATGATCTGGTAGATGCGGTGCGGGTAGCAGTTGAGGGTGCGGCATTGAAGTCGTTGTTGGAGCTGACCCAGTTTGCAATGGCTCATCAGGATGTACGGTATTATCTCAATGGATTGCTTTTGGAAGTGGGGCCGCAATATGTGAGAGCGGTGGCAACCGACGGGCACCGCCTGGCGCTATCCGAATTGCAGGTAGAGTCGAAGGGACTGCAAGAAGGCCGCCAGATAATCGTGCCGCGCAAGGCGATTGGAGAACTGACGCGGTTGTTGGGGGCGGAGGACGAGGAAGCGGTGCTCGAGATCGGGGCAAATGTGGTTCGGGTAACGCTGGCTGATGTTTGTATGACGAGTAAACTGATCGAGGGCCGGTTCCCGGATTACGAACGGGTGATCCCGGACGTGGAGGATTGCAGTCGGCGGTTTAAGGTGTCGAAGGAGGAGTTTCGCCAGTGTTTGACGAGGGCGTCAATTCTGGCGAACGAGAAGTATCGTGCAGTACGGTTCAGTCTCGCACCTGGTGTGCTGCGTGTGATGGGAAATAATCCGGAACAGGAAGCTTCGGAGGACGAAATTGCGATAGATTTTGACGGTTCACCACTGGAGGTGGGGTTCAACGTGGCTTATCTGATGGACGCGTTGGGGGCACTGCCGACGGATGTGGCGGAGGTATACTTGACGGATTCGAGCGGCAGTTGTCTGCTGATGGCGAAAGAGCGGCGTGATTGCCAGTACGTTGTTATGCCCATGCGGTTGTGAGAGCCAAAGCGCGGAGGGGAGGGGAGCAAGGTCTCGCAGCGAGTTGGGTAGTCTGGATGTAATTCCATGTTTGTTCGGGAGTTGAGGGTCGAAGGGCTGCGGTGCTTCGAACGGGCAAGGATGGTGCCAAGCGGCGCGCTTAACGTGTTGGCAGGGCCGAATGGTAGCGGCAAGACGACGTTACTCGAAGCAATCTACGTGGCGGGGTCTGGACGGTCCTTTCGAGGCCGGTGTGCGCGAGACCTTGTAAAAAGGGGTGTGGATCGGTACCGGGTATATGCGGTGGTGGAGGCAGAGGGTGGTCAGCGCACGAGCATCGGCGTAGAGCGATGTGCGAACGGCGGTAGAATCAGGGTCGGGGGAGAGGAAGTTCGGGCTGCGTCGCAGTTGGCAAGGCTGCTGCCGATATTGCTGATTACACCGGATAGTCGGCGATTATTGACGGATGGTTCACGATTGCGCCGACGGATGCTGGATTGGGCGTTGTTCCACGTGGAACCAGCATATAACGGTTTGCTTTGGCGTTACCGGCGGGCGTTGCGCCAACGTAACTCATTGCTCCGTCGGCAGCCGACGGCGGAGGACCTCGAACCTTGGGATAGGGAGCTTGCCGTTGCGGGCGAAGGGTTGCACGCGTTTCGCGAATCGTATGCGGAGCAGGTCAAGGGTGTAATCGACGAATTGATAGGTACGTTGTTAGGTATGCCGGCAGTGGTGAGTTACAAGCCCGGATGGGATACCAGCCAGTCGTTGTTCGAGTTGCTGGGGCGGAATTTCCAACAAGACTTGAAGCGGGGATTTTCTGGCGTCGGTGCCCATAGAGCAGATATACAATTTCGGCTGCACGGGACAGCCGTACAAGATGTACTTTCAGGGGGGGAGTGCAAGCTGTTCATCGCCGCGGTGTTGCTGGCTCAAACGATATATGTGCGGCAACGCTCGCAAGCCGTGCCGGTGGTACTCATCGATGATTTGCCGTCGGAGTTGGACCGCGGAAACAGAGACAAGCTGCAGTCGGTGCTTGCGAGGATGCGGGCGCAGATCTTTATCACGAGCGTGAGCAGCGATCCTCTGGCCATGCCGGGCGATATACCTCCAAAGTTGTTCCACGTGGAACAAGGCAGTGTTCAGGAAATGATATAATCAGTCAGTTTACCCGCCAATGAGGGGTCCGGTGTGCCTGGCACCAACTACAATTCATCCAATATCAAGGTCCTCAAAGGCCTCGACGCCGTCCGCAAGCGCCCGGGCATGTACATCGGTGACACCGACGATGGCACCGGTTTGCATCACATGGTCTTCGAGACAGTCGACAACTCAATCGACGAAGCCCTGGCCGGCTTCTGCACCGATGTTAGCGTCACCATCCACGACACTGACCATATAACTGTTACCGATAATGGTCGGGGCATCCCCGTCGACATCCACCATGGGGAAGGCAAATCCGGTGCTGAAGTAATCATGACCACCCTGCACGCGGGCGGAAAATTCGACGACCGCTCCTACAAGGTCGCGGGCGGCTTACATGGGGTCGGCGTGTCCGTGGTCAATGCGCTATCCGCCTCATTGACTTTGAACATCTATCGAAGCGGAAAACACTATCATCAGGAATATCGCCATGGCGCATCTCTTGCCCCTCTCGAGGTGCTGGGTAACACGACGCGGCGTGGCACCGAAATCTCCTTCCAGCCGAGCCCCGAAACCTTTACCAACATTCAGTTCCGGTACGATATGCTTGCACCACGGTTTCGCGAGCTCGCCTTCCTCAATCCCGGTGTACGCATCAAGCTCCTCGACGAGCGCGATGGCACGCAGGACGTGTTCCAGTACGATGGCGGGATACGGGCTTTCGTGGAGCACCTGAACAAGCGAAAGACCCCTTTGCACCCCACCGTCGTCTATTTCAGTACCGATAAGGACCGTATCGGTGTCGATGTCGCCATGCAGTGGAATGATTCCTACCAGGAAACCATTTTCTGTTACACCAATAATATCCGACAGAAGGACGGTGGTACCCACCTCGCCGGCTTCCGTTCCGCGCTGACGCGCATCCTGAACCAGTACATGGAAGCCCAGGGGATTTCCCAGAAAGCCAAAGTCGAGCCGAGCGGTGACGATGTTCGCGAAGGACTGACCGCCGTATTATCGGTCAAAGTGCCGGACCCCAAATTTTCCGCCCAAACCAAGGACAAGCTCGTCTCCTCGGAGGTCAAGGCCGTCGTCGAGTCAGCGGTCGGCGCAAAGTTGAGCGAGTTCCTCCTGGAAACACCGTCTGAGGCGCGTGCTATCACCGGAAAGATCATCGAATCCACACGAGCGCGCGAGGCGGCTCGCAAGGCTCGAGAAATGACCCGGCGCAAGACAGCTTTGGATGTCGCGGGGTTGCCAGGCAAATTGGCAGATTGCCAGGAGAAGGATCCCGCGCAATCCGAGTTGTTTCTTGTGGAAGGAGACTCTGCCGGCGGCTCCGCGAAGCAAGCCAGGGATCGGCGGTTTCAAGCGATATTACCGCTTAAAGGGAAAATTCTAAATGTCGAGAAAGCGCGTTTCGACAAGATGCTCTCGTCCATCGAGGTAGGCACGTTGATAACGGCCCTGGGGTGCGGCATTGGCCATGACGAATATGACCCGGACAAGCTGCGTTATCACCGCATCATCCTGATGACGGATGCCGATGTCGATGGCTCACACATTCGCACCCTGTTGCTGACGTTCCTCTACCGCCAGATGCCCGAGTTGATTGAACGCGGTCACGTGTATATCGCGCAGCCGCCACTCTACAAGGTCAAGAAGGGCAGGCATGAGCGATACGTGAAGGATGACAAGGAACTCGGCGCTTACCTCATGGAACTCGCGCTCGATGGCGCGGATATCGCATTGGGGGCTAATGGCGAGACCGTGCACTCGGCAGAGGTGAACCACCTCGCCGAGGATTACCGGCAGTTCGTGGAGATCAGCAAACGACTCTCCCGCCGCTTTCAACCGGAATTGTTGAATGCCATGGTTGCCGTTCCCATGCTTACAGCCTCGACCATCGAGTCCGTGGACGCCGTGCGCGAGTGGTTCGAGGTCCTCCAGACTGACATGAATACCAACGGGCCTGGAGATGCCCGCCACTACCGTATCAGCGTCGTGGATAGAGCAGACGGCGCCTTCGAGGCACGCGTGGGCGGCACCGTTCACGGCGTCGAGACCACACGAAGCGTCGAATCGGAGTTCTTCCGTTCCGCGGAGTACCGCAAGCTGGTACTTGCAGGCGCTCATCTGCGCGCGCCTCTGCCGGAAGGATCACGGGCGATTCGCGGTGAGAAAGTGCAGCCCGTCGCGTCTTATGAGCAGGCTTTACAGTTGTTCCTGGAAGAAGCAAAAAGGGGCGTTCATATACAACGGTACAAGGGGCTCGGTGAAATGAATCCCGAGCAGTTGTGGGATACCACCATGAACACCGACACCCGGCGCATGCTCCAGGTCCGAATACAGGACGTCGTGGCAGCGGACGAACTGTTTACGACATTGATGGGAGATCAAGTCGATCCGCGCCGGGAATTCATCGAGAGCAATGCCCTGGCTGTGGCCAACCTCGATACCTGACCCGACCGAGCCGGACCCGAATAGGGCATCGAGCGTCCGAGGGGTTGCGGCCTCACCGGGTCGGGATCGCACGCCGGATTATGTTCTCGCGAAGACACAAAGCGTGCAAAGGAGGATTCCGGGAGGGCCTGATGACACAAGCATCACGCGTCGTGTCAAGCGCCCTATCGAGGCAGATCGATCTTCCTGGCGTGCTTGGCGATTTTGCGAGGCCCTCATTGTTTTGCGCCACCCGCGCGTTATCTGAAGAGCCGGGTGTTTATCTTAATGTATTGATATACCACTATTTATCTGGCATCGTTCTCGCACACGTCCAGACCTCCACTTTCTCCACCCCGTGGCGATTGAGCTCCCGGGCGAGTTCCCCGGCAGTCGCGCCGGTGGTCATCACGTCATCCACGATGGCCACATGTGAGGTGGCCCTGAGCGCGTGGATCGAGAACGCACCCCTGACGTTGCGACGCCTGTCGCGCACCGAGCGAAGCCTCGATTGCTCCGTGGTATCTTTGATGCGCCGGCAGGCAACTGCAAGGACCGGAATGCCGAGCGCTCGGCCCAGCGGAATGGCTATCTCGGTGCACTGATTGAAGCCGCGAGTGGCGAGGCGCTTCGGGTGCAACGGCACCGGGATAATACATTGTGGAAGATCCGCCTCGTGACCTCCCAGCGCCTCGGCCATCAGGTGCCCCAGAGTAAAAGCTGCACGGATATCGCCGTGAAACTTGGCTCTGCAGACCAGGTAACTGATTGCTCCGCCGTACAGGTAGGGGCTCAGCGTGCGCTCGAACGCCGGTGCCTTCGCCAGGCACTGCGCACAGGTGGCGGCGCCTGCGAGCGGCACGGCACACACGCGACAGCCCGACTCGTTTCGCGGTAGCGTACTTTTACAGCCGGCGCAGATGTTCGGAGTATCGGTAGCAGCGCCCGCGCAAATGAGGCAACGAGTGGGAAAAACGATATCCTTGACCCGGGCCAGCCAATCCATGGCATTTTCCGTGAGATGGGTCCACGCCCTATCATGCGAGGATGCTGACCTTGGCGCAAGCTGCTCGTGGTGAGCCACCGGGCAAGCGTGTCAGTTCCCTACCCGCACGCTTGTGCAAGACGACAAAGGCCAGGCTTTCCAACAAACGGCGGGTATCGCACCATGATGAAGACTCTCGCAAAGCCGCCAAGCACGCGAAGTTCAGCGATGCGCCTCGATACGGTGGTTGACGGGACCGGTAGAGCCCGCGTCATCGGGGTTTCCCGCGCCGCCTTTGTGCGCTTTGCATCTTGGCGAGAGCATAGTCCGGCGTGTGACCCCAACCCGGTGAGGCCGCAAGGCCCCCGAGCGTTCGATGCCCTGGTTGGTTCCGGCTCGGCTGGGTTAGGTGAGTGAAGCGGTGATGGGTCGACAGCCCGACTCGGCGCACGGAAACGGTCTGGACAAGCGCTTGGTACGCCGGGGCTTCGACAAAGCGGCCGGCGCGTACGAACGCTCGGCCGTGATCGATCAAGAGATCGGGCAACGCCTTCTCGATCATCTGGTGCCGATACGTATCGCGCCGCTTCGTGTGCTCGATCTAGGCGCCGGTACCGGGCTCGGCACGCGCGGGCTGGCGAAAATGTATCCCAGAGCCGAAGTCGTGGCGCTCGACTTTGCGCTTGCGATGTTGCGTCAGGCGAGACGCGCGGCGCCGCGGTTTCTGTCCCGCCAGCGTTTTGTGTCCGGCGATGCAGAGATGCTTCCCTTCGCGGGTCAATGCTTCGATCTCGTGCACGCCAACCTGCTGCTGCATTGGTGCGACGATCCTCGCCGGGTACTCGGCGAGCTGGCGCGAGTGACGAAACCCGGGGGGCTGCTTCTATTATCGACCCTGGGTCCCGATACGCTGAAGGAGCTCAAGGAGAGCTGGCTCGCTATCGACACCGACGCGCACGTGCACGATTTTCCCGACATGCACGACGTCGGCGATGCTCTGGTGCGCGCAGGCTTTTCCGATGTGGTCGTCGATGCCGAGACGCTGACCGTGCAGTACAAGAGTGTCGGCGACCTACTGTGCGATCTGAGAAGCACCGGCAATGTCAATCGCAGCGCCCGGCGTCGCCATACGCTGACGGGTGGGACTCGGTTCGCGGCCATGCGCGAGGCGTACTTGCGGGCGGCGCACGACGGTGTCGTGCCGGCCACCATGGAGCTCATCTTTGCACACGCGTGGGCGACACAGCGAGCACGCGTGGAAGTGCCATTGGCGGCTTTACGACGCCGCTGATCTGCCCAGAGCGGCCGATCCGGGGCTCCGAAGCGGTGCTCTGCGACGGCGCCGGTACGTCGCGCGGGAAAGGCCGCCGCGGCGCGCGCCGGCGTTTGCGCGGCTCAAGACGAAGCTGTAGCATTCCCCCCTGTTTTCGTGTCCGGGGAGGGGCGAAGCCCGCGGTAGTCGCTAGCATAGCGCTATGGTTCTCGCGTCGCTCGGAACAAACAATGAGCGCAATTTCGAGATTCGCCCGACCCGGTCGCTGAGCTGGCGCGAGGTGAAGGTCTTCTATGCGGCGATTGTGGGTGTCGCGCTGCTCATCGCGCTCGGCTGTACGGCGATGGGTTATTGGCCTGTGCTGCCATTCGCGGGACTGGAGGCCCTGGCGCTCGGGTGGGCTTTTTACGCGGTTGCTCTCGACGGACAGAAGCGCGAGGTCGTGCGAATCGACGAGCGCACGGTGGCAGTCGAGAAAGGCAGGCGCCGGGTCGAGGACCGCTGGACCGCGATGCGTGCCTGGACGCGGGTGTATCACCTGGCGCCGCCGGTCGCGTGGTACCCGACCCGGTTGCTGCTTCGATCGCACGGGCGGGAGATTGAGCTGGGGCGATTCCTGAACGAAGAGGAGCGCCGCCGCCTTGCGTGCGATCTCACGCGCGTGCTGCATGGCCAGGGCGGCGCCGCCGGGTCCCATCGGGCATAGGTGAGACGATGATCGGTTCTACAGGGGCAAGACCATGACGGGTAGCAAATGGCGAACGGCGCTGAGTCGCTTTTTGGGTTTGGCGGCGGCGTTGATCGGGTCGCGCGCATGGGCGGGCTTCGAGCAACTCAACATGCCGGTCGGCGTGACGCCCATCAGCAGGGAAGCGCACGATCTGCATATGCTGATGCTGCTGATTTGCGTAAGCATCGGTGTCATCGTATTTGGGGTTATGCTCTATTCCATCGTCTACCACCGCAAGTCCAAAGGCCATGCTCCCGCGCAGTTCCACCACAGCACCTTCGCCGAGATTGTCTGGACCATCATCCCGTTCCTGATCCTGGTCGGCTTCGCGATTCCCGCGACCAGGGGGCTCATCGCGATTGAAGACACCAGTGACGCGGACCTCACGATCAAGGTCACCGGTTATCAATGGAAATGGAAGTACGAGTACCTGGAAGACGGCGTCACGTTCTACAGCAACCTCGCGCCGAGCAGCCGCGCTGCCATTTACGGGGATCCGACGAAGGTGGCGAACTACCTGCTCGCGGTAGACAACCAGGTCGTGGTGCCGGTCGGCAGAAAAGTGCGGTTTCTCATCACCTCCGATGACGTCATTCACTCCTGGTGGGTACCGCAGCTCGGCATGAAGAAAGATGCCATTCCGGGATTTGTCAACGAGATGTGGGCACGTATCGACAAACCCGGCATTTATCGCGGGCAGTGCGCGGAGCTTTGCGGAAAGGACCACGGGTTCATGCCCATCGTGGTCAACGCCCGCGGCGAGCAGGGCTACAGGCAGTGGGTGGCCGAGCGCAGCGCCGAGGCGCAGGATGGGGGCGTGCTGGCTGACGCAGTGCAGGTGCCGCCAACGGCTGTCGGTGCTGCGCGAAACTTGTGATTCGGAGATTGTCGATGAGCACAGACACCACGCGCGACGAGGCGCACCACGATCACGGGCCGGCGCCCGGGCTGCTGCGCTGGGTGTTTACCACCAACCACAAGGATATCGGCACGCTGTATCTGCTGTTCGCGTTGGCCATGTTCTTCGTCGGCGGCGCCATGGCCATGGTTATCCGCGCGGAGCTGTTCCAGCCCGGGCTGCAGTTCGTCGATCCGGACTTCTTCAATCAGATGACCACGGTGCACGCGCTGGTGATGGTCTTCGGCGTCGTGATGCCCGCCTGGGTGGGATTCGCGAACTGGATGGTGCCGATCATGATCGGCGCGCCCGACATGGCGCTGCCGAGGCTCAACAATTGGAGCTTCTGGCTGCTGCCGTTCGCGTTTACCCTGCTGATCAGCACGTTCTTCATGGCGGGCGGCGCGCCGGCCGCCGGCTGGACCCTCTATCCACCGCTGGTGCTGCAGACCGGCAACGCCCTGCCCTTCGCCATCTTCGCGATTCACATCCTCGGCATCTCGTCCATCATGGGCGCCATTAACGTCATCGTGACCATCTTCAACATGCGCGCGCCGGGCATGACGCTGCTCAAGATACCCCTGTTCGTTTGGACATGGGTCATCACGGGGTTTCTGCTGATTGCCGTCATGCCGGTGCTGGCGGGCGCCGTCACGATGTTGCTGACCGACAAGTTCTTTGCCACGTCGTTCTTCAACGCGGCAGGCGGCGGCGATCCGGTCATGTACCAGCATATCTTCTGGTTCTTCGGCCACCCGGAGGTCTACATTCTGATTCTGCCCGCTTTCGGTGTCATCTCCCAGATCGTGCCGACCTTCGCTAGGAAGCCGCTGTTCGGCTACGAGTCGATGGTCTACGCGACAGCGTCGATCGCCTTCTTGTCGTTTCTGGTATGGGCGCATCATATGTTCACGGTCGGCCTGCCGATCGGCGGCGAGCTGTTCTTCATGTACTGCACGATGCTGATCGCGGTGCCGACGGGTGTGAAGATCTTCAACTGGGTCGCGACCATGTGGCGCGGGGCGATGACCTTCGAGACGCCGATGCTGTTTGCCATCGCATTCATCGTGCTTTTCACCATGGGCGGATTCTCGGGGCTGATGCTGGCCATCGTGCCGGCGGATTTTCAGTATCAGGACACGTACTTCGTGGTGGCGCATTTCCACTACGTGCTGGTAACGGGGGCCGTGTTTGGGATCCAGGCAGGCGTCTATTACTGGATCCCGAAGTGGACAGGGCACATGTACAACGAGACGCTGGGCAAGGCACATTTCTGGATCTCCGTCATCTCGGTCAACGTGCTGTTCTTCCCGCAGCATTTTGTGGGCCTTGCCGGGATGCCACGGCGCATTCCGGACTACGCGTTGCAGTTCACGGATTGGAACATGGTCTCGAGCGTCGGGGGCTTCGTCTACGGCGCTGCGCAACTGTTGTTCCTGTGGGTCGTGGTTCGGACGATTCGCGGCGGTCAGAAGGCCACGGACAGGGTCTGGGAGGGCGCACACGGGTTGGAGTGGACGCTTAGCTCACCGCCCGCCTACCACACCTTCGCCGAGCCGCCGAAGATCGGCGCCGACGCGCACTCCTGATGGCGCAGCAGCTCGACGCGGACACTCGCAAGGCGAACGCTCGCCTGGCGTGGCTGTTGGCCTTTTTTGCGCTCGGGATTTTCGTCTCGTTCATCTATCTGGCAGTGGCGCCCTGAGCCGCACGCGGCTGAGCGAGACCGGCGAGGCGACCATGATTATCGAGAGGAGCGAGTAATGACGCAGGTACAGGATGCGTATTATCTGCCGCACGGCACGCATTGGCCCATCCTCGGCTCGATCGGGTTGTTTGCCCTGCTCGGCGGCTTCGCCATGTTGTTGACCGGCTCGGGGGCCGGCAAGCTAATCATGGTGATCGGCCTGGGTGTCGTGGTGCTGATGATGTTCCTGTGGTTCGGTCAGGTGATCGGCGAGAGCGAGTCGGGCAAGTACAACGCACAGGTGGATATCTCCTTTCGTTGGGGGATGGGCTGGTTCATCTTCTCGGAGGTCATGTTCTTCGCCGCGTTCTTCGGCGCGCTGTACTATGCGCGGGCGTTATCCGTGCCCTGGCTGGGCGGGGACGGTACGGGCTACATCACCAACGAGGTGCTGTGGCCGGCCTATGAGAAAGCATGGCCGACGAACGGCCCGGCGAATATCGGCGGGGAATTCAGCACCATACCCGCCTTGGGCATACCGGCCATCAACACGCTGATATTGCTCTCGAGCGGCGTCACGGTGACGATTGCGCACTGGATGATCAAGGGAAACCGACGCGGCGCACTGGTCGGCTGGATGATCGCGACCATTGCGCTTGGTGTCTTGTTCCTGTTCCTGCAGGCCAAGGAGTTTGGCGAAGCTTACAACCACCTCAACCTGACCCTGGGCTCTGGAGTCTACGGCAGCACGTTTTTCATGTTGACGGGGTTTCACGGCATGCACGTCACGATCGGGGTGATCATGCTGACCGTTATCATGCTTCGCTGTGCCAAGGGGCACTTCAAGCCGGATCAGCACTTCGCCTTCGAGGGCGTTGCGTGGTACTGGCATTTTGTCGACGTGGTGTGGCTCGGACTGTTCACCTTCGTGTATTGGCTGTAACGCATCGGACGGTGCTCCCGTCAGTACGCAGAGCACGCGAGGGGCAGGCCGTTGCCGCTGGCCCTCGCTCTGATCGCGACAGCGCGATAATGTCGAGGCGGCTTTGCGCGAGGCATCTACCTGTAGTTTCCTGAAGGGCCCTTTTCGTTCACTGTTTTGCGCACGCCGCGAGCGCTATCGCGGGGGCTTGCTCAGGGTTGAACGCCGTGCGGCGTAATCAGGCCCATGGCATAGAGAACGAACAGCAGAAGGAACAGGCCCACCGAGAATCCAACGCGCATGGTCAGCGCCTTGACCGTTCGGTCGGAGCTGCCCTTGTCCTTGATCATGTAGGCGAGCGCGGAGCCCAGGCTGCCCAGAATACCCAGGAAGATGATGATGACGATAGCTTTGCCGAGCATGCTGCGCGCGAGTATACATTAGGCTCGCCTATGCAGGGTGTGCAAATCGGCCGATATCGTTTCAGGACGAGCTTGATTCCCAGCGTTGCGACCTTGCTGGTGCTCGCGCTGCTGCTGTGGCTCGGAGCCTGGCAACTCGACAGGGCCGAGCAGAAGCTTCGCCTGCGTGCTCTGACGGTGCAGGCCATGGCAGGCGACGCCTGGCCGGACCTCGGCCCGCACGAGCTCGCCCGCGCGCGCCTCTATCAGCGTGTGCAGATGCGCGGTCGTTATGATGGAGCGCATCAGTTCCTGCTAGACAACATCACGCACAATGGGGTGGCAGGCTATCATGTGCTCACGCCGTTCATCGGGCGTGGGGACGAAAGCGCGGTGCTCGTCAACCGCGGATGGATAAAGGCTGACCTGCGGCGTGAGGTGCTGCCGGACATAGCGTTGGTGCAGCACACCGACCGTGTACGCGGCCTCATCGTGCCGCTTCCCCGCACATTCGTCCTGGGCGAGGAATTGGGTTATGAGGCGCCTGGCTGGCCGCGTGTGATCCAGCGCATCGAAATCGGCAAGATGGCGCCGTTGCTGGGCCATCCGGTTGCGGGCCTGGTCATGCGCCTGGACCGCGGCGAGCCCGACGGATTCGTGAGACAATGGCGCGCCTTCCCCGGCATATCCCCCGAGCGTCACAAGGGCTACGCGTTGCAATGGTTCTCCCTCGCCTTCGCGCTGGTCGTGATATATATCGTGGTGAACACGCACGGCGAGCGCGGAGGCAACGATGTCTGAGAAGCGTTACCTGCACCCGCGATCGGTGCTTGTCGCAGTGCTCGCTATCAGCATGTTGCCCTTGGTGCTTGCCGCTGCGCTCAATGTCTTCGCACCGCAGTGGCGACCCTGGGGTACGGCCAACAATGGCGAGCTGATAGAGCCGCCGCGCCTGCTGTCCGTCCAGGGACTGCAAGGACTCGATGAGCAACCACCAGGGGCGGATCTGCTCTCGCATGGATGGACGATGGTGTACCTCGGCACGCCGTCCTGTGCGGATGCGTGCCGGGCGCAACTCGACAAGCTGGGCCGCGTTATCCTGGCGCTCGGCAAGGATGCGCCGCGCGTGCAGCGTCTGCTGGTGCTCGCGCCCGGGGGTACCGGCACCCCACGTGTCACGGCGCTCGAGCAGACGCGCCCGCGAACGCGCGTGGTGCGTGCCGCCGCGCGCTGGCTGGACGCGTTCGGCGATGACGGCAACGGGACGTCGGCGCCCGGGCGCCTGTACATCGTCGATCCGCGTGGCTATCTGATGATGCGCTATGCACCGGCGACGGAGGCCGCGAAAATCCTCGCGGACATGAAGCGCCTGCTCAAGGCCTCCCGAATAGGCTGACCCCAAAAAAACGCCAGTTGTACTGATGGCGCGTCCCCTGACGTTCGCGGTGGCACACAATGCCGTCGCCGCGCTATTGCCGCTGGCACTGGTTGCGCAACTCGCCTGCGCTCATCGAAGCGCGCTGTGATGGGCGCCGGGTACCCAGTAGAATACGTGCCATGGCAGAGATACCCAGAAAACTGGCGCCGGGTGCGGTCGCGCTCGACGTGCACGCTGTTCGGTGGACCGATTATGTGCAGCTCTGCAAGCCGCGCGTGGTGCTGTTGATCGTGTTTACGGCGGTGGTGGGCATGTTTCTCGCAACGCCGGGCTGGGTGCCCTTGCACGCGCTGCTTTTCGGCACACTGGGCATCGGTATGTCGGCTGCTTGCGGCGCGGCCATCAACCAACTCGTGGATCGCAAGGTCGATGCGCTGATGCGTCGCACCCAGGCGCGACCCCTGTCGTCCGGTCGGATGGACAGCCCCGCTGCCATCGCGTTTGCCGCATCATTGAGTGTCGTGTCGATGGTGTTGCTAGTGGTTTTCGTGAACGCTCTGACGGCCGTGCTGACCTTCTTGTCGATGGTCGGTTACTCGGTGATCTACTCCCTGTTCCTGAAGCGTGCCACACCGCAGAATATTGTTATCGGTGGCGCGGCGGGCGCCATGCCGCCGGTGCTGGGTTGGACGGCCGTGACCGGCAACCTCGATCCGAATGCGTGGCTGTTGTTCCTGATCATCTTCGCCTGGACGCCGCCGCATTTCTGGGCGCTCGCCATCCACAGGCGCAGCGAGTACGCCCGGGCCGGTGTACCCATGCTTCCCGTCACGCACGGTGTCCGGTTCACACGGCTGCAAATACTGCTCTACACGATCATCTTGTTCGTCGTTGGCCTGTTTCCGTTCATCACGCACATGAGCGGACTCATCTACCTGCTTGGGGCAGTGAGCCTGGGGGGCGGGTTCATGGTCTACGCCATCAGACTCTACCGCAGCGAGGACAAGTCCCTGCCGATGCGCACATTCGGCTACTCCATCTACTACCTGGCAGGGATATTCTCGGTGCTGCTGCTCGATCACTACATCGCAATCGGCTGAGTCGAATCAGGACAGCGCCAGCTTGAGCTTCCTGAGCGCGTTGCCTTCCAGTTGTCGGACGCGCTCGGCAGATATGCCGTATTTCGAGGCCAGATCCTGCAGGGTCGTCTTTTGATCGGCAAGCCAGCGGGCGGCGACGATATCACGGCTGCGATCGTCCAGTGCCTGCATCGCCGCGCGCAGGCGCGAGGCGTTGTGCGCTTCCCACTGCGCAGCCTCGTTGTGCCGCGCCGGGTCGAAGCGCATGTCCGGCAGATATGCGGCCGGGGCACTGGCTTCACGATCCCCGTCGTGCTCGGTGACGGGGTCGAATGCGGCGTCGTGCGCATTCAGGCGCTGTTCCATCTCCAGAACGTCGCTGGCGTTGACGCCCAGATCCTCGGCCACCGCGTCAATCTCGTCGCGCGTGAGCCAACCGAGGCGCTTCTTGGCACCACGCAAATTGAAAAATAGCTTGCGCTGTGCCTTGGTGGTGGCCACCTTGACGATGCGCCAGTTGCGCAGGATGAACTCGTGAATTTCCGCACGAATCCAGTGGACGGCGAAGGAAACCAACCTCACGCCCATGGTCGGATCGAAGCGTTTGACGGCCTTCATCAGACCGATATTGCCTTCCTGAATGAGGTCCGCGTGCTGCAGGCCGTAGCCACTGTAGCCGCGTGCAATTCGTGCCACGAAACGCAGGTGCGACATCACCAGCTTCCATGCTGCATCCAGGTCGTTCTCGCTCCGGTAGCGCACCGCCAGCGCCTGCTCTTCATCCTTGCTGAGCATCGGAATGCTCTCCAGGGCCTGTCGGTAAGCATCGAGGCTACCCAGCGGCAGGTTCATGCGTGCTTCCAGTGCGGTTGTCATCGTAGCGGTTCCTCAAGGATTGCAATTATGTTAGCACTCCCGGGATTAGAGTGCCAGCATAGAGAGAAGTTCCACTGTAAATCAAGCAGTTGCAGAGAACAGAAAGTAAATATTCGGCCACGCTCTCACGTTGGCTCGATGGCGTGCAGGTGTCGGAACACGGCGGCCCAGGAACCCAGCCATCCCAGCCCCGCGCCAATGATGAAAAGCGCACCGACGGCAGCGCCATCCAGGCTGCGAAGCCCGAAATTGCTTTGATAGAGGGAGGCCAGCCTGCTCACCGGCTCGTCGACCATGTGCAACGAAGTGGCGATCAGCAGCCAGGCGATCGCTGCACCCAGCAGCCCGTACCACAGGCCGCTGTAGAGGAACGGTCGCCGGATGAAGGCGTCCGTTGCACCCACCAGCTTGGCGACCTCGATCTCGTCGCGCCGGTTCTGAATGGCCAAGCGGATGGTATTGCCGATGATGAGCAGGGCACCGAGCGCGAACAGCAACGAGAGCGTCATCACGCTGCGACGCCCGATATCCATCATCGCCTGCAAGCGTGCAATCCACTCTATGTCCGACTGCACCATGTCCACGCCCCTCTGGCTGCGCAAGGCGCTCACCAGGCGCTCCATGGCCGGCGGATCCGTGGTGCTCGCGCTCGGAAAGACGAGCAGCACGAATGGTAGTGGATTGTGCCTGCCGAGCGCCGCATCCAGGTCGTCGAAGCCGGCCAGTTGCTTGTATTCTTGCAGGGCTTGCGCGGGCGTGATCACATCGACGCGATCGACCTCAGGCCAGCCGCGCAACTCCTCGGCGAGCGCCAGCGCGTCGCTCTCGGTCACCGCCTCGGCCAGGTACAGGGAAAGCTGCGCGCCGCCGTCCCAGGCATGACTGGCGGTCTGCGCGTTCTGCAGCAACACGTAAAAGACGCCCGGCAGGGCTAGCGTGATCCCGATGACAGCGCTCGTCGTCAGGGTGCTCGCCGGTGAGCGTACCAGTTGACCGAAAGTGTAGATGATCGCGTAAAGGTGGCGTGCAAGCCACAGGCGCGGCCTCATCGAGCCCGACAGCCTCAGTACCACAGGGATGTTGTCGGGAGTTTCCGGAGCTGTTGCCATGCCTTTAATACTCCTGCACAGTGGGTTTGACCACATCAACCATCCGAGAAGTGCTCAGATTCAAGGCGCAGCGAGGAGCCATAGCCGTAGGGCATCGCGATGAGCTGCAACGCCGCAGATGCGCGACTCTGATGCTGTCAAAACCACAGTGCAGGAGTGACTAGTCAAGCCGAAAGCTGCCGTTGCGCAGGCTCACTATGCGATGGCGGAAGTGTCCCAGCAGTTCCACATCATGGGTTGCTATCAACATCGTGACCCCGAACTGATTGAAGCGTTCGAACAGTGCCATGATCTCGCGCGACAGCATGGGATCCAGATTACCGGTCGGCTCGTCGGCCAGCAAGATGGCTGGTTTGTTGACGACCGCTCGTGCGATCCCGACCCTTTGCTGCTCGCCGCCCGACAAGGCCACCGGGTAGGCGCGTTCCTTGCCGAGTAGCCCGACCTGGTCGAGCGCCGCGCGCACCCGGCGCCCGGTGTCATTATGTGGATAACCGGCGATCACCAACGGCAGCGCCACGTTGTCGAACACGGTGCGGTCGAAAAGCAGACGCGCGTCTTGAAACACCACGCCGATGTGACGCCGAAAGTAGGGTATCCTGCGCTTCGCGAGCGCGCTCAGATCTTGTCCCCCGACCAAGACCTGGCCGCGCGTGGCACGTTCCACCAGCGCTGCCAGACGCAACAGCGTCGATTTTCCAGCGCCGGAGTGACCCGTGAGGAAGACCATCTCGCCGGCGCCGATGTGCAGGTTGATATTGCGCAATGCGTCACGGCCACCCTCGTAACGCTTGCTGACGTTGGTAAAGCGAATCATCTGCTACGGCAGTTCGTGGTGGTCCGCCAGGCGTCCCATGACCGCGGGCTCGAGTCCGCGAAGCTCCCAGGGCATCAAGCGCTGTGTCATCGCCCAGGTCCGAAAGGCTGTGTGGCGGCCCTGACCCTGGGGCCTCAGGCGCTCAGCACCCCGTCAACGAAGGCGTCCGCGTCGAACTCACGAAGGTCGTCCGCGCCCTCGCCGATCCCGACGAAGCGGATGGGCAGTCGCAGGCGCTCGGCGATGGCGAACACGATGCCCCCTTTGGCCGTCCCGTCGAGCTTGGTCAGCGTGACGCCGCTGACATCGACCGCCTCGTGAAAGCGAGCCGCCTGGGTCAGCGCGTTCTGCCCGGTGCTGCCGTCGAGCACCAGCATGGTCTCGTGCGGCGCATCCGGGTCGAGCTTTGTCATCACGCGGCGGACCTTTTTCAGCTCTTCCATCAAGCCGTCGTGGGTGTGCAGCCTGCCCGCCGTGTCGGCTATCAGGAGATCGGTGTTGTGTGCGCGCGCGGAATGCAGCGCATCGAAAATCACCGACGCCGAGTCGGCACCCGGATGCTGCGATATGATGGGCACCCCTATGCGGGTTCCCCAGACTTGTAGCTGCTCGACCGCGGCCGCACGGAACGTGTCACCAGCCGCCAACATGACACTGTGGCCGCGTGCGCGAGCGAGGCGCGCGAGCTTGCCTATGCTCGTGGTCTTGCCGCTGCCGTTGACGCCGACGACCAGCACGACGAAGGTCCCGGTGGTCGGCGCCGGGAGGCGCAGCGGCACACACACGGGACGCAGGATATCGAGCATTTTCTCTCGAAGCGCCTGGCGTACGGCCGCCGGCTCATGCAACTCGTTTCTCGCGAGTCGCTTGTGCAGAGCAGAGACGATGCGCGCGGTGGCCTCGACGCCGACGTCGGCGCAAAGCAGCAGTGTCTCGATCTCTTCCAGCAGGCCGGCATCGACCTCGCGGTGCTGGCGAAACAGGTTGTTGAGATCGTAGCCGAGGCCGACCTTGAGCGCCTTTCCCAGTCGCCGCCACATGCTGGGCCGCGTCTCGTCCTCTTCGTTCGCCGTGGCTGGTTCCCTTGGGCACATGGGTTGTGTCGATGTCCTGGCTGCAAGACGAGCAATTATCCCACCACTTCCATTGCCAGGATATGCCCTAACCCGGCCGAGCCGGAACCAAACAGGCCGTTGAGCGCGAGACGTTGCGGCGATGATACGCCGGATAATGCTCTCGCCAAGTCGCAAAGCACGCAAAGGCGGATTGCGGAAAACTCTGATGACGAGGGTATCCCCGATAGCGTCGAGCGCCATATTGAGGCAGATCGATGCCCTTGGCGTGCGTTGCGGCTTTGCGAGAGCCCTCATTATTCTGCAATATTCCCCCCGTTTTCTGAAGAGTCTGGCGGTTGTCGTTTTGCACGAAATGTGCCGAATAGTTGTGGAGCAGCGGGTGCTTGCGCCTGGCGCGCGGTGAGCATGGCAAGCGGATTGGTTCGTCCAGTACACTACGCGGAGTCGCGGGACAGTCGGGTGGCCGGAACGGTTAGAATAATCGCTGGACGCTGGCGCCGCCGTCGTTTGCCGGTGCCGGCGTGCGAGGGGTTGCGACCCACTGCCGATCGGATCCGGGAAACACTATTCAACTGGTTGGCGCCAATCATCGAGGGCGCGAGCTGCCTCGACGCATTTGCGGGTAGCGGCGCTCTCGGGTTCGAGGCAGCGTCGCGCGGTGCAGCCCGCGTGACGATGCTGGAGCGCCACCCGGTGCTGGCCGGCCACCTGTATGAGCAGGCGCGGTTGCTCGGTGCCGGCGAGGTCGAAGTGATAGAGGCCGACGCGCTGCGCTGGCTGTCCTCGCGCGGCGGGGGATTCGATATCGCCTTTCTGGATCCCCCGTTTGACCATGATCTGCTGGACCGCGCTTGCGCGTTGCTGGAAGGTGGCGGGTGGCTGCGTGACGGCGCGCTGATTTACCTCGAGCAGCCCGCGCGCGACCCTCGGCCAGAGTTGCCCCCGGGCTGGTCGACACGGCATGAGAAGACGGCGGGCCAAGTGCGCTATTCTCTTGCCGTGCGCACGTGAGATCAGCGATCACGGCGCGTGGCATGGTGCGCGCCATGGACAAGCGGAGGCGACATGACGACAACGGTGATCTACCCGGGCACCTTCGACCCCATTACCAACGGCCATGCCGACTTGGTGCAACGTGCCGCACGCACCTTCGATCGAGTCATCCTGGCGGTTGCCATGAACGCACCGAAAACGCCCTGCTTCTCGCTCGAGGAGCGTGTGGTTATGGCGAAGACCGTCCTCGACGGGCACACGAACGTGTCCGTGCTGGGGTTCGACGATTTGCTCGTGAACTTCGCGCGCCGTCAGGGCGCCAACGTGTTGCTGCGTGGCCTGCGCGCAGTGTCCGACTTCGAGCGTGAGTTTCAGCTCGCGAGCATGAATCGCCGACTTGCACCCGACGTGGAAACGGTTTTCCTCACCCCGGACGAGGGGTACAGCTACATCTCGTCGAGTCTGGTGCGCGAGATCGCGGCGTTGGGCGGTGACGTGAGCGCCTTTGTTCACCCGCTGGTGGAATCCGCGCTACGAGAACGTCTTGCCCGCCATACGGCCGCGACGGGAACATGAACCCGAACATTTCACAAGCACATTCGAAGATGGCCCTCGAGTTGCTGCATCAAGAAAGGCGATCAGGACGATGGCGCTGATGATCACCGATGAGTGTATCAATTGTGACGTGTGCGAGCCGGAGTGCCCCAATGACGCCATTTCGCAGGGGGAGGAGATATACGTCATCGATCCGCACAGGTGCACCGAGTGTATCGGGCACTTCGAGACATCGCAGTGTGTGGAAGTCTGTCCGGTGGACTGCATACCGCTGGACCCGGATTTTCGCGAATCCCGCGAGGCGCTGTACGAGAAGTACAGGCGTCTGACGGCACTCGCTCAGAGCGAGTGAATCGGGCGCGTGTGCAAGGCTCGCGGGATGAATCCCGCTCCTACAGGCGAACGTCGATGGCACGGCGCTTCCGGCAGCTTCAATGCTGGCAGCATGCACAGTAGGCGCTGGCGCGCTGGCCCAGCGTGATCGAGCGCATGGGTGCCGCGCATCGTTCACAGGGCTTCCCGGCACGCCCGTACGCATGCAGTTTCAGGGCAAAGTATCCCGGGGCGCCGTCGCTGCTGACGAAATCGCGCAGCGTGGTGCCTCCCTGATCCAGGGCGGCCAGCAGAACCTGCCGGATACAAAGGACCATTCGGCGGTAGCGCTCGAGCGAAACACGACCCGCCGCGCGCGCCGGGTGGATTCGCGCCAGATAGAGCGCTTCGGTCGCGTAGATGTTGCCGATCCCCGCCACCACGCTGCTGTCCATGATGAAGCTCTTGACGGCTATGCGTCGCCCATTGGCACGAGCCCGAAGATGCTCGGCGCTGAAATCGTTCGACAGGGGCTCGGGGCCCAGGCGGCGCAGCAGCGGGTGGGCCGACACCGCCCCGCGGGTCCAGAGCACGGCGCCGAAGCGCCTCGGATCGTGCAGGCGCAGGCGCCACCCGTCATCGAATATGAGGTCGACGTGATCGTGCTTGCGCGGCGGTGCATGACGCACGATGCATAGGCTCCCCGACATCCCCAAATGCACGATGAGTGTACCCTCCGGCATGCCGAGCAACAGGTACTTGCCGCGCCTCGAAACGGCTTCGAGCCGCTGGCCTGCCAGGTGCTCGCGCAGTCTCCCGGGCACCGGCCAGCGCAGGCGGCGCTGTCTGACGACGACATCGTGCACTATCCGCCCGGTGAGGAGGCGGGCTATGCCGCGCCGCGTGGTTTCTACCTCGGGTAGCTCCGGCATGCGCCTAACCCGGCCGCGCCGCAACGAAGCCGGGCGTGGAGCATCGGAGGCGTTGTGGTTTCACCGGGTTGGAATTCGGAATCTGCATCATACTCTCGCCAAGCCGCAAACCACGAAAAGGGAAAGACGGGCCCATGGAAGCCCCAATCAAACAGGTGTCACCGGTAGCGTCAACCGCCTTATCGAGGCAGATGGATCTTCTTGGCGTGCTTGGCGGCTTGGCGAGAGAATCATCATTGTCGCTGCTCCGCGTTTACTGAAGAGCCTGACGTCCGGCGTTTCGCACAGGAGTCCATGAAAAAGGGGCTAATCCGGCTTGGAGCCCTGGCGTGAGGCGAGCGCCGTTATCCCGAGAACCAGACCGAAACCGAGCACCATCAGTGCCAGCGCCGCCAGCGCGGCCGCATCCAGCGAATGTGGCCATAGCGGCGTGCTGGCGACCAGCCGGGATTTGTGGCGTACGATCTCGTAGGTGCGATTCTGGAATGGCCAGATGATCCACAATGAGCCGCAAAGCACACCGATGATGAACACCAGCGTGCGCTGATAAAAATGGTGCAGCAACCACACCAGAATACGGCTGAACACCACGAGCCCAGCCACGGCGCCTATTGCGAAGGGCACAATGACATGCAAGTCGAGCCTGCCTAGCGCATCGAAGATAAAGGCGTACTTGCGCAGGATCAGCAGCACGAACGAGCCGGAAATGCCCGGCAGGATGAGTGCGCTGATCGCAAGCGCCCCGGTCAAGACAATGAACCCCGGTGTTTCGGGCGTGCTGAAGGGTACCAGGCTGACAATCAGCAGGCCCGCGACGGCGCCGAGGGCGAGCGCGATGATGTCGCTGGCCCGCAGGGCTTGCAGGGATTTGAGCAGTACCACGATAGACGCCGTGATCAAACCGAAGAACAGGCCGAAAACGAGCTCCGGCTTCGTTTGCACGAGACCCGGCAGCCCCACGACTCGCGTGAAGAACATCAGTGCCGTGAAAATACCCGTGAGCAGCAGGAGCAGGAAGGCGAGGTCGACGTGTCTGGCGCTCGCCGCAAGCTGGCCCCTGCTGACTTTCCCGAGCAACGCCAGGTCGAAAGACCGAATAGCCTCCAGCAGGCGCTGGTAGATGCCCAGAATCAGCGCCATGGTGCCGCCGCTGACGCCGGGTACGACGTCAGCGGCTCCCATGCAGAATCCCTTGCTGATGACGCCCAAGGCGCGTTTCGGTGTCATGCGCTCCGGATCGGGCGCTTCAGGTCCCATGATAGGGGCGGCTCAACTCGTGCACGGCATCCACCAGCACGCCAAGGTGCGCCGGATCGACCGCGGGGTGAATTCCGTGGCCGAGATTGAACACGTGGCCGGAGCCATGGCCGTAGCTTTGCAGGATGCGCGAGACTTCATCACGTATGTGCTGGTGGGAGGCGTAGAGCATGCACGGATCCATGTTGCCCTGCAGGGCGACGCTATCGTCTGTCTGTGCGCGCGCCGCACCGAGATCGATGGTCCAGTCGAGGCCCACACCGGCGCAGCCCGTCGCGGCGATCTCGTCGATCCACAAGCCCCCGCCCTTGGTAAACACGATGACCGGCACGTGCGGCACGCATGCGCGCAGCGATTCGATCACGTTCGTCATGTAAGCCAGCGACAATGTGCGGTAGTGGTGCGTGCTGAGCACCCCACCCCAGGTGTCGAATATCATCAGCACCTGGGCGCCGGCCGCCGCCTGCGCCGCGAGGTATGTCGCCACGCAATGGGCGAGATGGCCGAGCAGCTTGTGCATGGACGCCGGCGCGTCGAAAGCGAGCCCTTTCACGTGCCGGAACTCTCCCGGAGAGCCGCCTTCCACCATGTACGTGGCCAGCGTCCAGGGGCTGCCTGAAAACCCTATCAGCGGCACTCGCCCATCGAGCTCCCGGCGCACGGCCCTCACGGTGTCCATGACGTAGCGCAGCTCGGTCTCGGGATCCGGGGTAGGAAGCGCGTCTATGGCGGCGGAATCCCTCAACGGGTGCTCGAAGCGCGGACCGTGACTTTCCACGAAGTGCAGGCCAAGGCCCATGGCGTGGGGCACTGTGAGGATGTCGGAAAACACGATGGCCGCGTCCAGGGCGAAGCGCTCTAGCGGCTGCAGGCTCACCTCGCAGGCGAGCTCGGGCGTCGTGCAAAGTGCCATGAAGCTCCCCGCGCGCGCGCGCAGCTCGCGGTACTCCGGCAGATAGCGCCCCGCCTGGCGCATTATCCACACCGGGGTGGCATCTACCGGCTCGCGCGCCAGCGCGCGCAGCAAACGATTGTTGGGACTTGGCTCAGCCATGGTCTTTGCGATGGATCGCTTCCTTTACCAGGTTCGGCATCGCGTGGGCGTGAAAATAACACTCAGTCATCTCCGCCAAAGTGTCAATCTCTCTCCTTTGCAACAGCTTGGGTTCCATCTTCGGTGTCCTCGTGAGTAAATCGGGCTACGTCAGCTCGCCTGGTTGAAACACGCGCTCGTACTCCGCGATCGCGAAGCGATCCGTCATGCCCGCAATATAGTCGGCGACCGCACGTGCGCGCGAGCTCGGCGTGTCCGCGGCCTGATCCATGCGCTGCCTCGCGTCCGGGGGCAGCATCGCGGGGTCTTCCAGAAATGCATCGAAGAGCTGCTTGACGATGCGCCCCGCCTTTCTGGTCATGCGCTGCACGCGGTAATGACGATAGACCTGCTCGTGCAGGAAACGTTTGAGCTCGAGGTTCCGTGCGGCAATCTCCTCGCTGAAGCCGACCAGTGTGGCACCCGCCTCGCGTACCTCCTCAACGTTCGCGGGCGACACATCGGCGATGGCCGCGCGCGTGGTATTCACCAGATCGAGTATCTGGCAATTGATCACGCGCCTGATGACCTCATGGATGACGCGTCGCGGCTGCAACGAGGGCCAGCGCCTGGTTACCTCGGCATGAGGCTCGTGAAACACCGCGAGCTCGGCAAGCTGCCCGATATCGATCAGCCCCGCGCGCAGGCCATCATCGACATCGTGATTGTTGTAGGCAATGGAGTCCGCTACATCGGCGAGCTGCGCTTCCAGTGAAGCCTGCTTGCGCTCGATGAAGCGCCGCCCCAGCTCGCCCAGCTCGCGTGCACCCGCCTTCGAGCAATGCTTGAGGATGCCCTCGCGCGTCTCGTAGGTCAGGTTCAGGCCCGCGAACTCGGCGTATTTCTCCTCCAGCCGATCGACCACACGCAGCGACTGCAGGTTGTGCTCGAAACCGCCGTGATCGGCCATGGCCTCGTTCAACGCGTCCTGCCCGGCGTGTCCGAACGGGGTGTGGCCGAGATCGTGGGCGAGCGCGATGGCCTCGGTCAGATCCTCGTTCAGGTGCAGCACGCGGGCGACCGTGCGAGCGATCTGCGTGACTTCCATGGAGTGTGTGAGCCGGGTGCGGAACATGTCGCCTTCGTGATTGACGAAGACCTGCGTCTTGTACTCCAGGCGTCTGAAGGCGGCCGAGTGGACGATGCGGTCCCGATCGCGCTGAAACTCATTGCGCAGGCTGGGCACGGGCTCCGCATGCGCGCGACCGCGGGACTGGTCCGCTCTGACGGCATAAGGTGCGAGGTCCCAGTGCTGTGCCATGAATAACGTGGCCCTTCAGCCCACTGTCGGTATACAGGGACGCGCATTGCTCTCGCAAAGCCGCCAGGCACGCCAACAGACGAGACCATTGACGGTACGGGTGATGCCACCGTTCATCAGGGTTTCACCGACCGGCCTTTTCCTTGCGTGCTCTGCGTTTCGGCGAGAACATCAACCACGTGTGCTCGGCTCGTCGTTGCGGCGCTGGCGCAGCGTTTCGCGCAGGGCCTCATGATCGAAGTCGGTGCTGATGACGGCCCGCCCTGGCGATTCGAGCAGCACCAGGCGGAGGCGTCCCGCCATGGCCTTCTTGTCGACCCGCATCAGTTCCAGCATGCGCTCGACCTCCAGCTCGGCGGGCGCAGCGCAGGGCAGACCGGCGCGTCCGATGAGGGACTCTACGCGCTCGCTGTCCTGCACCGTGATCCAGCCCATGCGAGCCGAGAGGTCGGCGGCGAGGCACATGCCGGCGGCGACCGCCTCACCGTGCAGCCAGCGACCATAGCCGAGCCCCGTCTCGATCGCGTGCCCGAAAGTATGTCCCAGGTTGAGCAGCGCGCGCGAGCCCGACTCACGCTCGTCCGCGCTCACGATGCGCGCCTTGATCCGGCAGGAGCGCTCGATGGCATGCGCCAGCGCGTCCGCGTCGCGGCGCGTGAGGGCATCCATGTTCTGTTCCAGCCACAGGAGAAAGTCCGGGTCGCATATCAAGCCGTACTTGATGATCTCCGCGATGCCGGCGCGTATCTGGCGCTCTTCCAGCGTGTGCAGGGTATCGGTATCTGCAATCACGCAAAGCGGTTGGTGGAACGCGCCAATCATGTTCTTGCCTAGAGGGTGATTGACCGCGGTCTTGCCGCCGACCGAGGAGTCGACTTGTGCCAGCAGCGTGGTCGGCACCTGCAGGTAGGCCACGCCCCGTTGATAGCATGCGGCGGCGAAACCCGTGATGTCGCCGACCACGCCACCGCCGAGCGCCAGCAGCGCACAGTCGCGACCGAAGCGATGCTCGAGCAGGGCGTCGAACAGGGTGTTCAACACGGTGAGATTCTTGTGTGCTTCGCCGTCGGGCAGAATCACGGAATGCGCCTGGTATGCCGCCAGCGAGTCCAGCAGGCGCTCCAGATACAGCGGCGCCACCGTTTCGTTGCTCACCACCAGCAGGTCCTTGTGTGGCAGCGCGCCTGCCAGCAAGTCGGCGCGGCCGAGCAGCCCGCTGCCGATGTGGATGGGGTAGCTGCGTTCCCCGAGTGCCACCTGCAGTGTCTTCATAAATCGTCCAGCCTGCCCAGGATCTCGCGTACCACGTAACGCACGCTGCGCTTGTCCGTCGTCACGACCATGTCGGCGACCTGGCGGTACAGGGGCTCGCGTTCGCGCATGATTGCTTCCATTTTGGCCCTCGGATCACCGGTATCGAGCAGGGGCCTGTGCTTGTCGCGCGCGGTCCTCAGCACCAGAAACTCCAGGGGCGCGTGCAGGTAGATGATGAATCCGTGCTTGATGAGCAGGCGCCTGCTCTCCTCGTCCAGCACCGCCCCGCCACCGGTGGCCAGCACGATGCCGTGCTTTTGCACCAGCCGTGCGAGCATGGCGCGCTCGCGCTTGCGGAAACCCTCCTCGCCTTCCAGCTCGAAAATGAGCGGGATGTCGGCGCCAGTGCTCGATTCGATCTCCCGATCGCAGTCATGAAAACGTTTGCAGAGCGCCTTGGCAAGCTGGCGGCCCGTGGTCGATTTCCCGGCGCCCATGGGACCGACCAGGAATATGTTGCCGGGGCTTTTCATGAAATGCGGTCGGGTCACGGGCAGACTCAACCATAATTGAGCAATCCGTGCAAAAAAAACCCGCGGACGAAGGACTCGTCCGCGGGCCTTGGCCGGACCGGGGCCAGTGGCGCTAGTTGAGCGTGAGCGCCTCCTTGACGATCTTCGGCGTCACGAATATCAGCAGCTCGGTCTTCTCGTCACGAACGGCTTCGGAGCGGAACATGAAACCGAGGTAGGGCAGGTCGGCGAAGAACGGCACCTTCTCCACGTCGTTGCGCTTGGTCTGCTCGAATATGCCGCCGAGCACGACCGTGTCGCCGTTGTCCACCAGCACCTGCGTGGTGAGCTCGCGTGTGTCGACGCTGGGGATGCCGCCGAACTCCTGGCCGACGGTGTCCTGGTTGACGTTCAGATCCATGATGATGCGATCGTCGGGCGTGATCTGCGGCGTCACCTTGAGGCGCAACACCGCGGGCTTGAACGAGGTGCTCGTGGCGCCGCTCGACGAGGCTTCCTGGAACGGTATCTCGGTACCCTGCTCGATGATCGCCTCCTTCTGGTTCGAGGTGACGACGCGCGGGTTGGCGAGCACCTCACCGCGGCCCTCGGTCTGCAGCGCGTCGAGCTCGAGCTGTATCAGGTAGTCGGGAATGTTGAAGATGGCGAAACGAATGGCCGCCGACGGGTCGGTGACCGGCAGATCGACAATCAGGTTCTCGCGGTTCTGCGTGTGGAACGAGACCGGGCCCGCCGCGAACTCCACGTCGCCCGGATTCCCGCCGCCGACCGAGAATGACTGGGTCTCGCTGCTGTGCAGGCTCTGCGTGCGGGACAATCCGAATCGCACGCCCAGGTTGCGGTTGAAGCGGTCGTCCGCGACCACGATGCGCGCTTCGATGAGCACCTGACGCACGGGGATATCGAGCTTGGTGACGAGTCCGCGCACCCCGCTCAGGTTGTCCGTGGTGTCACGCACCAGCAGCGTGTTGGTGCGCTCGTCGACGGATACGCTGCCACGCGCGGAGAGCAGGGAGTTCTCTTCGGCTTTCAGCAGCTTTGCTATCTCGCTCGCCTTGGCGTAATTCACCTGTATGAACTCGGTCACGAGCGGAGCGAGCTCCGTGATCTGCTTGTGCGCTTCGAGCTCCAGCTTCTCACGTGCCGCGATCTCTTCGCTGGGCGCCACCATGATGACGTTGCCCTGCTGGCGCATGGCGAGCCCCTTGGCGCGCAGAATGATATCGAAGGCCTGGTCCCAGGGGACGTTCTTCAGCCTGAGCGTGAGGTTGCCGCCCACGGTATCGCTCGCGACCAGGTTGAGCCCGGTGAAATCGGCGATGAGCTGCAGCACGGCGCGCACCTCGATATTCTGGAAGTTGAGCGACAGGCGGTCGCCGGTATAACCGAACTTGTCCTTCTTGATTTCCTCTTCCTCGGCCTTGGTGAGCCGCCTGATCTCGATGGTGAGCAGGTCGTCGGACTGGTAGGAAAGCAGGTCGTACAAGCCCTCGGTCGTTACCACCATGCGAACGTCTTCGCCTTGCTGGAAGGTGTCGATGAGCTGTGCGGGCGTGGCGAAGTCCACCACATCGAGGCGCCGCGCGAGGTTCACGGGCAAAGTGGTATTCAGAAATTCGACCACGATGTTGCCGCCCTCCTCGCGGGTGTCGACCACGGTGGATGGATCGCTCAAGCGAACGATGATACGACCCGCGCCGGTGGCGCTGCGGCGAAAATCGATGCTATCTATGCCGCGCCCACCCGCACTTGCCTGCGCTTCGCCGCGCAGGGCGGCGTCACCGGCTGCACCGGGGCTCTCCAGGGTGATGAGCACATCGGCGCCTTCGACCTTCAGCTTGTACGGGACCAGCTTGATGAGGTTGAGCACCACGCGGGTGCGCCCTGCCGCCTCGACGGCCGAGATGCTTCGCGCCATGCCCACACCGATCTGCTGCGTCTTGGTGGCGAGATTGAGTGAAACATCAGGAAAATCGAGCGCCACACGCGCCGGATTGTCGATGGCGAAGCTCAAAGGCTCCTGCACGGGCGCGGAAAGCTTCAAGCGCACCTGCACGCGGTCACCGGGCAGCTTGGCAAAGCTGACGGCGTCGAGCGTGGCGCTGGCCGCGCCCGCGTTCGCCGGGATCAGGGCCGTTAGGCACATCGCCGCCAGCAGGGCGAGGACATCGCCTATGATCCGGCCACGAGGACGAAAGCGGTTGATAGAGTTCATGATACGGCCTCCCTTGACTGGCTCACTCGGCCAATGCCAATGATGCTTCGCGCAAATACCATTTTCCGGTGCTGTCCCTGGCGCGTTCTTCCAGCTCGATCTTGTCTTCCAGGACGGCGATGATCTTTCCGTAGTTCTGGCCCATGTAGTTGCCCACCTGCACGCGGTAGACGGTTCCTTCGCGATTCAGCACGATGCCCCACACGTCGCTGTCCTGCTCGAGGGTGCCCACCATGCGCAGGGAATCGAGCGGGAACCGCTCCATCTCTTCCTTGAGCCGGCCCTCGACGGGCGCAAAAACGCCCCCCTCATCCACGCTCCCGGCCGTCTCTTCCTGGATGAAGAACGGCCGGAACGGGTCGACTTTGTTGCCGTTGGCGTCTTCACCGGTGAATTTGTACACCACGTAGGGCTTGGGCGGCTCGGGTTTTGGCAGAGTCTCGGCCTTGCGCTTGAGAACGTTCTCGGTGTAGAGGCGCAGATTCTCGTCGACCCCGCCGGAGCAGCCGACGAGCACCACGCCCATCAGCAGGACGACTAATACAACGGACCCCGCCCTCGAGACCGGTGAGAAGGTGGGATTAACGGATATCTGATTTCGCATGGCCGATCCCTTTACCTATTGGCTCTCGCTTTCTGCGATTTCATCCTCATCCATGTAACGGTAGGTCTTCGCAACCGTCTCCATGACCAGCACGTCCTGTGCCTCGCTCGCGCCGGGCCCGCCTTTGGGACGAATGGCAATCTCCTCCTGCGTCACGATGCGTTGCAGCCCGGCGACGGCGCTGATGAACTCGCCAAACTCGTGGTAGGTTCCCGTCACCTTGATGTGGATGGGCTGGATCGCGTAGAACTCGGCCGGCTGCTCGGCCCCGGGCTTGAACAGATCGAACTCGAGGCCACTCGTGAGCCCCGCCTGCGAGATGTCGACCAGCAGTCCCTCGATCTCGGTCTTGTCGGGCAGCAGGCGCAGCATCTCGCCGAAGGACTGCTTCATCAGTGCAAGCTGCTCCTTGAGCGGCTCGAGGTTTGCCGCCTTGCGCTGCTTCAGCTCGAAGGTGTCGCGCAGCGATTGCTCCTCAGCCGTGACCCGCTCGAGATCGGCGATCTGATTCTTGACGTCGAACCAGTAGCCCGCAAACAGCAAAGCCAAGCAACCACCCAGTATGAGCAGGGATCTGACGGGCAGAGGCCAGGAACCGATCCGGGCCGGGTCAAGATTCTGGAGCTCGGACATTTTCATTGCGTGCCCTCCGCCTCGCCGGGCTTCTTCTGGCGTGTCTGTGCGACGGTCATTTTGAAGTCGCTGAGGCGCAGAAGCTCGTTCCCGCCCTTCTTCTTCTCGGGCGCGCGCTTGATCTCCAGCAGGCTCGGATTTTCCAGCGAGGGCGAGGCCTCGAGTTTGCGCATCAGGGAAGACACGCGCGCGTTGGACTGGGCCACACCCTGGAGTGTCAGCAAGCGCCCCTTCTGGGTGATGCGCTTGTAGAAGACGCCTTCGGGCAGTGTCTTCACGAGCTCATCGAACAGGTGAACGATCTCGGGGCGACTGAACTGAAGCTGCTCAATGATGTCCGTGCGCGCCACCAGTCGCGCCCGTTCGCCGTCCAGATCCTTGATGTCCTTGATTTTCTTGTCGAGCGCCGTGATTTGATCCTGGATCAGATCGTTGCGCTGCTTTTGCAGCCTGATCTGCTGCAGGAATGCGTAGTGAACACCACCAATCACCAGAGCCATCAGTATGGCGACGATGAAGCAGTGGGTCGTGAAGTCGCGATTGCGCTCCTTGCGCAGCTCCTCGCGCCAGGGCAGTAGGTTGATATGGGCCATCAGTCCGCACTCCTCATGGCCAGTCCGCATGCGATCATCAGCGCCGGCGCATCGTTGCTGAGTATCTGCGCTTTCACATGTCGGGAAAGCGACATGGTCGCGAACGGATTGGCGATGGTCACCGGCGCACCCGTCTTCTGCGCGATTATCTCGTCGGCGCCCTCTATGGAGGCGCAGCCGCCGGCCAGCACGATTCGGTCGACCTGCGCGTACTGGCTGGAAGAATAGAAGAATTGCAGGGCACGGTTGACCTGCTGTGCCATGGATTCCTTGAACGGCTCGAGCACCTCGGGACGGTAATTGTCCGGCAGCCCGCCCTGGCGCTTAGCGAGACCGGCTTCCTCGAACGAAAGCCCGTAGCGGCGCTGGATCTCCTCGGTGAGCTGTTTGCCGCCGAACACCTGCTCGCGCGCGTAAATAATCTTGAGGTCGCTGAGAACGCTCAGCGTCGTCATGGTGGCGCCGATGTCGACCAGGCCGATGATCTCGCCGATACCGCCGCCGGGCATCTCTTTTGCCAGCAGACTGAAGGCGTGCTCCAGCGCGAACGCTTCCACATCGACTATTTTTCCGGCTAGCCCGCCCAGCTCCACGGCACCGATGCGCACATCCACGTTCTCGGATCGCGAGGCCGCAAGCAGCACGTCGACGCGGTCCGGGTCGGCCTCGGAGGTGCCGAGCACCTCGAAGTCCATGTTCACCTCTTCCAGGGCATAGGGAATGTACTGATCGGCCTCCAGCTCGATCTGGCTGGCAAGCTCATCGTCAGCGAGATTGCCCGGCATGGTGATGACCTTGGTGATGACGGCGGAGCCGGCGACCGCCACGGCGGCGTTTCTCGTCTTGGTCTGCGAGCGCTTGACCGCACGGCGAATGGAATCGCCCACTGCCTCGATATCGGTGATATTCTTTTCAACCACGGCGTTTGGTGACAGTGGTTCCACGGCATAGGCTTCCACTCGATACTTATCGCGGGTACCGCTCAACTCGAGCAGCTTCACGGCCGTGGAACTGATATCGAGGCCGATTACGGGAGTCGTTTTCTTACCGAAGATTCCCACGATTTTTCCTTTTAATCTCCGAGGTTAGCGGAGCTTCATGCAATTATACATTAACTACAAGCTCTAACTATAGATCAAGAGAGCAAGAATGTACAAACACGCTAACGGTCAACTTTGCCTCGCCGATCCAGTACCAGGAAGTTATTCTTTCGCGAACCCTGAGCAGCGTCGTAAAATGCACGGGTGCCGTTGATACGACGATGTTTGGTTTGAGTAAGCTATTTCGCCGATTAGGCCTCCTGCTGGTCGCCGGTGGCTTTGCCGCTTTGCTTGCGCTCAGCGCGGCCTACCTTTATCTGGCGCCGCGCCTGCCCGCCATTGAAAGCCTGAAAGAGATCCACCTCCAGGTTCCGCTGCGGGTCTATACGCGCGACGGGCGGTTGGTCGCGAACTTCGGCGAAAAGCGCCGTGTGCCGGTCAAGATGGCCGAGGTGCCGGAAACCATGATTCGTGCCGTCCTCGCGTCCGAGGACGAGCGCTTCTATGAGCACCCGGGCGTTGACTGGCAGGGGCTGACGCGTGCGGTGTTGTATCTGATCTTGGAGGGAAAGAAGGGTCCCGGGGGTAGCACCATCACCATGCAGGTGGCGCGGAATTTTTTCCTGGGCAGGGAAAAGACATATTTGCGCAAGGCGAACGAGATCCTGCTCGCCTTGAAGATCGAGCGCGAGCTCGGCAAGGACGAGATACTCGAGCTGTACCTCAACAAGATCTTCCTGGGACACCGTGCCTACGGTGTCGGGGCTGCAGCCAGTGTTTACTACGGCGTGACCCTGGACCGGCTCACGCTCGCGCAGATCGCGATGATCGCGGGCCTTCCGAAGGCGCCGTCCCGGTTCAACCCCATCGCCAACCCAGTGCGCGCAGTCGAGCGCCGCAACTACGTCCTCGGCCAGATGCGTGAGCTGGGGTACCTGGATGGGGCGCTTTACGAGCGGGCTACCCGCGCGCCGGTCAGCGCCGCGCTGCACGAGCTGCCCATAGAGGTCGAAGCACCCTACCTGGCCGAGATGATCCGTGCAGATATGGATGCGCGTTACGGGGATGCATCGACCAGTGCCGGATACAAGGTCTACGCGAGCATAGACTCGAAGCGCCAGGTGTATGCCAACGAGGCGCTGCGCGGTGCGCTCCTCGCCTACGACCGGCGTCATGGCTATCGCGGCCCGGAGTTTCGCGTGGACATGTCGCAGCCCCGGTTGGACGCCGACGCCGTGCTCAAGGACGTGCCGAGCATTGGTACGCTGGTTCCGGCGCTGGTCACCGTCGTCGAGGGGCAGACCGCGAGCGTCTATACCCGCGAGCACGGTGTCATCAATCTGCCGTGGGAGGGTCTGTCGTGGGCGAGGCCTTACATAAATGAGAATCGCCGCGGCGCGAAGCCCGAACAGGCCGCCGATATCGTCGAGCCCGGTGACATCGTGCGCGTGGCCCAAACCACCGAGGGCTGGGGTCTCGCGCAGCTACCCGCCGTCGAGGGTGCGCTGGTGGCGCTCGACCCGATGGACGGCTCCATCGTGGCCATTGGCGGAGGCTTCGATTTTCGGCGCAGCAAGTTCAATCGTGCCATACAGGCCCAGCGCCAACCCGGCTCGAATTTCAAACCCTTCATCTACTCGGCTGCGCTCGATTATGGTTTGACGGCGGCTACCCTGATAAACGATGCGCCGGTGGTTTTCGACGATCCGGGACTGGAAGCTGCCTGGCGTCCCGAAAACTACAGCGGTAAGTTCTTCGGGCCCACACGGGTGCGCATGGCGCTCACGAAGTCCCGCAACCTCGTATCTATCCGGTTGTTGCGCGAAATGGGCGTCGACTATGCGCTGCAATACATTGCGCGCTTCGGGTTGGATGCGGCACGCCTGCCGCGTAATCTTTCTCTCGCGCTCGGCAGCGGCACGGTAACACCGCTGGAGATGGCCACTGGATTCGCGGTGCTCGCAAATGGCGGATACCGGGTCGAGCCGTATTTCATCGAGCGCATCGTCGATGCGGACGGCCAGACGCTGTTCGAGGCCGATCCGCTGCGCGTTTGCCGCGAGTGCGAAACCGAGTTCCCGGCGCTTTCCCAGACGGCGCCCGGCGTGGACTTGCAGGGCCAGGGCGAGGCGTCTGGGCAGGACGCGGCATCGGAGGCGCCACCCGATGCGCCTGGGCAGGGCACGGCGTTGGAGACAGCACCCGCATCCGCAACGGCTGACCAGGGGTCGTTGCCTTTTCGTGTGGCGCCGCGCGTTGTATCGGCGCGAAACGCCTGGTTGATGGCATCGATGCTGAGGGATGTCATCCAGTACGGGACGGGGCGCCGTGCCCGGAAGCTCGGGCGCAAGGATCTGGCCGGTAAGACGGGCACGACCAACGACCAGCGCGATGCCTGGTTCTCGGGGTTCAACCCCACGCTGGTGATGACGACATGGGTCGGGTTCGATCAGGTGCGCCCGCTCGGCAGGCATGAAACAGGCGCGCGCGCGGCGCTGCCGATGTGGATGGATTTCATGGGCAAGGCGCTCGAGGGGGTACCGAGCACCATCCTGGAGCAGCCCGAGGGGCTGGTCACTGTGCGCATCGATCCGAAGACCGGTGATCGGGTGGGGGCTGGGTTTCCGGACGCAATCTTCGAAACGTTTCGCACCGAGCATGTCCCACGGAATGTGCGCGAAGCGCCCCCCGTGGTAGCAGCGTCCACGGAAAAACTCCCGTCGGAAGAGCCGGACGAGGTTACCGAGCAGTTGTTCTGAGGGCCCATGCGTCAGCGCACCACAACTCGGCGCCAACTGCGTGAGCGAATTGCCAGCGAAGCAGCGCGCATCATGATCGAGGGCGGTATCAAGGACTTTCAGAAAGCCAAGCGCAAGGCGCTGCAGCGGCTTCGTGTGGTGCCCGGCAGGCAGATGCCCGGCAATGACGAGATCGAGCGGGCCATGATCGAATATCAGCGCCTGTTCAGGGCGCATTGTCAGCCGCTGCGTCTCGAGAAAATGCGTGCGACGGCGTGCTCGGCCATGAGATTTCTTTCGCGGTTCGAGCCCGGCCTGGTCGGTGCCGTGCTCCGCGGCACCGCCGACGAGCACAGTGAAGTGTGCTTGCACGTGTTCAGCGAGCCCGCCGAGGCGGTGGGCCTCTATCTCGCGGAATGCGGAATCCCCTATGCGCCCGGCGAGCGGCGCCTGCGCGTGAGCGCCAGCGGCTACCGCATCTATCCGATCTATCGTTTCATTGCCGATGACGTGCCCGTCGAGTTGGTCGTGTTCGATGTGGACGGCCAGCGCCAGGCGCCGTTGAGCCCCATCGACGGCAAGCCCATGGGTCGCGCGCGCCTCGAGGAGGTAGAGGCTCTTGTCTGAACACGGTGCATGGCCTTGCCGCCTCCACGGCCGTGGCCCTTCACGCGCCGTGAACGGGTGAGCAGGCTGCCCGCGGCGGTCGATCCCGGCCCGCTCATAGCTCGCGTGGCGGTGCCTTCGCCGCTTCGCTGCTGCTTCGATTACATGGTGGGCGAGTCGCCAGACACACCGCCGCTTGTGCCGGGCGTGCGCGTTAAGGTACCGTTCGGGCGCAGCACGCGGGTCGGCCTCGTCATGGCATGCGTCGTGCGCAGCGACATCGATGCCTCCCGGCTCAAGACCGTTCTGGAGGTGCTGGACTCGGATCCGTTGCTCGGCGAGGACATGCTGGAAATCGTCCGCTGGGCTGCCGCCTACTATCACCATCCGATCGGCGAAGTCGTCTCGGCGACCCTGCCATCACTGCTGCGCCAGGGCAGGCCCGCCCGCATCGCGGCTTTGACTCGCTACCGGTTGACTCCGATCGGCACGTCGATCACGGTGGCCTCACTGGACCGCGCCCCGCGCCAGCGCGCGCTGCTCGATTGCCTGCGCGGGCAGGCGCAGGGTCTGACGCGCGAAGAGATTACGGCACGCGGACACCGCTCGTCCCGAGTGCTCGCGGATCTGCAACGCAAGGGGTGGGTGGAGGCCAGAACGGTCAGCGGGCACACAGCGCCGCGATCGGCGACGACGGCTCGCGTCGAGTTGTCGCAAGCGCAGGCCGATGCGGTGCACCGCGTGCACGCCGCCGCGGGGCGCTTTCAAGCGTTCCTGCTCGATGGTGTGACGGGCAGCGGCAAGACCGAGGTTTATCTGGCGCTCATCGAGGCTGTCATCGCGCAGGGCCGCCAGGCGCTCGTGCTGATCCCGGAGATCGGACTCACGCCGCAGATGGTGGCGAGGTTCGAGGAGCGCCTGCGTGTGCCACTGAGCGTGATGCACTCCGGACTCGGCGAGCAGCAACGCTTGCGCGCGTGGGTCATGGCAAGAAGCGCGGAGGCGCCCGTGGTTCTGGGTACCCGATCGGCGGTCTTTGCCCCGCTGCGCGCGCCAGGCGTGTTCATCGTGGATGAGGAGCACGATTTGTCCTACAAGCAGCAGGAGGGGTTGCGCTATTCGGCGCGCGATCTCGCGGTCATGCGCGCTCGGCAGGCCGGCGTGCCGGTGCTGCTCGGTTCGGCGACCCCCTCGCTCGAGAGTCTGCACAACGTGGCGCTCGAGAGGTACCAGCACCTTGGCTTGCCACACCGGATTACGGGGGCCAGCCTGCCCGGCATAGAGGTGCTGGACGTACGCCAGAGGCCGTTCGAGCACGGCCTCTCGGATGCCCTGCTGGCAGCCATTGGCGCCAACCTGCACTCAGGTGGGCAGAGCCTGTTGTTTCTCAATCGCCGCGGCTATGCGCCTGCACTCATGTGCCACGCTTGCGGTTGGATGGCCGATTGCCCGCGTTGCGACGCACACATGGTCTATCATCGTGTCACCGATCGACTGTGCTGCCACCATTGCGGTGCCGAGCAGGCGCCCCCAGCGGACTGCGGGCAATGCAGTGCCTCGGTCCTGCAGCACGTGGGGGTGGGTACACAGCGCCTCACCGAGGTATTGGCGCGGCATTTTCCGGATGCACGAATCGGGCGCATGGACCGTGACAGCACGCGCCGGCGCGGCGCCCTGGAGGAGACCCTGGCCGGCGTGCGCTCCGGTGAGACCGACATCCTGATCGGCACGCAAATGCTCGCCAAGGGACATCACTTCCCCGGGGTTACGCTGGTCAGCATCATAGACGCCGACGGTGGCCTGTTCAGCGTGGACTTCCGGGCCGCGGAACGCATGGCGCAATTGCTGGTACAGGTCGCGGGGCGCGCGGGGCGAAGCGATCGGCCAGGGCGCGTCCTGCTGCAGACACATCACCCCGATCATCCGCTGCTGCGGGTGCTGATCACCGAGGGCTATGCGCGGTTCGCGCAGATTGCGCTCGAGGAGCGGCGTGCCGTCAGCCTGCCGCCTGTGACGAGCATGGCACTGTTACGCTCGGAGTCGGCAGCGCGCGACCCGGCTTTCGGGTTCCTGCTGGCAGCCAAGGAGGCGGCATCGGTGCTCCCGCATGATAAGCTGGCGCTACGCGGCCCGGTACCGGCGCCCATGGAGCGCAGGGCGGGGAGGTTCAGGGCCCAGTTGCTGATAGAGGCCCGCCATCGCGGTGCGTTGCATCGCTTCCTGGATACCTGGGTCGAGCGCATCGAGCAATTGAAGCTCGCCCGGCGCGTGCGCTGGTCGTTGGACGTGGACCCGCAGGACATGCTTTGATCGCGTCGTTACAATACCCGCCCTCGGCACGCAGGACCCTGAAGCTTGAAGCATCACATTGCGGGATTCATCGAACAGGCGCGGCGCGCTGTGTGCACATGATGCGCAACAGTAGCCGGCATCTGGACGTGGACCCGCATTCGGCGGTGCGGCGATCGAGCCGTAATCCGGTCTACTATGTACAGTATGCGCACGGCCTGCATTGCGCTCGCCGCGGCCATTCCCCGGAGGCTGGCCCTCGGCTTGGTGCGAGAGGGGAGCACGGCGCCGGAGTCGATGTAAGGGTTACGTGATTCGATGCCCAAGGATTACAAGCGCGCGCGAGGCGCATCCAAGCCCAGCAAACCGAGCTTCGACGCCCGCGCATTCATCGCCGGCGTGCTGCTCGGCGTGGGTGTTTCCGTGGGGGTGTTTTTCGCGCAGCGCTACGCGTTGCTGGCGCCGATCACGATAACCCGCGCGGATATCAAGCCGCCGCCCGCGAGGGTGCTCGAGTCGCCGCCGCCAGAACCCGAGCCCGAAAAACTGAAGTTCGAGTTCTACACCATGCTCCCCGAGATGGAGGTCGCGGTGCCGGACAAGGAACTCGAGCCGGCACCGCCCAAGCAGGGTAAGGCGCCGCAGCCGCTCAAGGGCACCTACGTGCTGCAGGTCGGGTCCTTCAGAAAACCCGAGGATGCGGAAAAGCTCAAGGCGAATCTCGCCCTGCTGGGACTCGAGGCCCACGTGCAGACAGTCTCCATCAACGGCGAGCAGACCTGGCACCGGGTGCGTCTGGGGCCTTTTTCGGCCAAGAACGGTCTCGACGAGACAAGAAGCCGGCTGTATCAGAACCAGATCGACGCAATTGTATTGAAGCTGCGTGGTTGAGAGGCGTAACGCGTCCTATCTATCAGCCGGGGGGCGGACGCTCAAATCACAGGTTTGAATGCGACGAGTGGCCGGTGCTGGCCGGTTCCAGCTATCGATGCCGCAGCGCGGCAGGCATGAAGATCATTGCCTCCCGTCTGCGTAGAGTCTCAAGCCTGCGCGCACCGCGCAGTTCGCGGGGGTCGCGATGCCGGCCTCTTCGCCCATCGTCACGACGGCACCGGCGAGCCAGTCGAGCTCGAGGCGGTTGCCACGCTCCAGGTCATGCAGCATCGAGGCCTTCATCGATTCGGGCAGGGTGTCGGCGAATGCCATGCGCTCGTCAGCGTAGTCCGGCTCCAGCGAGATGCCCCGGGCGCGGCCAACCGCGACCGCCTCCGCCATCAGCGAGTGAAAGAACTCCCGGCAGTGGCGCTCAGTGAGAATCGGGCCGATCGAAGACCTGAGAAGGGCGGTCGCGCCGCTCATGCCCACGAGGAGCACGAACTTCTCCCAGATATCGCGCGTGACATCGGTCGAGATCGACGCATCGAAGCCGGCCGCGTCACACGCGGCGTTGAAAGCCTGCAGGAGCGTCCTCGTCCTGAGCCATGGC
>CAZSDY010000001.1:0-62810 GCA_964605765.1 uncultured Ectothiorhodospiraceae bacterium | reverse complement strand
GCTTGGAAATGTCCATCTTCCCCTCCTGATCTCCCCCTGTTTGCTGGGTCAGACACCCCGCGATGCTATCGGCAGGTCGCGACCCGGGGGCCGGGCGCCGCCGGCCGCCACTCCACGCACCTCGCGTCCCAATCCACCCCGCGCTGCCTACACCCCATACCAAAGATTGCCCAAAATGAATAATCGCAATTGGCGGGCGGTTCCGCCTTGACTTTGGTCAACCGCCGAGCGAGACCCATTACCCCGGGAGTCCCGCTAATCCCGCCGCCGGCCAGAGCCTGGATCCGGGCGCCATCGCGTGCCACAGCGGGCCAATGCGCGCACCCCAGTCCTCGAGTAGACCTGATGCAAGGTCCGCACGGCGCAGCCGGGAGCACCAAAGCGCTCGGGCAAAGTCGGGACAAGGTCCCGTCACGCCGGGCCTCCCCTCGGCGCATACCATGCCAGGAGGCCTGACTGACCATGGACGCGCAACTGGGGACTTCGATTTTCGCAGTGTACTTGTCCGCGCGCCGTATTTGCTATGCTACCGCCTGGGATCGGCGAATCGGTATCAACTCGAAGGGCGGGTGTCGTGGAAGCAACAGGTCGCGTATATCTCGTCGGGGCAGGCCCTGGCGATCCGGACTTGCTGACGGTCAAGGCCATCCGTTTGTTAACGCAGGCGGATGTGGTGGTCTATGATCGCCTGGTGTCGGACGAAATCCTTGCCTTGATCCCGGAGGGGGTCTCGCGGTTTTTCGCCGGCAAGCGCCCCGGCCATCATCACATGCCCCAGGAAGAAATCAACGAGATGCTGGTGCGTCTGGCGCGCGCCAACCGCGGCGTGGTACGCCTCAAGGGGGGCGATCCGCTGGTCTTCGGGCGCGGCGGGGAGGAAGCCCGGTACCTGGCGAGACACGGCATCACTTTCGAGATCGTCCCCGGCATTACGGCGGCCATAGCCTGCACTGCTTATGCCGGGATCCCGGTGACCCATCGCGACTTTGCGCAGGGTGTCCAGTTCATCACCGGGCACTGCCAGGCGGACGCGCCGCTGGACCTCGACTGGCGTTCGCTCGCCAATCCGTTGCTGACCCTGGTGGTCTATATGGGGCTTGCCCAAGTCGACGGGATCGGCGCCGCGCTCCTTGACGCCGGTCGCGACGGGGCGACCCCGGCCGCAATCATCGAGCGGGGCACGACGCGATCGCAAAGGCGGATACTCACGACGCTCGCCGAGCTGGCCGCCACGGTGAGGAGCGCGGCGGTCGCGAGCCCCGCCCTGATCGTTATCGGCGAGGTCGTCGCGCTGGCGGAGGAACTGAGCTGGTTCTCGCCCCAGGCCGACGCGCCGCCGGCCAAGGACGTAGGGTAAGAGCCGGAGCGTCGAAGCACGATGCGATGCTCGATCGGGCTCATCATGCTTGTCCTGCCGGCGCTGGCAGCCGCGAGCGGATTGAGCGCGGCGCGCCGCGCGGAACTCAGCAACCTGCTGCATCAGGACTGCGGCGCTTGCCACGGCAACCGCCTGACCGGCGGGCTGGGTCCGGCCCTGACCTCCGCGGCACTCGCCGCAAAGAGTGCGATCCAGGTCGAGACCATCATCGCGGAAGGACGACCGGGAACCCCTATGCCACCGTGGAAGAATCTTCTCTCGACCGAAGAGATTCGCTGGCTCGTTGCACGCATGCTGAGCGGCGCGGAGGACCCGCGATGAGAAACAGCGGGCGTTATTCGCGATTCTGGTGCGCGGGCGTGCTGCTGCCGGGCCTCGTGCTTGGCGGCTGTGCCACGCTGCGCGGGACCGGTGATCTCGGGATCGTCATTGAACGTACGGCGGGGCGGGTGTTGATTGTCGATACCAGCCACCGCACGGAACTCGCCCAGGTGGACGGGCTCGGCGATCTGTCGCACGCGACGGTGGTGTATTCGCGTGACGAGCGCTATGCCTACGTGTTCGGGCGTGACGGTGGGCTCACCAAGATCGATATGTTGAGTGGCGCCATTGCGCGCCGCGTGGTGCAGGGAGGCAACGCCATCGGCGGCGCGATATCGCAGGACGGGTCGCTGGTGGCGGTCTCGAACTACGTTCCCGGAGGGGTCAAGGTGTTCGCCGCCGACACGCTGCGACTGGTGGCGGAGATTCCGGCGACTTACGGCAACGAGGGCAAACGTTCCAAGGTGGTCGGACTGGTGGATGCGCCGGGTCAGCTTTTCGTGTTCAGCCTCTACGATGCCGGGGAGATCTGGGTGCTGAACATGCAGGACCCGGCCCGGCCCGAGGTACGCCGCTTCGAAAACGTCGGACGCCTCCCGTATGATGGGCTGATCACGCCCGACGGACGCTACTACGTCGCCGGGCTGTTCGGCGAAGACGGGATGGCGTTGCTCGATTTGTGGCATCTCGAGCGCGGTGTGCGTCGCATTCTCGATGGCTATGGGCGCGGTGAACGGGCGTTGCCGGTCTACAAGATGCCGCATCTGGAAGGCTGGGCGATAGCCGGTGACTACGCGCTCGTGCCGGCGGTCGGCCATCACCAGGTGCTGGTGGTGAATCGGCGTGACTGGAGCATCCGGGCGCATATCGCGGTGCACGGACAACCGGTGTTCGTCATGGCCCGGCCGGACGGACGCAAGGTGTGGGTCAACTTCGCGCATCCGCTCAACGACACGATCCAGGTCATCGATGTCGAAAGTCTGCGTGTCGAGCGGACTCTCAAACCCGGCAAGGCGGTGCTGCACATGGAGTTCGCGCCTCGCGGCGAACAGGTCTGGGTCTCGGTGCGCGACGACAACCGGGTGCTCGTCTACGACACCCGAAGCTATCGCCGAGTGTCGTCACTCCCGGCGGAAAGTCCGAGCGGGATCTTTTTCACCGATCGCGCCCACAGGATCGGCCTGTGAGCCGTGCGGCCGGGGGCGCCGGAGACGATGACTGAACAACTTCCCCGCGAGCCGTTCGCCGGCGCTTCGCACCCGCGGGGTGTCGCGTTGACGCCCTTCGAACGCCGCCTGCTCGATGCTTCACAACGTGATCTGGCACTCGAACAGCGACCTTTCCGGGTTCTGGCCGAGGCGTTGGGTGCCTCCGAGCACCTGGTGATCGAGACCTTCGTCGACCTTCACGCCCGTGAGATCCTGAGCCGGGTCGGCCCGGTGCTCGAACCACGCGCCTGCGGTGCGAGCACACTGGCGGCGCTCACGATCGCCCCTCCTCGAATCGAGGAAGCCGCCGCGATCGTCAACTCCTACCCCGAGGTGAACCACAACTACGCACGCGAGCATCGTTACAATTTGTGGTTCGTACTCACGGCGCGCAACCGTCAAGCCATCAATGGGGTGCTTGCCGGAATCGAGGCGCGCACTGCCACCACACCCATCGATCTGCCGATGGTGCGCGCCTACCACATCGATCTCGGCTTCCGCCACACGGCCGATTCCCGGGCCAACAGGCCGAACGTGCCCGCGCCCTGGAACGGCGCGCTGAGCGACTTCGACCGGTGCCTGCTCGCGGTGCTTCAGGACGGACTGCCGCTCGTGGCGCGCCCCTATGCGGTGCTTGCGCACGCGTTGGGCACTAGCGAGGCGTCGGTCATCGACGCCATCGCGGGCCTGCTCGCCGGCGGCGCCATCAAGCGCATCGGCGCGGTGGTGCGGCACCGCAGCCTCGGCCTGACCGAAAACGCGATGACGGTGTGGGATGTGCCGGACTCCGAGGTCCATGTGCTCGGGCGCCGCCTCGCGACCCGTGAGGGGGTTACGCTGTGCTATGCACGCCGCCGCAGCCCGCCCCAGTGGCCCTACAACCTGTACTGCATGGTGCACGCGCGCCGCCGCGCGGAAGCGTGGCGAGTGCTCGAATCCGCCACCGCCGATGCCGGCCTCGCGGCCTTCCGGCGCGAGGTCTTGTTCAGCACCCGCTGCTTCCGGCAGCGTGGAGCACGCTACGCGCCGAGCCCCGCGGAGCGTTCGGGTAATGGATGATCTGGACCGCGCGATCCTGAACCGGCTCCAGGACGGGATCCCGATCACCGAGCAACCGTATCTGGCCGTGGCACGGGCGCTTCGGATCAGTGAATCCGATCTCCTCGCACGCTTGCGCCGACTGCTCGCCGAGGGCACGTTGTCGCGGTTCGGACCCATGATTGACATCGAACGAGCCGGCGGCGGCTACTGCCTGTGCGCGATGGCGGTGCCGCAGGAGCGCCTGGACGAGGTCGCGGCGCTGGTGAACGCTTACCCGGAAGTCGCGCACAACTACGAGCGCGACCACCGCTATAATCTGTGGTTCGTGCTCGCCTGTGAAACGCCTGCACGGATCGCGCAAGTGGTCGAAGGTATTGAAGCTGGCAGCGGTTGCCGGGTATTGTGTCTGCCGAAGCTCGAGGAGTTCTTTGTCGGTTTGCACTTGAGCGTCTGATGCCCACGGCTCGGCAGCCTAAGGAGAAAACATGAAACTCACGCTTGCCATCTCCGCGTTGATGCTGATCGGCGCCCAGAGCGCGCTGGCGAGCGGCGACGCGGCCGCGGGCAAGGCCAAGTCCGGGATGTGCGCCGCATGTCACGGCGCCGCCGGCAAGGCCACCAACGCGATATGGCCGAATCTCGCCGGCCAGAACGAACCGTACCTGCTCAAGCAGCTCAAGGACATGAAGTCCGGCGCCCGCAACAACCCGATGATGAAGCCGATCCTCGACTCGCTGTCGGACGCCGACCTGGCCAATCTCGCCGCCTATTATGCCTCGCTGAAATGAGACCCTGAGCGCCCGGTGCAGCCGCGTAATCGGACTCTGCCCACGGATCTCGCCGGCGTATCGGGCGGGCGCGGCAGTGCTCGCCCCCGTCCCGACCTGGGAAGCATCGATCGCGCGCTACTCGCGGCCACCCACGCGGGATTGCCCTTGGTTGCGCGGCCGTTCGCCGACCTCGCGCTACGGCTCGGGCTGAGCGAAATGGACGTGATGGAACGCTTCCAGCGGATGCTCGACACGGGCGTCGTGCGGCGCATTGCGGCGGTTCCCAATCATTATGCGCTCGGGTACCGGGCCAACGGCATGTCGGTGTGGGACGTCGCAGATGAAGCCGTTGCCGAGGCCGGTGCCGAAGTCGGTGCGCTGCCTTTCGTCAGTCACTGCTACCACCGGGTGCGCCGCGCGCCCGAGTGGCCCTACAGCCTGTACGCGATGGTCCACGCCCGTAGCCGCTCCGAAGTGGCAGCCGGGGTGGCAAGAATCGCGGCTGTGCTGGGGCGGCGCCAGCGTGGCCACGAGGTGCTGTTCAGCACGCGCATCCTGAAAAAGACCGGCGTTCGGCTCACCGCCTGAAGGAGGCGCAAATGTTTCGGGTTTCGCACTTCATCCGCGAACTGGCCGGGGCTCAGTCACCCCCGCGCCGATCGCCGGCCGCGACCGGCCCGGTGGTCATCTGGAATCTGGTGCGACGCTGCAACTTGACCTGCAAGCACTGCTACTCGACCTCGGCCGATCGCGATTTTCCGGGGGAACTCAGCACCGAGGAGATTCATGCGGTCATGGATGACCTGCACCACTACGGTGTCCGGGTGCTGGTCTTGTCGGGCGGAGAACCGCTCATGCGCCGCGACATCTTCGCCCTATCGGAGCGCGCCAAGAAGCTCGGATTCTTCGTCGCGCTGTCAACCAACGGTACGCTGATCGACGAGCCGATGGCCAATCGGATCAGCGCGGTGGGCTACGACTACGTCGGCATCAGCCTCGATGGAATGCGTGCGACCCACGATCGGTTCAGGCGCAAGACGGGGGCCTTCGACGCCGCTCTGCAAGGCGTTCGACTGTGCCGCGAACGGCGCATCAAGGTCGGGCTGCGCCTCACTTTGACCGCCGACAACGCCGCGGAACTCCCCGAAATGCTGACCTTGATGCAGATCGAGGACGTCGACAAGTTCTATCTGTCACACCTCAACTACGCCGGGCGCGGAAATCGTAACCGGCGCCTGGACGCCCGTCACTCGATGACCCGGCGGGCGATGGACCTGCTCTTCGAGACCTGCCTCGACGACGTGCTGAGCGAGCGCCGGCGGGAGTTCGTCACCGGCAACAATGATGCCGACGGGGTCTATCTGCTGCATTGGGCACGATCCCGCTTCGCGCCCGATCGGGTCGCTCGCCTGCGCGCGAGCCTGGCCCGCTGGGGCGGCAACGCGTCCGGGGTGCACATCTCCAATATCGACAACCTGGGCGACGTGCATCCGGATACTTTCTGGTCGCACCATCGGCTGGGGAACGTGCGCGACACGCCCTTCTCCACAATCTGGGAGGACTGCTCGGACCCGCTGATGGCCGGCCTGAAGACCCGGCCGCGACCGGTCAAGGGTCGTTGCGGCGCGTGCCGCCACCTCGACATTTGCGGCGGTAACACCCGGGTGCGCGCCCAACAACTCACGGGCGATCCATGGGCCGAGGATCCGGGCTGCTACCTCGACGATACCGAGGTCGGGTTGTCCACCGGCAACCGGGGAATCACACAACCGGCGCGCGCCTGAAGTGGCGCGCCTGCCTGCCACCGCGCTGCTCTTTTTCCAGGCCGCCTTGTGCATCGGCGCGGTGTCGGCAACGCCCGATACGCCGGCTCTCTATGCCCGGCATTGCGCGCGCTGTCACGGGGCCGATCGCCTCGGTGGAATCGGCCCGGCGTTGTTGCCGCAAAATCTCAAACGGCTCCAACGCGCGGCTGCCCGCACGGCGATTCGCGACGGCCTTGCGGCAACCCAGATGCCCGGATTCAGCACCGAGCTGGCAGCCTCGGCCATCGACGCGCTGGTCGATTTCATCTACACCCCGCTACCTCGGGTACCGCCCTGGGGCAACGCTGAAATCCGCGCGAGCCACACCGTTTACCACCCGCTCGCCGAGCTTCCCCGTCATCCCGTGTACGCGGCCGATCCGCTTAACCTGTTCGTGGTCGTGGAATCCGGCGATCATCACGTCAGCATTGTGGACGGTGATCGTTTCGAGCGGCTGGCGCGCTTCAAATCCCACTACGCACTGCACGGCGGCGCGAAATTCTCGCCGCGAGGGCGTTTCGTGTACTTCGCGTCGCGCGACGGCTGGATCTCACAATACGATCTGTGGGGATTGGAGCGCGTCGCAGAGGTGCGCGCCGGGGTCAACACCCGCAATCTCGCGGTTTCGAGCGATGGGCGCTACGTGATGGTCGGCAACTACCTGCCGCACACCCTGGTGATACTGGACGCCACCGATCTTTCGTTGATCGAGGTCGTCCCGGTGCGAGACGAGGCGGGACGCGAGTCGCGTGTCAGCGCCGTTTACGATGCTCCGCCACGCAAGAGTTTCATCGCCGCGCTGAAGGACCTGACGGAGGTCTGGGAGATCCAGTACGGCGATGACCCGGTCTACTACGGCCCGGTCCACGACTACCGCATCGAAGGAGCACCCGAGGTCAGCGAACGCTTCCCGGTGCGCCGCATCCGGCTCGACGACTATCTCGACGATTTCTTTTTCGACCAAAGCTACGACACGCTCATCGGCACCGCGCGCAATACCCGCAACGGTCAGGTAGTGAGCCTGCTGGTCGGGCGCAAGATCGCGGAAGTCGACCTGCCGGGGATGCCGCATCTCGGCTCGGGGATCACCTGGGACTATCAAGGCCGCCCGGTGCTCGCGACGCCCAACCTGAGAGAGGGGGTGGTGAGCGTGATCGACATGCGCACCTGGAAGACCATCCGGCGCATCAAAACGCTGGGGCCGGGGTTTTTCTTGCGCAGTCATGAACACACGCCCTACGCGTGGGTGGACGTGTTTTTCGGTCCCGAGCGCGATGCCGAACAGATCATCGACAAGAGAACCCTCGAGATCGTCAAGACCCTGCGCCCCGCGCCCGGCAAGACCGCCGCGCACGTCGAGTTCACCCGCGACGGACGCTACGCTCTGCTCAGCGTATGGGACATGCGCGGCGCCATCGTCGTCTACGATGCACAGACCCTCACCGAGGTCAAACGCATCCCGATGGTCAAACCATCCGGCAAGTACAATGTCTGGAACAAGATCACGCGTTCGCGCGGCACCAGCCATTAGCCCCTGGCCAGTCAGAACTTGTGCGGAAAGGCTTCTAGGGGCCGCTCTTCCGGCGCAAGAAGTGGCAGGCTCCCAGCAACAGTGTGATGAGCACGACCGCTCATATCCGGCACACCGTGCCCGGGCTGGGTGTCCAACCCCGTGGCCGTAAGCGTCGTCCGTGCAACCATATCATGCCTTCCAACCCGGGGCTCCCGGAGCCCCTGCATCCGAGTCCCTGGGATTATCCCACTTTGCCATGGAGTTTGGCGTCGTGGCTCCCGAAGTGCTCCGTGAACCAGACATCCAGACTGGCTGAGACTGGTGCCGGAGCGCAGCACAATCCATCCTCGTAGGCATCCATCAAATCACGAAGCTCATCGAGCAACCGCTCGTGATCGGCCTTGTGCGCGGAAAAATCCGGGTAACCGCTGGTGCGCATCATCCGTTCCTCGAGGGCGAAGTGCGCGCCGATGCAAGCACACAACTCACCGAGAAATTCGACGATCGTCGCCGATTCATCGCGATCACCGCACAGGCTCTCGTGCAACTCGTTAATCAGGTCGATGAGTTGACGGTGTTCCAGGTCGACGCTCGGGACACCCAGAGCGTATGCATCCTTCCATTCGATCAAAGCCATGTCCGGATTATCTCGAAAGGTCGGACCGATGACCACGCGCCAATGCAATGCGCATGGCGTCCGGGGTGTCGATTGCGGCCTGCCGCGGTGCGGCCGCTCGCCGGTCGATGCCCCCGGCCGGGTTGGCCTCTGCCGCCGGCGCGCTACGCAAGGGTGCGGCGATCGGGAACTGGAAACCGCCGGCCTTGGCATTGAAGTCGATCACGAAAACTCCACCGGGCGCCAGCTCGACCGCGATTTCGCGCGCGTAATCGAATCCCGTCCGCCGCCGGGAATCGCGCAGGCGCATGGCCAGCCGATGCTTGCCCGCGCGCAGCGTAAAGCGCTGGTAGACGCTTGACTCCCCGTCCTTGGCGAGCCCGGCGGGCGGCAAATCGGCGCCATACAATGATCGCCCGTCGAGATCGAGTTCCACCCGTACCGCAACGCGCGCCCGCGGGCACTGCGCCACCTGGCGCATATTCGGCGCGAGAGCCGCCAGTTCCGCGGGCGAGCGGCGCCGGCAGGGCGTGACGTGCGCTCCGGCATGATCGAAGCTCAGCTTGAGTACGGCCGCACCCGGCGCGACATAGCGGTACGGCGTAGCCGAGCAATAGCCGAGCAATAGCCCTAAGGCAATGTAGCAAAGCAGTTGCGCCACCGCGCGAGTCGCGGCGGGACGCAAACCCGATTCGTGAACCACCCCGGGCAACACGCCGCCACGCTTAGCCACGGGTACGCTCCGCCTGAGCCTGCACCACCGGCACATCCGCGCGCTGCCCGGACACCCGGCGGAGTTCCCCCAGCACCCGCAAACGCGCGTGCAACGCTTGCAGCTCGGCGCGCACCCCGGGCACCCCGTCCAGCCCCGTGAACGCAGCGACGAGCCGCTCCCGTGGCACCCGCGCTCTGAGATAGGGGTCCCGTTCGCCGGCGATCCGCCGCAGCGTCCAGTCGATTCCCAAACGATGAAAACAGCTCCCTTCACGACAACCACCGAGCACGATCCCGTCTACATGCCGGCGGGTGAGCAAGAAATCGATGAACGCGGGCGGCAACATACCGATACACGGCAACTCCATGACCGCGATACCGGGATCGTCCAGGACGGCGAGCGACGCACTACGCTCGCAGCCGAAAATCAACACCCGCGTATCACCGCGCAGCGCGCGCGTCGCCTTCAATACGCGCTCGCGCAATACGCGCACCGGGAGGTTGGGTAGTTCGATTCCAGCCACCACTTCGCCGCGGCGGCGAAACGGCGTGGCCGTCGGACAGGCGCCGGTACACATGCCACAAGCGGCGCACAGGTCCGCGCGCACCACCGCTTCGTGGCTGTACGCGCTACCATCGGTGCGCGGCTGCAAGCTCACCGCCGCGTAAGGGCAGTCCGCGCAGCAACGCCCGCAACCATTGCAATTGTTCAGGTTCACGATCGCCACCGACGCCGGTACGCGGCGCGCCATCCACGGCGCCAGCATCAACGCGAAGCTTCCGGCCACTACCGCAATCCACACCCAGGCGCCCGAAAAGGCGTCCTGAAGAGGCAGCGCGAACAGATAGAACCAGTCGATGCGCAGCACCTCCGGGAGGCTGTTCAGGTCGGCCGGACCCTGACTCAGCGCCGGCCGCCAGAGCGCCACCACAACCAGCATCAGCAGGCTCCCGAGCGCCAGCCCCGGCGGCGGATTCACCCTGGCGTGTGAAAGCCGGCTGATGTGCAGCCACATCAGAAACAACAGAAACAGCGGCACCCCGATGTGGATAAAAATCATCAGGGTGAAAAAGCGCCCGCTGAGGGTCCCCTGGTGGAGGAAGTTGTGCGCGATGGGCTGGCCGAACAGCGGCAAGGCGTCGAGCCACTCGGTGGTTGCCACCGCGACATACTGCGCCAAACGGTCCCACACCAGCCAGTAACCACTGATACCGGAAGCAAACACCGCCCATAACACCGGGATGCCGACCAGCCAGGTGAACCAGCGCGGACCCCGCAGGCGCCCCATGACGAATTCGCGCGTCAGGTGCAACAACATCACCACCACCATCGCGTCGGAGGCGTAGCGATGGAGGCTGCGCATCACGCCGCCGGCGTACCACTGCGCGTGCGTCAAGTGTTCGACGGAGTCGTAGGCCGCATGAATGCCGGTGTCGAAAAAGACGTAGAGGTAAATCCCGCTGACCGCGACGATCCAATAGAAGAACCAGCCGAGCGCACCGAGCTGGCTGAGCGGGTTCCAAGCAGGCGTGAATGCGGCATCGAAGGCCTTTTCCACGCGCTCCAATCCGCGTCGTGCAATGCCGCCGTTGACCGCCATCCGCGGCTAACCCCGGCTGCCATGACTCGATCGCCGAAGATTCTCGTTCCAGGCGCGCACCAAGAATCCACCGAGCGAGCCGAGAACCAATATCCCCACCCCGATTCCGACAAATATCGAGTAGTCGAAGCGGTAGCGTCCGGATGCCGGGTCGTAGAGGGTACAGAACAACAACAGGCGATTGGTCCAGGCCTCGACGGAGCCCGCCGAGGCATCTACCGCGCGGCCGAACACCAACTCCTTGAGTGGTTCGACCAGGGCCGGCGGTTGAAATGCATCGCCGTAAATCTGCCGGTAGACCCGCCCCTCGGCATCGACGACGGTCGTCTGAACCAGATGGTCGAAGCCCTTGGGGGAACGGAAGTAACTGAATCCCACGTCTTTCACGAGCGCGGCGATGTTCGCGGCGTCGCCGCTCAAGAACGCCCAGTCCAGCACGTCGGCAACGCCTTGCCGGCGCGCGTAGGCGCGCATCCGCGCGGGCGTATCCGCGGCGCTATCGAATCCCACCGTGGCTACCGCGAACGTGTCCCCCAACGCTTCACGTGCCACCCGCACCGCACCACCCAGATGGCGGGTCGAGACACTGCAAACGTGATAACAACCGGTGTAGATCAGGCTCAACACCAGGGGACGGCCGGCGGCCAACGCCCGCAAGCTGACCTCGCGGCCATCACGGGTGGTGAAGCGGTGCCTGCCCAAACGCACGCCGAGCGTCGCCCGGCTGGCTGCGAGCGCCTGATCGGCGTCGAACGCGGTCGCCGAATGAGGCGTTGCGGCCGCCACGCCCGGCGCCGGCGCACCAAGCGCCAGTGACAATAACCCCACCGCCACCCGGCACGGTCTGCCCGCCGGTATCATTCGCCTGCGATCAACCACGCATCGAGGATCGTCGCCCCCAGCAACGCCCCGAGCTGGATCAGGGAGGCATGGAAGTTCTTCATCGCCAACACGGTCGACGGATGCCGCAACAGCCGCCAGCTTTCCCGCACGAACACCGCGCCTCCGGCGCCGGCACCGAGCAGATAAATCCAGCCGGCCCCGAATACGACGGGTACCAGCGACAGCCCGACCAGGGCCACCGTATGGGCGAAGATCGCGCGCGCCGCGGCGCGTTCGCCGACGACCACCGGCAGCATAGGCACGCCGGCCCGCGCATAGTCCTCGCGGTAGGCGAAAGCAAGGCTCCAGAAATGCGGCGGCGTCCACAGGAACAGCACCAGCGCCAGGATCAGCGGCGCCGGCGCCAGGTTCGCATCGACCGCCGTGGCTCCCGCGAGGACCGCGAAACTCCCGGCCAGCCCACCGATCACGATATTCAAACGGGTGCGCCGTTTCAGCCATAGCGTATAGACGATGCCGTAAGTCACGGCGCCGAGCAACACGTTCACGGCCGCCACGGCATTGGTCGCCCACCCCGCCGCCACTACCGCGACGATCACCAACAGAGCAGTCACGGCGTACCAGCGCCAACCCGCACGAAAACGGCCGGTTACGAAAGGTCGCTGGCGGGTGCGCCGCATGCGCACGTCCAGATCGCGCTCCACGAGTTGGTTGAAGGCCCCGGCGCTCGCCGAAGACATCAGTACCGCCAATGCCAGTACCGCCACCTGCCAGGATTGCAGCCCCACACCGGGCGCTATCGCGATTCCGGCCAAGGTGCACAACATGATCGCGAAGCCGATGCGCAGCTTGAACACCGAAAACAGCACTCGCAGCGTGTCACTCATACGGATCCGTTCCCTTGCGCCGCCCCGCTAGGGCCCGCGCCCCGCGCGATATGCACCGTTCCCATACCTGCTAGCCCAGTAGCCAGAGCTCGGAAACGTACTTCCAGTTGACGAAATAGTAGAGCACGAAGGCGACGAAAAACACGCTCACGAGCACCGCGGTTCCCGGAATGCCGTGCACACCCGCGCTGCCATACTGGCCGACGGCGGATCCGATCGGCGGTGCCACGCCCGGCTTCTTCTCTTCGGCGGCCTCGGAAGACTTGGTGCTCTTGCCGAACAGGATCGAGCCCACAATCACGACCACGAACATGCCGCCGCCGACAAACGCGAGCAGCGCGGAGATGCCGTTCAGGCTCATCATCAGGATCGCCGAATCAGGGTAGCTGAAATGCAGCGGTGCGTCGGCGAAGGTGATATCCCAATGGCGGCGCGACACCCCGAGCACCCCGGCGGCCATTTGGAATACCGAGATCCCGATCACCCCGGCGCCGAACACGTAGGGCTGCCACTTGGCCCAACCCTTGAGGATGATCTCGCGCTGGAAGATCAACGGCACCACCAGATAGGTAAGCGCCATGAAGGCGAGCGTGGTCCCGACCGCCACGGTGCCGTGGAAATGGCCCGGCACGTATAGCGTGTTGTGCATGAACAGGTTGATCTGCTCAGTGCCGAGCACCACCCCTGTAATGCCGCCGAGCACGCCGAAGCCAACTAGCGAAAGGAACATGCCGGAAAAGGCCGGATTGCCCCACGGCGCCTTGCGCAGCCACTCGAACATGCCGTGGGTGTATCCGCGCACCCGCTGCGCGGCCTCGATCGAGCCGGGCACCGTCATCCCGTGGATCAGGCTGCCGAGCACCGCGAGGTACATGGCGTAGCTGGTGTTGAAGATCTTCCACGCCGAACTGATCCCCGGCTCGACCAGCAAGTGGTGGGCGCTGGCAAGCTGCAGGAACAGGATGTAGAGCAGATAGGCCCCGCGGCTGACCTTCTCGGACAGCGGCTTGGCGCCGAACAGGATCGCGGCGATTGCATACCACACCGCGACGTGCGCCGCCACGTTGATCTGCTGCGAGGAGTGCCCGAAGGCCCAGAAGACGACCTTGTACATCACCGGATCGATGTGGCTGACGAGTCCCACCGACCACAGGAAGGTCGGGATCAGAATGATCGCCCCCGAAGCGATGGTGAACACCGCGATGATCGCGGCGGTGATCGCACCGAAGGTCACCAGCGGTACCGATCCCTCGTAGGTTTGCTCGTTTTTCGCGATCACCAAGGTCCCGAAGAACACGAAACAGGCAATCAGCGCCCCCACCGCGAACAGCACGATGCCGAGATAGTAATGCGGCGCGGCTTGCATCGGCGGATAAGACGTGAACATCACGCTCGACTGTCCCTGGAGCACCGCGTAGTTCGTCACCGCGGCGCCGACGAGCATCAGAATGAAGCCCGCCCAAGCCCACCTGGGCGTTGCCAGACGTGAGCTGAGCAGCACCGCGGAGGCGAAATAGAGGATCGCGATCTCGAAGAAAATCACCCAGACCACCAGGATGTCCAGGCCATGGGCGGTCAGCGCCAGATAGAACCAGTCGGCCGGCAGCATGTGCACCGCCGGCCAACGGGTCAAGGCCACCCCGACCCCGAACACGCCGCCGACCGCCAGAAAGATCACCGCGACCACCGCGTTGGCCTTGATGAGATTTTCCGCCGATCGGTAGATGCGCAGCCCGGTCGCCGGGCAGATACGATATTGGTCTTGCTTTGCCATGTCTACTCCCCCTGGTCCCGGCTACTTGACGAAGATCTTGCCGAGCATCAGATGATGTCCGATGCCGCAATATTCGTTGCAGACGATGGTGAACTCACCGCTTTCGGTGGGCGTCAATTTGAAGACCATCTCGTAGCCCGGCTGCACCTGGATGTTGAGATTGACCGGCTGCAGGGAAAAGCCGTGCGCCCAGTCGAGCGAGGTCAGGTGGATGCGATAGCTCTTGCCCTTTTCCAGTTCAAGAATCGGCCACCACTGCCAGCGCCGGCCGAATATATACACGTCGCTGCCCGCGGGCGGGTGCACCACGGGGTAACCGTTTTCCTCGCGCACCTTGTACTTCTCGATCATCGCGTCGGTTTTTGCCGCGAAACGCTCCGGCGTGGTGCGATAGGCTTCGTTGGAAAGATTCTGACCGCCCGCCCCGTGCCAGTAGATCATCATGAAGAACATGAACAGCCCCCACAGGAAGGCTATCGTCATCCACACGAGCTCGGTGCGACCAATCGGCGTCCGCCACCAGACGCGTACTTCCGGCGGTGAGATTGCAGACATGACGTTTCCCCCTGTGTTCTTTATTGCCCGATGGGTATCTGCACGACTTCTATCACTCCCCAGATCACGTACAGCACCGCTGGTATGGTGACCCCCAGAAACAACAGCAGAAACGGGTTATCCAGAATCTGCTGCATCACCGGAATTCGCTCTTCTTCGGTCGGGGCGACCGGTTCTTTCTCGTCCACCATCAATTTTCCCTCCAGAGCCGAAGCGGTCATGGACGCGTGCCCATGCCTGGCGAGCTGATCTAAAGGGAAGCGAGCATTCCCCGCCTTGACTTAAGTCAAAGCGGGGAATCGGGTTGGAGAAGGAATCCGCAGCGGGGAGAGGGGTCAGCCCGAAGCGAGCAGGTGGCGTATCAGGGCAAAGCTGAGTAAAGCCAACGGCGTGATAATCGCGAAGAACACCAGTGAACGATTCTTCATCACGCCGCCTCGCGCCGTCTCGATACGCCGTACCACCCAGTCCGAAAATGCATACAGCGCAATTGCGGTAATGGTAAAGAGGACGATATCCATCTCTTTCTCTCCTCGGCTATCCTGGAGCTCGAAGCAATCGGCGGCTTGCTTACCGTACTACGCTTTCGCACGCTCCACATCGACGAGGCGACGCAATCCATCGATATCGCGCAACACAATGTTCTGACGGTCGACCTGAATCAGCCCCCGCTGGCCGAGCCGTGCCAGCATGCGTGACAGTGTCTCCGGCGCAATCCCGAGCCGTGACGCGATGTCATGCTTGCGCATGGTCAAGAGCAGCTCGGGGGATTCGAATACGCCCAGTGGGATCTGCTGCAACAGGAAATTCGCCAATCGATAGGTCGCGTTGTGTAACGTCAGGCGGTCGATCTCTTCGACCTGTTGGCGCAGCCGCCGGCTCATTGCCGCCATCACCCGAAAACAACAGCTCGTGGATTCGCGCAGGATCGCCAGCATGGTGGCATTGTCGAAGCTCTGCACCACGCTCGGCGCGATGGCCTCGGCGCTCACCGGATAGGCGTCGCCCTTGTCCATGAACATGATCGCTTCGGCGAAGGTTTCACGCGGACGTACGAACCAGATGACCTTCTCCACGCCCTCAGGGGAAAGCCGGTACAATTTGAGCATCCCGCTACGCAGATAGTAGAAGCGCCGCGCCGGATCGCCGAAGTCGAACAAGCGCTCGCCGTCCGCCAATCGCTCGACCCGCATGTGCTCGGCAACCCGTCGGATTTGGGAGTCATCGAGACTCGCGAAGAGGTGGATCCCGCGCAGATCGCCAACCTCGACGGCTTCATCAGCGGTCATTCCTTCCCCCTGAAACACCGGACACGCTGTTGATTCTATCACCCGCGCCGTGCCGTTGACGTTTGCGATGCCGGTGTGGGTTTGACCTAAGTCAATGCACAACACGTCCTGCCGGCCATGATAGAGGCGAGCCGGAACCTTCCGGAGCCACGAGGCGTCTGGCCCGCATCTCTCACCGGGGCGGTGGCCGGATCTCTTGACCGACTGAGTGACAAAGGAAAAGAACTGCGTGAATGGGACGTTATTCCGCAACAGGGTGGCAGGGCGTTCACCTGGCACGGCCCTCGCTCGCCGAGCCACGGGCGGATTTGCCGCTACGGCCCTCATCCCTGGACGCCGCTCTTCGAGCCAGCCTGCGCCCGTCCCGGTCTGCTCCGGGCAGATGCGCCACCCGAGCCCCGACTACGGCTGCGCCCCGGCCTCCACGGCTGTGTCTGCACGCACCTTGGACTTGGCGATCCGCCGTGACGGCGCACTGAGAAATGCCAAGCAGCTTACACAGTCATGCGTGTAGAGTTGCTGACTTGCGCGGAGTGCGCGCCGTGCGGCGACGCTATCGCCGTGTGGCGTGAGGCATGCGCCGAAAACGATCTCGAACTGGTGGTCCTTGCAGCCGAGGAACCCGAAGGCGAACAGCGTATCGCCGCGCTTGGACTGCGTGTTCTGCCGGCCATCCTGTTCGACGGCGAACTGGTCGCGGTGGGGGTGCAGACCCTGACCGAAGCGCGCCATCTGCTTACCGCCGGGCCCCCGCGCGAGGACCCGGGAGCCGGCTGATCCCGCGATAGGGATAGATCTATCCAGATCAGGGCTTCAGAGCGGTGTATCGTCTCTTTACAGCACCGCGGCCCGGGTGGTCAGCCCCGCGCTACGGCTGCCGCGCCGGGCTGAATGGATCTGTCCATCGGCGCGATGGTTCGCTCGCATCCGGTCTTGACATTGCTATTGGTCCAGATTGATTCTAGTCGTGACTCCCTATCGGCGAAGCGGCGCCATGGCTTTAGGCCCTGTCATGCTCGATGTCGCGGGCACCACCCTCGCCGATGATGAGCGCGAGCTTCTCATGCGACCGGGTGTCGGTGGCGTCATCTTGTTCTCGCGCAACTACGAGTCCGTGGAGCAGATCAGCGAGCTGACAGCCGTCATCCACGCGCTGCGCGAGCCGCGCCTGCTGGTGGCCGTGGATCAGGAAGGCGGGCGCGTGCAGCGTTTGCGTGGCGCGTTCACGCGCCTGCCCGCCATGGCGAGATTCGGTGAGCTGTACGATAGCGACCCCGTACGTGCACTCGGGCTCGCCAGGGAATCCGGCTGGGTCATGGCAAGCGAGCTGCGTTCGGTTGGCATCGATTTCAGTTTCGCTCCGGTGCTCGATCTCAGGGGTAGTGATCACGATGCCATAGGTGAGCGTGCGCTGCACCACGACCCGCAGACGGTGGCCGAGCTTGCCAGAGCAATCATGCAGGGCGCACGGGAAGCCTCGATGCCCGTGGTAGGCAAGCACTTTCCGGGACATGGCACGGCGAGGGGGGACTCACACCTCGCCCTGCCAGTCGACCCGCGGCCGTTCGAGAGTGTCGCCGCGCACGACCTTCTGGCATTCGAGCGCATGATTCACTACGGGCTGCCCGCCATCATGACGGCGCACGTGCTGTTCCCCGCCGTCGATGATCGAGCGGCAACCTTCTCGCGGTTCTGGCTAACCGACGTCCTGCGCGGGCGGCTCGGTTTCAGCGGGCCGGTATTCAGCGACGATATTGTGATGGCCGGCGCCGCCGTCGCCGGCGGCCCCGCCGACAGGTTTGCTTCGGCACACGGTGCGGGTTGCGACATGGTGCTCGTTTGCAACGACCACGCGGCCGTGCATGAAATACTGGATGCGGGATGTGCGCGGCCCGATGCCGTGGTCAGCTCGCGCCTTGCGCGCATGCATGCTCGCCGCGGGGCGCCGCTCTCGGTGCTCGAGCGCGATCCGCGGTATCGCAGCGTGCGCACCGCGCTGGGGCGCCTCGACTAGATCATGCAGCAGTTGAGATTGAAGTCGATGTCCTGGTCCGTCTGAATCGGACGCTCGTTGGCGTTCGTGAGCTGCATGAATCGCACCGTGAATCGATGCCGGCCGGCACTGATTTCGGGAAACACGCGGAGCTCACCGCGCAGGCTGACGCGGATCATATGGCAGGGGTTGGCGGTATCGAGGGTTCGCTGGTAGAAGCCGTGATGCGCCACCTCGCGAGTGGCCGGTGCGCTCTCACGGACCAGTGCGAGGCACAGCAAGATGGCGTCGCGTATGACGTCGAAGGCCGACAGCCAGCGCTCGAGATCGCGGTCGCGAAGCCCGCGCGGACTTTGCAGCCAGCAGTGCAGATTGGGCAGGTCGAAGTCGCAGGTGCCGGCCGGAATGCTGCTGCGCTGGCGCACCGAGCTCAGAAAGTCGTGGTAGCGCAGCTCGTAGCCTGGCGGGTTGTCCCGAATCTTGAGCACATCCAGGAACTCCTTGATCTGGAGCAGAATGCTCTGCAGCCGTTCATTGTCGACCTTGGGGTTCGTTGCCAGTGCCTGCAGCGTGCCGGCGTTTCGTTCCAGCTCCTTGATGACTTCCTTCTTGACGTCCGAACGCCCCATCAATGACATGATGTCGATGAGCGAGTCGAGCGTCCCGCGACTCGACCAGGTGTCCTGCCCACCTAACTCGTGGTTGGCTCGGTCGAACAGGTGCTCGAGGCGCAGGAACGACCGAATCCGCTCGCTGAGCGGCTGCTCGTACACGACGGTGCTGCCCGCGTCATCTGGCATGCGAATCGATCTTTCCGGTAGGGCCGCCACTGGGAGATTCTCCATTACTTGTCCGCGACTGGCAACGACTGCGCCAATCGCAGGTACCGCTGATGTATTTCGTGCACCTGCCCGGTCAGCGATTCGAGCCCGGCGCTGTTGTCGATCACGTCATCGGCGCGCGCCAGGCGATCGGCCCTTGCCAGCTGAGCGCAAAGAATACCCTCAACGACCCGGCGTGACGAGCCGTCACGGCGCATGACACGCGCGAGCTGGACCTCCTCGGGCACATCAACCACGAGCACACGATCGACCCTGTCCGCCTGCCCGGTTTCCAGCAGCAGGGGAATGGACAAGATGCAATAAGGACCGTGCGACTCGTGCAGCCGGCGGTCCATCTCGCGGCGTATGCGTGGATGCAGGATGCGTTCGAGCGCACGGCGTTTACCCGGCTCGGCGAACACCACCTCTCTGAGCTTCGCCCTGTCGAGCCGGCCGCCCGCATCCTGAACGCCGACGCCGAAGGACTGCACGACCTCGCTGAGCGCCGGTTGCCCGGGTTCCACGAGTTCCCTGGCCACGCTGTCGGCGTCGATCACGCTCACCCCCAAAGACGCGAACTGTGCGCCAACGGTCGACTTTCCGGCGCCTATGCCGCCGGTCAGGCCGATGACCAGCCGGGCTTTCAGGACAAATACCAGGCAACGATGTCCTGGCCCCACAGCATGGCGACGAATCCGGCCGCTGCCAGATAGGGGCCGAAGGGAATGGGGATGTTCCGGTCCTGTCCGCGAACGAGTATGAGCGAGACGCCGACCACGGCCCCTATCAGGGAAGACAGCAGCACGACGACGGGCAGGCTCTGCCAGCCGAGCCACGCGCCGAGCATGGCAAGCAGCTTGAAGTCCCCGTACCCCATGCCCCGTTTTCCGGTCAGCAGCCTGAAGGCCTGATAGATGCACCACAGAATACCGTAACCCGCCATCGCGCCGATCAGGCTCGCGTGCGTGTCCACGAAGATCGGTACCAGGCTGATGCCAAGCCCGATCCACAGGAAGGGCAGGGTGATGGCATCGGGGATGAGCTGATGGTCCAGATCGATACCGCTGAGCGCGATCAGCGACCACGTCAACAGCCAGGCGCAGGCGCTTTGCGGGCCGAAGCCGAAATGCCACGCGACCACCCCGGTCAGGATGCCCGAGAGGACCTCGACGAGCGGATAGCGCAGTCCGATGGCGGTGGCGCACTGCGAGCAGCGTCCGCGCAGTGCGATATAGCTGATGACCGGCACGTTCTCGAGCGCCGTGATGCCGTGCCCGCAGCTCGGACAACGCGAGCGGGGCACGATGAGATTGAAAGGCGCCTCGTCGGCGGGCGCGTGCGCCGGCAGATCGAGAAACTCGGTGCATTGCGCGCGCCAGTCGCGCTCCATGATGACGGGTAAGCGGTGGATGACGACGTTCAGAAAGCTCCCCACGATAAGTCCCAGCATCACACCGGCCACGACAAAGCCGGTGGGGCTGGCCTGCAGGTAATCGATGATCAGCACGAAGCGTCTCCGGCGGCCCGGACCCGGGCCAGGAGATTACGCGGGAATGGCGCCTGGCGGCGTCAGACCACCTGACCCATCTTGAAGATGGGCAGGTACATGGCTATCACGAGGCCGCCGATCAGCACGCCGAGTATGGCCATGATCATCGGTTCCATGAGGCTGCTCATGGCGTCCACCGCGTTGTCGACCTCCTCCTCGTAGAAATCCGCGACCTTGCCGAGCATGTGGTCGATGGAGCCCGACTCTTCGCCGATGGCCACCATCTGCACGACCATGTTGGGGAACAGATTCGTCTCGCGCATGCTCACCTGCAATTGCGTGCCGGTCGCGATCTCATCACGCATCTTGTAGATGGCGTCAGAGTAGACCACGTTGCCCGCGGCGCCCGCCACCGAATCCATGGCTTCCACCAGCGGTACGCCGGCGGAGAACATCGTGCCCAGCGTGCGCGCGAAGCGCGCGATGGTCGCCTTGACCAGTATGTCGCCAAATACGGGTGCTTTGAGCGACGCGCGCTGCAGGGCGTTACGGAAGGGCCGCGAGCGCTTGTGCATTTGCTTGATGCCAAAGAAGCCACCGCCCACCGCACCGAAGATGACGTACCAGCGCGCAACGAAGAAGTCCGACATGGCGACGACGACCTGCGTCATTGCCGGCAGATCGGCACCGAAATCCTTGAACAGGCTGGCGAACTGCGGAATGACGAAGATCATGAGCACGGTGGTCACGATGAACGCCATTATCAGCACGGCGGCGGGATAGAACAGCGCTTTCTTGATCTTGCCCTTGATGGCCTCCACTTTCTCCTTGTAGGTGGCAATCTTGTCGAGCAACGATTCCAGGATACCCGCCGCCTCACCCGCGCGCACCAGATTGATGTACAGATCGTCGAAGTACATTGGGTGCTTGGCCAGCGCGTCGGCCAGCATGTTGCCGGCTTCCACGTCGGCTTTGACGGCCATGATCAGGTCCTGCATGTTCGGGTTCTCGTGACCGCGCCCCACGATCTCGAATGACTGCACCATCGGAACGCCCGCGGCCATCATGGTGGCCATCTGACGGCTGAAGATGGCGATGTCCTTGGGCGTAATCGCCTTCCCTCCGCCGCCGAACAGGTCCTTGGGCTTTTTCTTGACCTTGCGCGGATTGACCCCCTGGCGGCGTAGCTGCGCCTTGACGAGCGCGTTGCTCGTGCCCGACATCTCACCCTTGACCTTCTTGCCGGATTTGTCGGTTCCCTCCCACAGGAACATGTTGGCTTTTGCGGCTATGTCGGCCATTGGCTACTCCTGTGTCACGCGGTTGAGTTCCGCAAGGTCCAGGATGCCATCCACTATCTTCTTGAGGCCGGACTGGCGGATATCGGGGATGCCCTCCTTGCGCGCCTGCTCAGCCAGGTCGATGGCGTTGCGTCCCTCCATGATCAAGCGTTTCATCTCTTCGGAGATCTCCATCACCTGGTAGATCCCCACGCGCCCCTTGTAGCCGTCGGTGCACTGGTCACAGCCCTTGGCCTCATAGAGCACGAGATCGCCCTCGACCTGTTCCTCCGTGAAGCCCTCCTTGAGCAGTGCCTCCTTGGGCACGTTCTCGAGCGGTCTCTTGCACTTGCCGCACAGCCTTCTGCCCAGGCGCTGGGCGGTGATGATGTTGACCGCCGTGGCTATGGCGAACGGCTGGATGCCCATGTCGATCATGCGTGTCAGTGTCTGCGGCCCGTCATTGGTGTGCAGGGTGGACATCACCATGTGGCCGGTCTGCGCCGCCTTGATGGCGATGCCGCCGGTGATCAGATCACGTATCTCGCCGACCAGGATGATGTCGGGATCCTGGCGCAGGAATGCTTTGAGGGCCTTTTCGAAGGTCATGCCGGTACGCTCGTCGACCTGCACCTGGTTGATGCCCGCCAGGTTGATCTCGACCGGGTCCTCGGCGGTGGAGATATTCACGTCCTCGGTGTTGAGGATGTCGATGCCCGTGTACAAGGACACGGTCTTGCCGCTGCCGGTCGGTCCCGTGACCAGGAACATGCCATAGGGCTTGTGCAGGTTCTTGAGGAACATCTCCTTCTGGAAGTCCTCGTAGCCGAGCGCGTCGAGCGGGATGCTCATGCTGGAATCGAGGAGACGCAGGCAGGCCTTCTCTCCGAACAGCGTGGGGCAGGTGCTGACACGAAAGTCGATCGCCTTGGTCTTGGACAGCTTCAGCTTGATGCGCCCGTCCTGCGGCACGCGCCGCTCCGAGACGTCGAGGCGCGACATCACCTTGACGCGCGCGGCGATCTTCTGGGCGAGCGCGAGCGGCGGCTTCGAGACCTCCTTCAAAACACCGTCGATGCGAAGCCGAACCCGGCAGTACTTCTCGTAGGGCTCGAAGTGGATGTCCGAGGCGCCCTTCTTCATGCAGTCGAGCAGCATCTTGTTGACAAATTTCACCACCGGCGCATCGTCGATATCCTGCGCGGTGATGTCGTCGCCGGCGTCCGGCTCGTCGCCGACTTCCAACCCCTCGAGGTCTTCCAGGTCGTCATCCTCGCCCATGTCCATGCTGGTGTCGGCGGCATCCAGCGCCCCGTCGATGGCGGTGGCGAGCTTGTTCTCCTCGACCAGGATGAACTCGACGTGAAAGCCGGTGGCGAACTTGAGCTCATCGAGCGCGGCCAGGTTGGTGGGGTCGGAGGCAGCCACGAACAGGCGATTGCCGCGCTTGTGAATGGGCAGCACGCGGTGCTTTCGAATGAGCTTTTCCTCGATCAGCTTGGTGACATCGCGATCGACCTCGACAGTGCTGATGTCCATGAGCGCGGCGCCGAACTCGATGGCCGCGGCGTGTGCGATCTTGCTGGCATCGGCGAGCCCTTGCGAGACGACATGCGCGACAAACGGTATCTTGTCGCGCAGCGACTCCTCGAAGGCCTGTGCCGCCTTGTCTTCTTCTATGAGGCCGTCGAGGACGAGCTTGCGGGCGAGTCCGCCCAGATGTACGCCTTGGCTGCTAACGGCCATTGCTGCAACACACCTATACGGTTAATTCTCAAGGGAATACTAGATTATCGGCGCGAGATTAGCCACTGCGGCGTCGGCCGCGGTGATCTGGTTCACAGATCGGCGGTGCGTGGCGGCGCCAGTCGCTCGATCAAGCGCTGCATGTCCACGGGCAGCGCCACCTTGAACTCACAGGGCTGGCGCGTGGCGGGATGCTTCAGCGCCAGGCGCGAGGCGTGCAGCGCCTGGCGAGGGAAATCCCTGATGTACCGGGCGAGTGCTTCGGTCGCACCCCGCGGCACCCTGGCGCGCCCGCCGTAGTCTCGATCGCCCACGATGGGGTGCCCCATGTGCGCCATGTGAACCCTGATCTGGTGCGTGCGTCCGGTCTCCAGCGCGAGCACGAGGTGCGTGTGCGCGGGGAAGCGGGCGCGGATGCGGAAACGCGTGACGGCGGGTTTTCCCGCGTGTGTCACGGTCATGCGCGTGCGCTGCGATCGGTGTCGCCCGAGCGGCGCGTCCACGCGGCCGCCGCCCGTGACTCGGCCATGCACGATAGCTTCGTATTCGCGGTGAATGTGCCGCAGCCCGAGTGCTTCGACCAGGCGCGCATGCGCTTGCAGCGTGCGCGCAACGACCAGCAACCCCGTGGTGTTCTTGTCCAGGCGGTGCACGATCCCGGCACGTGGGACGTCTGCCAGCTCCGGCGCGTGGTGCAGCAGGCCGTTGAGCAGCGTGCCGTCCCGGTTACCCGCGCCGGGGTGCACGACGAGCCCGGCCGGCTTGTTGATGACCAGTATGTGATCGTCCTCGTAGACGAGGTCGAGGCCCATGGGTTGCGCCAGTGCGCGGCCATTGGGGTCCGCGCACGGCCGCACGGTGACCCGCTCACCGCCGCTCACCTTGTGCCGGGGTGACACCGTGCGCCCATCCAGGGTTGCCAGACCGTCCTTGATCCAGCGCTGAATGCGCGAGCGCGAGTAATCCGGAAGCATCGCCGCCAGCGCTTGATCGAAGCGACTCAGGGCGAGCTCGCGCGGGATCGTGGCCTGCATGTCGCGGTTTCTTCCCGAATCACGCTGCGACGGCTCACCCACGGGTTCGCGCAGGACTAATGCAGGAGATTTTGAGACAATGGACATGGATCACACCAGCCGAGCGGACTGAAATCATGCGTTTGATGATCATGCTCCTTGCCGCGAGCCTCATCGCCTCCAGCGTGTCGGGCTGCGGGATGCTCAAGGCCAAGGAGGACAAGACCAGGGACTGGTCCGCCCAGCGCTTGTACAACTCCGCCAAGGCTGCTCTTGACGGTGGAAACTACGAGACGGCCATCGACTACTACGAGAAGCTGGAGTCGCGCTATCCGTTCGGCCGCTATGCCCAGCAGGCGCAGCTCGAAGTTGCCTACGCTTATTACAAGTTCGAGGAGCCGGCATCTGCGCTGGCGTCCGCGGATCGTTTCATCAAGCTCTATCCCAGCCATCCCAGCCTCGATTATGTCTACTACCTCAAGGGGCTCACCAACTTCAACCGGGGCAAGGGGTTCATCACCTCGATCGTGGAGCGCTACGTGCCGACGGACGACTCCGAGCGCGATACCGCGGCGCTGCGCGATGCGTTCGACAACTTCTCGGACCTGGTCGAGCGCTTCCCCGACAGCCAGTATTCTCGAGACGCCGCCCAGCGCATGATCTATCTGCGCAACACCCTTGCCCAGCATGAGATCAATGTGGCGAACTACTACATGGATCGCAAGGCCTACATCGCCGCGGCGAACCGGGCGAAGTTCGTGGTGGAGAACTATCAGCGCACGCCGTCGGTAGCCGATGCCCTGGTGATCATGGCCAAGGCCTACAAGATCCTGAAGCTCGACGATCTGTCGGTCGATGCGATACGCGTGTTGAAGATGAACTTTCCGGACCACCCCGGTATCTCGGAGGTGGAGGGCATCGTGCTGACGAACTGACGCGCCCTTAGATCGCGTCCTCGTCCTCCTCGCCCGTGCGAATGCGGATGATCCTCGCCACGTCACTTACGAAGATCTTTCCGTCCCCGATCTTGCCGGTGCGTGCCGCTTCCGTGATGGCCTCTATGCAGGCGTCGCTGCGCTGCTCGGGGACCACGATCTCGAACTTCACCTTGGGCAGGAAATCGACCACGTACTCCGCGCCCCGGTACAGTTCCGTATGGCCTTTCTGGCGCCCGAAACCTTTCACCTCCGTCACGGTCATGCCGGTGATGCCGATTTCCGACAGCGCTTCGCGCACGTCATCGAGCTTGAACGGCTTGATGATGGCCTCGATCTTCTTCATCGCGCGGGCCGCCGCGGGGCAGTCACTGCGAACCCATGCATGCCAGCATCCTTGCCCCGAGTTCCGCCGGTGAGCGCGCGGTGTGCACGCCGGCCGTCTCGAGCGCCTCGAACTTGGCATCCGCGGTGCCCTTGCCGCCGGAAATGATGGCCCCCGCGTGGCCCATGCGCCGTCCGGGTGGTGCGGTCACCCCCGCGATGTAGGCGACAACGGGCTTGCTCATGTGCGCGGCAATATACTCGGCCGCATCCTCTTCCGCGCTGCCCCCGATCTCGCCGACCATGATCACACCGCGCGTGTCGGCGTCGTCCTCGAACAGTGCCAGGCAGTCGATGAAGCTGGTGCCGTTGATGGGATCGCCGCCGATGCCGATGCAGGTGCTTTGCCCGAGGTCGTTGAGCGTCGTTTGGTGCACGGCCTCGTAGGTGAGGGTGCCGGAGCGAGACACGATGCCGATGCAGCCCGCTGCGTGGATGGCGCCGGGCATGATACCGATCTTGCACTCGCCGGGCGTGATGATGCCGGGGCAGTTGGGGCCGATCAGGCGCGTGCCCGGATAACTCTGCAGCGCGGCGCGTACCTTGAGCATGTCGAGCACGGGAATGCCCTCGGTGATGCACACGATGACCGCCACGCCCGCGTCCGCAGCCTCCACGATGGAATCGGCCGCAAACGCGGCCGGCACGTAGATCATGGAGGCCTCGGCACCGGTGGCGCGCACCGCTTCGTGCATCGTGTTGAACACGGGCCGCTCGAGATGCGTCGTGCCACCTTTGCCCGGCGTGACGCCGCCGACCAGGTTCGTGCCGTAGGCGATGGCTTGCTCGGAGTGAAAGGTGCCCTGCTTTCCCGTGAAGCCCTGGCACAGGACATGGGTGTTCTTGTCGATCAGCACGCTCATGGAGGGGTTCCTCAGGTGGCTGCCGCGACGACCTTGGACGCGGCATCGGCAAGGGACTCGGCGGGCGTCAGCTCGAGCCCGCTCAGCTCGAGCAACTCGCGCCCCCTGTCCACGTTGGTCCCTTCCAGCCGCACGACGACGGGCACGCTCACGCCCACCTCCTTGACCGCCTTGATGATGCCCTCGGCTATCAGATCACAGCGCACGATGCCACCGAAAATATTCACCAGGATGGCCTGCACCTTGTCATCGGAAACGATCAGCTTGAAGGCCTCGGAGACCTTTTCGGCATCGGTGCCGCCACCCACGTCGAGGAAGTTGGCAGGCTCGCCCCCGTGCAGCTTGATGATGTCCATGGTGGCCATGGCGAGCCCCGCGCCGTTGACCATGCAGGCAATATTGCCGTCAAGGGTGATGTAGTTGAGGTCGAAGCGTTTGGCCTCGGTCTCTTTCTCGTCGTCCTGTGACGCGTCGTGGAGCGCTTCCATGTCGGGATGCCGGAACAGCGCGTTGTCATCCAGGTTGATCTTGGCGTCGAGTGCCATGAGATCGCCACCGCGGGTCGTCACCAAGGGGTTCAGCTCGAGCAGGCTCAGGTCCTTGTCGACCATCAGCCGTGCCAGGGCGCCGAGGATCTTGCCGAGTTGCTTGATCTGGCCAGGCACGAGTCCCAGAGCAAAGCCGATGCGTCGTGACTGATACGGCAGCAGCCCGGCGCCGGGGTCCAGGTAGACGGTCACGATCCTGTCGGGGTGCGTGGCCGCCACCTCTTCTATGTTCATGCCGCCGGCCGCCGAGGCGATGATCGCGATGCGCCGCCGGGACCTGTCGACGAGCATGCTCAGGTAGAGCTCCGTGGCGATCTCGCTGGTCGCCTCGATCAAGACTGCGTTGATCGGTTGGCCTGCGGCGGTCGTCTGCCCGGTCACGAGGCGTTGGCCGATGAGCGATGCGGCGATCTCCGCGACCTCCTCGGTGCTGCCGGCCATCTTCACGCCACCCGCCTTGCCGCGCCCACCGGCGTGCACCTGCGCCTTGACCATCCAGCGCTCGCCGCCGAGGCTGCGCGAGCGCTCCACGGCTTCGCTCGCCGAGAATGCCGGGCCACCGGCGGGTGTCGGCACGCCGTACCGGGACAGCAGTTGCTTCGCCTGATATTCGTGCAAGTTCATCGGTTGACAGTTCTTTGTTATGGTGGAGCATTATCGGCGGGCTGGTGCCCATCCGGAAACGTCAATATTCCTTTCGCAAGGTCGCCAAGAAGGCGCTTTCGGCGTGAGTTCGAAAATCATCACTCGTCGCTTTGCGATCTTTGCGTCTTGGTGAGAGTTAATCTTTCCGGGCAGCCGCTGGTTAAGCATATCACAGGCGCCATGGGGCGCCGGGCAGGTGCCCGGGACAACGGTCCCGCGATGACCGCTGGGGCCCGGCGCATCGCGCTGGCAGGGGAGCACGGTGGTCTCTGATTCCGACACGATGATCTTCGAACCGGTCTCCGGGAGCGCCCGCGATGGCCCCGCCGGCGCTGAATCTGTCCACGCGAACTGGACGCCGCTCAGGTATTTCAATCTGTACCGGGCGACCCTGTCCGGGCTGATCATCACGCTGGGCTTCTTCGGCATTGCGCCGCGCTATTTCGGCCAGGCCGACTCGGAGCTGTTCTGGATAACGGCGATCGCTTATTTCCTGTTCAGCTTTGTATGCGCGCTGGCCATACAGATGCGCTGGATGGGCTTTCAGCTACAGGTCGTGCTGCAAATCACCGGTGACATCGCGTGCATCACGCTCATGATGCACGCAAGCGGTGGAGTCGCGAGTGGCTTCGGCATGTTGCTGGTGGTCGCCATTGCCGGGGCCAGCCTGCTCACCGAAGGCCGGATCGCGGTACTGTTCGCGGCGCTGGCCTCGCTGGCCGTGCTCTCGCAGCAGATATACGCGTGGCTGTACCAGTCGTTCCCCACCACCAGCTACAGCCAGGCCGGCATGCTCGGCATCACGTTCTTTGCCACGGCGTATCTGGCGCACGCGCTGGCCAAGCGTGTCCGCGCGAGCGAGGCGCTCGCCTTGAAGCGCGGCATAGACGCCGCCAATCTCGCGCAGCTCAACGAGCATATCATTCAGCGCATGCAGTCCGGTGTGCTGGTGCTCGACGAGCAAGCCTGCATACGGTTCATGAACGAGTCTGCGAAGCAGTTGCTCGGCTTTTCCGGGGATGCATCGGGGAAGCACCTGCGCACGATCGCTCCGGAGCTGACCGGCCTGGATTCGATCTGGCGCCATGACACACAACCCGCGCCGCGTCTGTTTCTCCCCAGCAAGGGGCCCGCCGAAGTGCTGGCCTCTTTCGCCCAGCTCGGGCAAGGCGGCGCACACGGTGCGCTCGTGTACCTGGAGGATGCATCGGCCACGCGGCAGCGCGCGCAGCAGCTCAAGCTCGCGTCGCTCGGTAGGCTCACCGCCAGTATCGCCCATGAGATCCGCAATCCTCTTGGGGCCATCAGCCACGCGGGGCAGTTGCTCGAAGAGGCGCCCGCGCTACCTCGCTCCGATCGGCGCCTGACACAAATCATCCAGGAGAACTGCACGCGCATGAACGCCATCGTGGAGAACATTCTGCAGTTGAGCCGGCGCAAGGAAGCGGTGCGCGAGCGAATCGATCTGCGGGGGTGGCTGGACCAGTTCACGACCGAGCTGCGCTCGGTCAAGGGCCTGCGCGCGGGGCAGATCGCGTTGCTGCTGGGCGAAGCGGCGCTGGACGTGCGCATCGACCCGAGCCAGCTACACCAGGTGTTGTGGAACCTCTGCGAGAACGGCATCCGCCATGCAGGCGCCGAACCCCGCCTCACCATCAGGGCCGACGTCAGCGCGTATAGCGGACGCGCCTACCTGGAGGTCATGGACAACGGTCCGGGCATCGCGGAGGATATTGCCGACAATCTGTTCGAGCCGTTCTTCACCACGCAGCCTGACGGCACGGGACTCGGCCTGTATATTGCGCGTGAGCTGTGCGAGATAAACCAGGCATCGCTGAGCCTGCGCTCCCCGGGCAGCCCGGGGGGTTGCTTTCGTATCACCTTCAGCGACCTCAGAAGGCAGGACCTGCCGAGCACATGAACAAACCGCGCGCCCTCATCGTCGATGACGAGCCGGATATCCGCGAGCTGCTCGAGATCACCCTGCAGAGGATGGATATCGACACCGTGGCCGTGGAGAGCCTGCAACGCGCGCGCGCGGCGCTCAAAGACGCATCCTATGATCTCTGCCTCACCGACATGCGCCTGCCCGACGGCAGCGGTATCAACCTGGTGCGCTTCATGGCGCAGCAATTCCCGTCCCTGCCGGTGGCCATGATCACGGCGCACGGCAACATGGAGTCGGCGGTCGAGGCGCTCAAGGCGGGCGCGTTCGACTTCGTGTCGAAGCCGGTTGATCTGCGGGTGCTGCGCAATCTCGTCAACACGGCCGTGCGGCTCGCCGAGAAGCATGGGTTTTATCCCGACCGCCGGCTGATTGGCGATTCCGCTCCCATGCAGGCCGTGCGCGCGACCATCGCGAAGCTCGCGAGAAGCCAGGCGCCCATCTACATCAGCGGTGAATCGGGGACGGGCAAGGAACTCGTGGCGCGCATGATTCACGAGCAGGGACCGCGCGCGGACCGGTCCTTCGTGCCCGTCAACTGCGGCGCCATCCCCCACGAGCTGATGGAAAGCGAGCTGTTCGGACACAAGAAGGGCAGCTTCACGGGCGCGCTCGCGGACAAGCAGGGCCTGTTCCAGGCCGCGGAGCGCGGTACGCTGTTTCTCGACGAGGTGGCCGAGCTCCCCCTGCACATGCAGGTGAAGCTGTTGCGTGCCATACAGGAGAAATCCGTGCGCCCGGTCGGTGCCGCCCGCGAGGAAGCAGTCGACGTGCGCATCCTGAGCGCCACGCACAAGGATCTCGCGGATCTGGTCAAGAGCGGCGAGTTTCGCCAGGACCTCTACTATCGCATCAACGTTATCGAGCTTCACGTGCCCCCGCTGCGCGAACGCCCAGAGGACATAGCGCTAATGGCAGGGTACATTCTGGAGCGCCTGGCCCGCCAGGCCGGCACGGAGCTGCCGGCGCTGTCCGACGAGGCGCTCGGCGCGCTCGAGAGTTATCCGTTCTACGGTAACGTGCGCGAGCTCGAGAACATCCTGGAACGCGCCATGACCCTTTGCGAAGGCAACCGAATAGAGAGGATCAACCTGAGCCTGCCGTCGGCCGATGTCGTCACCGAGATGGGCGATGGCGGCGACAGTGACCTGGACACGCTGCTGGTTTCCGTGGAGAAAGACAAGATCCTCGAGGCGCTGGAGCACACACGCTGGAACAAGACCGCGGCCGCCAAGCACCTGGGTATCAGCTTCGGTGCATTGCGTTATCGGATGCAGAAGCTCGACCTGGAGTGAGATCTCGCGAAACAACAACTTAGGGCTCGCGCGCCGGCTGCGTGCAAGACTGATACGACGGGCGCCGGCACCTCGGCAGCTCTGCCTCGTCCCTGTCACGGTTACCGCTTGCCGTCACCCAGCCCTCCCGTATGGGTCCGGGCATTCGCGTAAAGGCGCCGAACGGTCGTGAGGACCTCTGCTTTGGAACGGCCCAAGGCGGCGCTCCTCTCGAGCCGTTCGAGCAATCCCTCCAGATTGTCCCATCGCCGCTCGCGGGCGTAGAGTTGTGCCTCGGCGATCGGATACTGCGGATCCCCCGGCGCCGCAAGGGTCGCTTGTCGCATATGGACGATCCCCGCGCGGAGATTTCCCGCGGCGACTTCGAGCTGTGCCAACGACATCTCCAGGACCGCCACGTGCTCGCGCAGGAGTCGCCGGCTCCCTATCGCCAGCCGATGCCAGCGAAAAACGGCCGCTCTCAACCGAGCGCAATCGGGATTGCCGTTCACGATGCATTCCGCAAGCCGCACGAGGGAATTCACGGTTGGCGCCGACAACGCCTGAACCCGCAAGCGGCGTTCGATCTCGGCATTGAGCTGACGCCACAATGCCTCGATATGAGACACGCTGTTGCCCAGCTCGGCCTCGAAGAGCCGCGGCACGTGGGCCGGCGCTCCGGTCGCTTGCTCGCCGCCCGTGGCGCGCGCCTGCGCAAGCGCCCGCAAAGTCAGTGGCGCCATCGCGATAAGCGCTGAAATCTCGTCCGCGCGTGCCGCCGCCGCATCACGAAAGGCCGCATAAACGAAAGATGCCGGTGCGCCACCGGCCTCGAGTGCCACGGCGTGCGCTTTTCGACCACGTGGCGACGCGGGATGATTGCGGGCCATGAAGGTGTCGAGTGTCACGCTATCGGACCAGACCCCCGCGCGTACGAAGGTCGCGAATCCCAACACCCCCAGCAATAGGAGCGATATCATCGGCGCGGCACGGCGCAACCCCTCACCATGGCGCGAAAGTCGCAGCAGATAATAGCCGCCGGCCACGGCCAACCCCAGGCTCGGCACGTAATTGCGGTGCTCGAATATCAGCTCCAGCGGCAGCACCGTGGACTCGATGGCGTGCCCGATCAAGAACCACAGTGCGGCGAAGGCCCATGGCGAGCGCTGTCGCTTACCCCATGTGAGCGCCGCCAGGCCCAACGCCAGCCAACCCGCGGCGGCCAAGCACGTCGTCCACGGATCGAGCCAACCGGTGCTGGTTGCCAGGTCGTCGTGAAACAGCCCGAAGCGGCGCGGAGTCGGGTAAAACCATAAGCTCAGATAGAAAAACAGGATCCGTGGTTCGCTCAGAGCACGCTCCCACAAGGTGAAGGAGCGAAAGCGGTAGTCACTCAGAATGAACTCGGGATGACTCGCCAGATACCCCAGCAGCACCAACGCCGGAACCCCGACCGTCACGCCATAGAAGATCCGCAGCATCCGAGCGCGCCTTGGGTCGAGTGCGTTGCGCCTAAAGAAGAAGATCTCGACCAGGAGCGCGTAGAGTGGCAACAGCGCCGCGTTTTCCTTGCACAGGAAACCCAATGTCGTTCCCGCCCCCACGCCCGCGAGCATCCACCACCAACCATCGGCGAGCTTGCGCGCGACCCGCGTGCGCCCCCACGCGAACAACCACAAGCCGCCGAGCACAAACAGCGCGGCAAGGCTCGTCATGCGCTGCACCGCGTAGAGCACCGCGGTCAGTTGCAAGGGATGCAGCATCCACAAGCCAGCCACCAGCAAGGCCAGGCGCTGCGGTCCCGCGGCGCTGCTCGATGCGTGCCGAGCGCCTGTGAATGCCTCGGCGCGGCGTCTCGCCAGGAGCGCGACGAGCAGATAGACGAGGACACCGTTGAGCAGGTGGACACCTAGATTGGTTGCCTTGAATGCCCGCGCATCGATCCGTCCCCCGGAGAAATGGTAATTGAGCGCGAAACTCATCCGCGCCAGGCCGCGGGCGGGATACTTGGCGTCGTGATAAAAGGCGGACTTCCACAGCGCCGGCCCATCGAGCGTCTCGATGCGTAGCGCGCGGTTCGCGCTGATGTTCGGGATGTCGTCGAGGAGGAAGGGTCCGGACAGCCCGGGCAGGTAGACAGCGCCGGTCGCCAGCAGAAGTCCCAGCAATCCGAGCGATCGCCACCGCCGCCTCGCGACACCGATCGCATTCGCCAGCGCCGCGCGTCCGGAAACGACGCTCATCGGCGCCCCTGGCTACGCGTGCCGGTTGCTCGCGTGTGGTTGGCGGTCAACATCTAGCCCGCCGCGCCGGCCTTGTCAGGGGAGATTTCGACGGCCCCGAGACGCGCCGCATGAGCCGCGCGCCTGATACGCTCGCGTAAGGGGCTCGCGGGAAGTGCCTTATCCATCCGTTCGAGCAAGGTGTCCACGTCCCGCCAGCGGCGCAGACGAATATAGATCTCCGCCTCCTTGAGCCACAGTGCTGCTTCGTCCGGACGCAGGGCACGGCCCAACCTGGCATAGCGCACGGCGTCGGCGTCGTGCCCGAGCCCTGCGTGCAGCCCGGCAAGCTCGAAGGTCAGCCCGATCCGCTCGATCGTCTTGATGCGTGGATTCGCGCTGGCGACGGTGGCCCACTCAACCAGCAATGGCGCGAGTTGCACGCAGGCCCGGCCACCTGCATCGATGCATTTGCCTACGTTAATCAAGGCGACCGTGGTCTCCGCCCTGACGGCAAATTCGCGTAACCGATGCCGGATCGCTTTATCGATTTCCTGCAACAATCGGTCCAGATAGCCGGATTCGACCAGCACATCCGCCTCCAATGCGTTCGCGGGCGGCGTTGCGGTGGCATGCCCCGGCGGTGCGCGATGGGCCAAGGCACGCAGGCCCGAGACGATTTCCGCCATACGAATCAGCGGCACGACGGCGCTCGGATCGGCCGCCGCGGCGCGCCGATAATCCTTGTATGTCTCCCGCACATCAACCTTGCCCCGAGTCAATTCCGCGAACGCCGCCACGCCCACGCTGCGTCCCGAATCGGGGTGATTACGCGCCATGAAGCTCGTCAGGGTCGTCAAATCGGCCCAGATGCCGGCCCGCACGTGGGTCGTGAAGCCCAGCACGCCGAGCACCACGATCACCACCATCGGGGCCAAGCGACGCAGCCCTTCGCCATGCTGGAACAAGCGCATCAGGTAGTAAGCGCTGGCGATTGCGAGTCCCACGCTCGGCATATAGTTACGGTGCTCGAACACCAGCTCGAGGCCGATCAGCGTGGATTCCAGCGCGTGCCCCACCACGAACCACAACACCCCGAACGCCCATACCGAGCGCCGCCGAACGCCCCACCCGAGCGCCGCCCCCAGGATCACGCCCCAACCCAGCAACGCAAGCGCCGTCGTCCACGGCTCGAGCAGCCCCGTGCTCAACGCGATATCGTCGTGAAACAAGCCGAAGCGCCGTAAATTCGGGTAAATCCATAACGAAAGATAGAAAAACATCACCCGGGATTCGCTCAGCAAGCGCTTGCCGAGCGTGTAATCGCGACTCATATAGCTGTCGAGTATGAATCCCGGGTGACTGGCCAAGAACACCACCCCCACCAGCGTCGGGACGAGCACCGCCAGCATGTAGAATCCCGCCAGCCATCGAATCCGCGAGCCCTTCAGGCCCGCGCGATCGAAGAAGAACCATTCGATGAGCGCCGCGAAATACGCCAGCAGCACCGCATTTTCCTTGCACAGAAAGCCCAGGGCCGTGCCGCCCACCACGCCCGCCAGCATGCAACTGGGACCCCATCGTTGGCCGCGCTCGAAGCGTCTGCGCCCGAGCACGAAGGTCGCCAGCCCGAGCAGCACGAAACCGCCCGCCAGACTGGTCATGCGCTGCACCACGTACAGCACGCTGGTAAGCTGCAAGGGGTGCAACGCCCACAGGCCCGCCACCAGGAGCGGCAGCCACGCCGGCGCCCGGCACGCGCCTTCGGCCCTCCGCGGGAGCGACCTCAGCAACAATCCGGCCAACACGTAGACCAGGGCTGCGTTGATCAGATGAATGACGAGGTTCGTCGTCTTGAAGGCGCGGTGACTGAAACCTCGACCCGCGAAATAATAATTGAGCGCAAAGCTCAGGCGCGCCAAACCACGCCCCTTGTACGACTCACCGTGCAAGGATGCCGCGTCACGAAAGCTCGCGGCATCGAGGCTGTGCATCATCACCGACGGATTCTTGACGATATTGGGGAAATCATCAAAGACGAAAGGGCCGGAGAGTCCGGGGACATAGGCGAGCACCGCGAGCAGTGCCAGGACGCCTGGCAACAAGAGACGGATTGCGGAACGCTTCACTCGCGCGACAGGCGTCTGAAGAAAAAAAGGGGGGGCCGGCAGGCCCCCCCGTCATTAGCCGAGTCGATGGAGATCCGTCTCCACAGCGCTGAGCATCAGGCCTTCGGATAGTACTTGGACGCCACCGTACCGGAAATGACCCATTTGGTGCCGGTAGCAGTACAGGCCGCGGTATAGATGATGGTTTGGCCGGCGGTAATATTACTGCCGATCCCCTTCATCGTGATCGTGATCACCGCCGCGGATGCGGTGGTGCCCGTCACCGTAAGAGCGGAGACGTACTTGCCGGTGTAAGCGGCCGCCAGGCCCAACGTGGTCATGGTCGCGGCGCTAAGGCTCGCCTCGCTGCACGCCAGGCCAACCGCGGTACGCGCCGGCGCGCTGATGCTGACCGCTTCCTGGACCTTGGCCTTGACCGTGTAGTCCTGGTAGGCGGGGATGGCAATCGCGGCGAGAATGCCGATGATCGCCACCACGATCATCAATTCGATCAGGGTAAAGCCCTGCTGGATTGATTTGTTCATGAGTGCAATTCTCCCAAGTTGAATGATCGAGCTATGACGGACCCCGACGTCTTTCGCATGGCTACCTTAGCGGCCTGCGCCACCGCCCGACGATTGTGGAACCGTCGCCAGGGAACCGTCACCCGAGTTCCATGCACGAACCATGCCGTGCGACCCGTCCGGGGCATCCGGGTGCGAAAGTGCCGATTCCATCACGCTATCGTCCCGGAATTGGGGACCTTTATCCGTATCACGCGCGTCCAGTCGGGGCTATTTACGCACGATGTGCTGATTTTCAACACATCTGGTCCGAAACGCTCTCATGTGACGGTACCGAGCACCGCCGTCCAGGGAAGTGAGTTGCGTCGCTCCAGGACCCGGGCTTTTGATGCCGCGAACGACTCGAAGCCACCTGCGGACCAATGGTTCAGATGCCCGGGAGTGTTCCCCCATTGCGACCAGTACGCACCGCGCGCGAGGTTGAGCATGCGCCAGATTGGTTCGCGAGGAACACTCAGGATCACGAACTTCGACGAGACGCGGGCAAGCTCGGCCAACGCGTCGTGCGGTCGTTCGAGGTGCTCGAGCACCTCGCAACACATGACGAGCTCGAAACGGTTGGCGTCATACGGAATCTCGTACGCGCTACCCACACCCACCCGGCACCAGTAAAGGTTGCGGGCGGCGTGGGCCACCCTGACCGGATTGAGGTCGATGGCGGCGCAGTCCCGACCCTCGAGGCGGCGCTGGAGGTGATCCAGGACCATCCCCTCCCCGCAGCCGACATCGAGGACGGAAGCCGGATCGGCGCGAGCGACGAGCGAATCGATCGTCCTGAGAAACCGGCCGACGAGATGACGGCTGAGTGGATTGCGGGTCGCGTACTTCGCTTGCTTGGCATCGATGCCACCGAAGAACGGCCCCGCGTTGGTCGCCGGACGATCGGGATCGGACATGATTGATCTCTCCTCCCAGACCATCAGACATCGGTTCCAATTGTGAAGTCGAAGGCAGGCACTCGATTTCTGCCGACTTCGCTCACTGCGAGTCCCCTTGCAACAATGCGTAGCCGACACCGCCCAATATCAGTACAAAAACAAACAGGACCACATGCGTAGTCACCGCAATTCGCAAAGAGGTTTCCAGCGGTTCGCCGAACAGCGAGAAAGCGGCAACCCAGGCCGCTTCGTGGGTCCCGATGTTAGCCACCCCTTGAACGGGTAGAAGTGTCAATGGAACGAGAATGATGGATACCACTATCATCTGGATGAAGCTCGGCTCGTAACCGATACTTGCCACAATGCAATAAAAGTTAGTGTAGACACAAAGCCAGATACCCCCCGTCAGCACCAGCAAATCGGGATACTGGCGGCGCTGATCGATGATCCTCAGTCCTTGCACCATCTTACTCCAACCACTTTGTGACGAGCGTGGCCGACTGCGTCGCAGGTACACGAGCAAACCCACCACCGCACCGCTGACAATCACAAGGTAAAGGATGGATGCCTGAATCATGGTTCCAGGGAAAACGCGGTAGAAAGCGACCAGCACCACCGGTAAGACCAGCGCGATCACACCAAAATCAAAAAACCGAGCGCTAATGAGGGTGGCCGCTGCATGGGGAATGTCGATTGGAAGGTAACGATTAATCAATACGACATAGGTGAGCTCTCCACTCTTTGCGGGTAGCAGATAATTGAACATGCCGTAAACAGTGGTGACTCCGGCGAGTTTGCGAACGGAGAGCTCGGGGGCGTGCAGCAACGTCAAGAAGCGCAAGGTTCTGAGTGCGTAGTTGATAGAAAAAATCACCAGGGCGGCGCCAAGCCAGAGCAGATCGACGTGTTTGAGAGTGCCGACTGCGCTTTTCCAGTCCAACGCGGAGCCCACAGTGACAACCACCGCCAGCGTGAACAAGACACTGATCAGCAAGGGTAAGTTCCGTTTGGTCACGATACGCTATCCATTCCTGGCGATTCTGAGCTTTGCCTTCCATTCGGGTTCTGTTCCGTACCCGTATTTGTCCATTTGTCTGCCACAAAGCTCATGTAGCCGAACGCATCGGGAGTCTGGCCATTGACGCCAGTCCGGGAAATGATCGGTGGTGGTGCGGTTGAGACGTTCAGCGGGCGTTTCCGAGGGCGTGACCGACACTGAAAGCCCAACAAATGACAACAGCCGCTCGAGGGCCAGATGAGCGTGCTTACCGGTCAAATCTTCAAAGCGCAAGCACAGATAAGGGACCCCCCCCAAGTTGGCCAAACGACTCAGATAGCGATTCTTGAAATCCCAGACCCAGCAAAACTCTTCGAACTTCTCCAGCCCCAACCATTCAGAAATCGACATTTCGCCAATCAGAAAAGGATTCGGTTGCCAGAACGGAATCAAGCGGCTGGCGACCCAGCTCTTGAATCGTTGATGGGTCCAGTTAATGTGCGATCGCACATAACTTCTGGGATCTCGAATCACATGAATGACTTTTACCCGTGGGTAGAACTCATGGGCATAATGGGCAAAGGCATAAAGGTGATTGTTCGAATCGACGAAGTGGGCTTTGTCGGTAACGCCAAACTCGTTAGCTTTGAAGGTGCGCCAAGTCCAAAGATAAACCGAATGAGGCAACCACCCGGCTATTCTCGCGTTGCCGAGAACGTTCATCAGCGTGGACCATGGCGTGGTGTGGTGCGCCTCGACTTCGCCGAACCGTGAGAGAAAGTTGGCCAGAAACTTGGTGCCGGTTCGTCCGGTCGAGACAATCAAGATCGGTTCCAGGTCGCAAGCCACGCTCATGACGATGAGCGTACCGAGGCAATCATTACTTTGGCCGTGTTCGCCGCGTAGTCGACCATGAGTGAGCGCATCAGACCGGCCAAGGTGAGGTTCCATCGCTCTGGATGGGTTTGTAGACACACGGCGAGAGGTAGCGCTTTGTCGATTACCCCGATGAGCTCGTCGGTGGTGCTCGCAACGGGGCTATTGGCTGGAGCGTCCACGCGGTCGCGCAGATTTGTGCGCGAGGCGGACCAGCTCCGACCCGTATCGGTGTAGTAGGCCATCTGGGCATAGTCGATTTGCAGATAGGCTTCTCCCAGCAGTCCAAATTCGCCCGGCTTGCGGTGTCGCCAGATATCCAGGTTGTTCCAAGGCGACAGCGGAGCGCCGTGAGACGCAGCGGTACGCACCGGGACGACTGCCCTCAGTGTCTCGATCTCGGCTTCGAATAGAGCAATAGCAGCATCGACATCGCCACGTGTTTTCGACATCACCTCGTAGTGATATCCCACTTCGTGACCGAGGTAATCGAGCTGGCTCACCAGCTCCGGGCTGTAAACCGAGCGGGTAGCACGTACGTAGTAGGTGCTTTGGATACCCAGATCGCATTCCAGCTTGGCCATGGCGATGGCGTTGCCGGGAATCCGATCGATATCATGTCTCAATAGCGCCGCGCGGGCGACCGGTGCTTCGATATAGTGGTCAATGCGCTGCGTCTGGTAACAAGAGCCAAGAACCGCCTCGCACAGCTCCTGGTACTTCGCCAGAGTCCAATCCCGGGTCCTTGACCGCCGTAAGCTCAACCGCACCGACTCACTTGAGGTCCTTGTTGTACTCCATGTCGAACCACATGGCGAAGAGCAGGAACTGCAACCCCATGATGACCAGAAAAACCGCGAACAGCGCGCTCGTCTCGGCCACAGGGCCCACGAAGATGCGCCTGAAGAACAGGTATGCGCCGAGCAGCGATCCGGTGGGGAACAGCACCATGCCGAGCGCGTAGAAGAACAGCAGCGGATGGAAGTCGCGGATCACATATTTCTGGAACAGGCGATACATGAACAACCGGAACAGCAGCCAGGCGAGCTTCGGGATCATGCGAATGGGCTTGACCCCCGATTCCTCCCCGATGCCGTAGACGGGCTTGACGTTCACGTCGCGCACCTTGAAATTGTAGATGTTGAGGCGCACCAGCAAATCGTTGGGCTGGCCGTAGCGCTTGAACATGTGGTCCCAGTCGATGCGCTCGAGAGCAACGAGCCCGATGGCGGTATATCCCGATTGCGAGTCCGCCACGTGCCAGTAGCCAGAAGCGATCTTGGTGAGCAGCGAAATCATGGAGTTGCCGAGATATCGCACGCGCGGAATGAGCTGCCAGGCGTCGCCCCTGAACAGGCGGTTGCCCTTGGCGTAATCACACTCGCCGCGGGCGACCGGCGCCACGACATGGGGCAGGTCATCGGGGTCCATCTGCGCGTCGCCCGCCATCACCACCGTGATGTCGAAGCGCTCGGCGAGTGCCGCCTTGTAGCCGGTCGCAATGGCGCCGCCAACGCCCTGGTTGACGTCGTGCTCGATAACGGTGATGCGCTCGGGTTGCTCGGCGGCATAGCGGCGCGCCTTGTCGGCCGTGGCGTCCGTGCTGCGATCGTCGACCACGAAAATACGATCCACGAGCCCGGGCATGGTCTCGATGACTGTGCCGATCAACAGTTCCTCGTTATAGCAGGGCACCACAACGGCCACCGTCGCGTTCTCGAACAACTGCGTGTGTCTCCTGATCTTTGACCCGAACGGCTCATGAGTCCACGGCTGCATATCCTATAGGGATTGCGCGTCTTGCTACAGGGTTGCGAGCAGCCATGTGGCAGGTCGACTATCCGGCCAGCGAACCCCGCAGGTGTGGCCTGATGCATTTGAGCATGGCCTTGAGCACCTTCGGATTGGCGGCGGCGATGTTGCCCGAATCAAACCACGTATCCGCACCGCTCGGCGAGGTGACCAGCCCGCCCGCCTCCTGAATCAGCACGGCGCCGGCGGCGAGGTCCCACGGTTTGAGTCCGAACTCCCAGAACCCGTCGAGCCGGCCGGCCGCGACGTATGCGAGGTCCAGTGCGGCGGCACCCGCGCGGCGCACACCTGCGGTTACGGTGACGAGTGCCCGGAAGGTGTCGAGGTAAGCGTCGAGGTCATGCATGGCACGAAACGGGAAACCCGTGCCGAGCAATGCACCGGACAGGTCGTTGCGGGCGCTCACCCGGACCTTGCGCTCGTTGAGCTGCGCGCCCGCGCCGCGCGAGGCGCTGAACATTTCCTGGCGCAGGGGGTCGAACACCACCGCGTGCTCCAGGCGGCCCTTGTGCTTGATCGCGATGGACACGGCGAACTGCGGAAAGCCGTGCAGGAAATTCGTCGTGCCGTCCAGTGGATCTATGATCCATACGGTTTCGTCGCCGCCACTTTGCCCGGACTCCTCGGCGAGGATGCCGTGCTCCGGGTAGACTTTGCGGATGACGTCGATGATGGCCTGCTCGGCCTGCTCGTCGACAGCGGTCACGAAGTCGTTCATGCCCTTGATGTTGATCTGCAGGCCATCGACATGCTCGGCATGGCGTACGATGATGTTGCCCGCCGCACGCGCGGCACGAATGGCAATGTTGACGAGCGCATGCACCCGATGATCTCCAATAGAAGGCAAGGAATGACCGTATATTCTAGTGTACTCGTGAAACAGTACACTGCTGAGTCCGCCGGCGTGCAACAATGACAAGCGATGCTGCTGTCAGCGCGGGGCTGCGAATCGTCCTGATCGAGCCCTCGCACCCGGGTAACATCGGCGCGGTGGCGCGCGCCATGAAGACCATGGGCCTCGAGCGCTTGTTCCTGGTCAATCCCAAGTGTTTGCCCTCGGCCGAGGCGACTGCCAGGGCGGCCGGCGCCGACGATATTCTGCATGCAGCCACACGTTGTCGCTCGCTCGGCGCAGCGCTGGCCGGCTGCACCTGGGTGGCGGGCGCCAGCGCGCGCGCGCGCCACATCGGCTGGCCGGAGATCGACGCGCGGCAGTGCGCGGCCCAGGTCCGTGCGCGTGTGGCGCACGCCGAGGTTGCTCTGGTCTTCGGACGCGAGAGCTCGGGGCTCGCAAATGCCGATCTGGACCAATGCCACGCCGTGGTGCGCATTCCCGCCAATCCTGCATTCGGCTCTCTCAATCTGGCGGCTGCCGTGCAGATCCTCGGCTATGAGGTGGCGCTTGCGTTACCTGCGGGTGATGCCCCCGGCGGCGGGCAGGCGCCCGTATGCACGCCCGCACACGTGCCCGTGACCACCGAGCAGATGGACGGTCTGTACACGCACCTCGCGCAGGCGCTAAGCGAAATCGGCTACTACGATGAACGCGCGCCGCGCCTGCTGATGCGCCGCCTGCGCAAGATGTTCAACCGGCTCGAGCCCGACAACGCCGAGCTCAACATCCTGCGCGGCATCCTGAGCGCGGCGCAGCAGGCGGCCAGGCGCGCGCGTTAGGCTCTGGAGCAAAGTCCCCGGGCCGGCGCCGCGCCGGGTCAACTGCTATCGAGTGATATTCGATGCGTTGTCTTCCCTCAAAGCCAGGTCTTCGAGGAATTCGGCATCGTTGACGGGTGTCGGGGGTCTCCCACGGGGTCCACGAGCCGCAAGCCCATGATATGTAAGCCTACGGCGTGTGGACTGGTGGAAAAGCGTCGTCGGGGCGCGCGCCACTTTCTCCGAGGCGCCTTTCTTTAGCCTGCAACGAGGTCGACGGGCTGCCCATCGAGCAGCACCTGCCTGCCGGCCACGCGCAGCCTGTCCTCGGCGAACCAGCGGATTGCCTGCACATAGATGCGGTGCTCCTGCTCGAGGACTCTGGCGGCGAGCGTCTCGGCGTCGTCGCCGGGCTCGACCGGCACCCGCGCCTGAATGATGACGGGGCCCGCATCGAGCTCCGGCGTCACGAAATGCACGCTGGCGCCGTGCTCGCGCACACCGGCATCGAGCGCCCGCTGGTGCGTATCGAGTCCCGGGAAGCGCGGCAGCAGCGAGGGGTGGATGTTCAGCAGCCGGTCGGCAAAGCCGGCGATGAACTCGGGCGTAAGTATACGCATGAAGCCCGCCAGCACGACGAGGTCCGGTGCGTAGGGGGCTAACCGTGCGCGCAACGCCGCCTCGAAGGACTCGCGCGAGCCGTAGTCCTTGTGATCGACCGTGTGCGCCGGGATGCCGGCGCGCGCCGCACGCTCCAGGCCCGCCACGCCGGGGCGGTTGCTGATGACCGCGACGAGCCGGGCCGGGAAGTCGTCGCGTGCTGCATCGATGATCGCCTGGAGATTCGTGCCACGCCCGGAAATCAGCGCAACGACGGAAAGCGGCTCAGCCATCGGCCACCGCCAGTCCATCCACGATCACCCGCGGCGGGACGACATCGTCGGCGACGATGTGCCCGACCTGCGTGACCTTCTCGCCACTGTCCAGCAGCGCGCGGCAGGCAGCCTCTGCCTCCGCGGCCGCCACGCACACGACCATGCCGAGGCCGCAATTGAAGGTGCGCAGCATTTCCTGATCGTCGATCTGGCCGCCTTCCTGCAACCACCGGAAGACCGGCGGGCGCTGCCAGCAGCGCAGGTCCATGCGTGCGTGCAGGCCGTTGGGCAACACGCGCGGGATGTTCTCCAGCAGTCCGCCCCCGGTGATGTGTGCCATGGCGTGCACGGATACGCTCGACAGCAGCGCTTTTGTGGCCGCCGCGTAGATCCGCGTGGGGGCCATCAGGATCTCGCCCAGCGTGGCATCGCCGAGCAGCATTTCCAGCCCCGCCGCAGACCGTTCCAGCACCTTGCGAATCAGCGAGTAGCCGTTGGAGTGGGGCCCGCTCGATGCGATGCCGAGCAGGACATCGCCGGCGCGCACGGACGCGCTGTCGATAATCCGCGCCTTCTCGACCACCCCCACGCAGAAGCCCGCGAGATCGTAGTCGCCGGGTGCGTACATGCCCGGCAGCTCCGCTGTTTCGCCGCCGAGCAAGGCCATGCCGGCAATCTCGCAGCCGCGCGATATGCCGCGAACGACCGCTTCGGCGACGGCGACGTCGAGCCGGGCGGTGGCAAAGTAATCGAGAAAGAACAGCGGCTCCGCGCCGAGCACCAGAATATCGTTCACGCACATCGCGACGAGATCGATGCCCACGGTGTCGTGGATCCCCAGGTCGATGGCGAGGCGCAGCTTGGTGCCCACCCCGTCGGTGCCGGAGACCAGCACGGGATGGCGGTATCGCTCGAGCGGCAGCTCGAACAACCCACCGAATCCGCCTATGCCGCCGAGCACGCCGGTGCGCGGGGTGCCGGCCGCCAGCGATTTGATGCGGCCGATGAGTTCATCGGCCCGGTCGATATCGACACCGGCGTCGCGATAGCTCAGCGGGGGCGGGCACGATCTGCTCACGGCTCGAGATCATAAAGCGTGGTGAGACAATACACTAGCGCCCGATCCTTGACTTGCACGGGTGCTGCGCATAGCGTCGCTGCATGCGCGTTTGCCGCTCAATTGTCGTCATCGCTGCCTGTTGGTCGGGTCTGGGGCTCGTGCGAGTTGCGCATGCCGCTCGCGTGGAGGGATTGTACGAGGCGGAGGTGTCCGTGCCCAGCAAGGACGCCAAACAGCGCGACCTCGCGCTCGGTGCGGCACTGCGCGACGTGCTGGTCAAGGTGAGCGGGCGGCGGGACCCGAAATCGTACCCGGGGATCGTGCAGGCGATGAGCAGTCCCGGGCGCTACGTCGAGCAGTACCGCTATCGCACGCTCGCCATCGAGACTCTGGGAGAGACCGAGTTGCCCACCGGGGAACTCAGGTTATGGGCACACTTCGACGAGTCGGCTATCGGCCGCCTGGTGCTCAGGGCGGGGCTGCCCGCTTGGGGACGCATCCGGCCCTCGGTGCTCGTGTGGCTCGCCCTGGAGTCGCAGGGCGAGCGTGATCTGGTCGGGGTGGACGATAGCGCCACCGTGACGCAGGTGATCCGTGATGCTGCGGCGCTGCGCGGTCTGCCGCTGGTAATCCCGCTGCTCGACCTCGAAGACCGGGCCCGTCTCGGCGCGGGCGACGTGTGGATGGCCTTCAGGGAAAAGATTCTCGCCGCATCGGCGCGTTACCAGCCCGACACGATTCTCACCGTCAACGCCTATCCGCAAGGCGCGGATCTGTGGGAAGCGAAATGGCGGCTGTATGCCGGGGAGGGCTTCGCGGACGACTGGACAACCCGTGATCCCTCACTCGATGCAGTGCTCGACGCAGGCATAAACGACGCGACGGACCGCCTGGCACAGCGCTTCGCGCGCAGGCCCGGAAACACGGCCGAGGCGGCAGTCGGCCTGCACATCGCGCAGGTTCGTACACTGGCCGACTACGCGCGTGTGCTGGCCTACCTGCAATCGCTCGACGGTGTCTCGCGCGTCGACGTGACGGGGGCTGCCGGCGATCGGGTGTCGTTCCACCTGGAGGCGCAAGGCGGGCAGCCGGCGCTTGAACAGATCATTGCGCTCGGCCGCACCCTGGACCCGGTGGCCGGTGGCGATGCGATGCAATACCGCCTGTTGCCTTGACACCCGAAAAGCTCTCACAGATCCCGCTACGGCTCAACCTGCCCCAAGGGGCGGGCTTCGACAACTTCGTGCCGGGTCGCAACCGCGAGGCAGTCCACGCGCTCACCGAGATGTTGGCCGGGCGCGGCACGCGGCTCGTGCTGCTGTGGGGTCGCCCCGGCAGTGGCAAGACGCATTTGCTCGAAGCGGTCTGCCAGCATCTGAGCGACGGGCCGCAAACCGTCACGTACCTTCCGCTCTCGCTTCGCCATGAGCTTTCACTGCGCCTCCTCGACGGACTGGAGCGGATATCGGTGATCTGCATCGACGACGTGCAGGTGATCGCCGGGCGCGAGGACTGGGAGCGTGCCCTGTTCGACCTCTACAACCGTGCGGACGCAGCCGGGACGCGGATGCTGGTCAGCGCGGCCAGCAAGGTTTCGGAAATATCCTTTGTGCTGCGCGACCTCGCCTCGAGGCTTTCCTCCGGTGTTGCCTACCAGCTTCGCGAGCTCGATGATGCCGGGCGCAAGCAGGCGCTGCAGCGCCGCGCCGTGAGCCGTGGTTTCCAGATCCCGGATGCGGTAGCGGATTTCCTCATGCACCGCCAGCCGCGCGACATGCACGCGCTGATGGCGCTGCTCGATCGCCTTGACCGCACGACGCTGGCCGAGAAGCGTCTGGTCACCATCCCGTTCGTGAAACGCATGCTGGGCATCACCTGAGGTGGCCTCGACGGGCCGTGGCGGTCCCCTTCGCGCGGCGCTCAATCGGCCGACTCGCCCAACGCCCTCGCGGTCTCGGCTATGCGCCTGCCGAGCGCCGCGCACAGGCGCTGCTCGGCTTGCGTCAACGCCGGGTCGTTGTCGACGCCCGCCACATGGGTGGCACCGTAGGGCGTGCCGCCGCTTGCCGTCGTCATGAGGTCGGGCTCGGCATAGGGGAGCCCCATGAGCAGCATGCCGTGGTGCAGCAGGGGCAGCATCATCGTGAGCAGGGTGCTTTCCTGGCCGCCGTGCAGGCTCGATGTGGAGCTGAAGACGCCGGCCGGTTTTCCGCTGAGCGCCCCGCACAGCCATTGCGCGCCGGTCTGGTCCAGAAAATGCTTGAGCGGCGCGGCCATGTTGCCGAAACGCGTCGGGCTGCCGAGCGCGAGGCCTGCGCAGGCCTCGAGGTCGGCCGCTTGCGCATAGGGCGGGCCCGATGAGGGTATGGCGCTCGCCACGGCTTCACAAAGGCTGGATACGGCCGGCACGGTGCGGATGCGGGCGTGCATGCCGGTTACCCGCTCAACGCCTCTGGCAACATGCCGGCTCATGCCGGCCACGCTGCCATGGCGGCTGTAGTAGAGAACCAGTATCTCTGCCACGGTGTCAGCGACTGTCCGGCAGCCTGTCAGCCGGGAACCAGCTCGAAGCCGAAACGATCATAGGATTCGGTGGACTCGGTGAGTGAGCCCGCGCGGATCGTCACACGCTCATGCGGTGTCTGCACGCTGAGCATGGCGCCTGTTGTGAAGGTTCCTCCAGGGGCCACCACGCTCGATCCCTTGGCGCTATCGAGCTTGGGCAGGACCAGCGCGGCCACGCCTTCGCCAGCCTCATCGCCGCTGTCCCCGGTGCGGATCCAGACCGCTTGTGCGGCCTTGGCGAGCACCTGTACCCCGGCGTGGTAATGGTCCTTGTGGGCGATATGCAGCCAGCGCACGACCCCGACGCTCCAGTGGCTGCGTCTACCGGAACCGAAACGGATGCCGAGCAACTGGCCGACACCGATGGGAATGGCGGGGCGCGCGCCGTGCAGCACGCCGATGCCGCCGGGGCCCTTGTCCGCCAGCTCCCAGGCCTCGGTCTTGTAAGCCGGCCCGGATAGCGACAAGGCCTCGCCCGCGGTGTCGCCAATCTCTATGCTATCGTCCTCGCCTCGACTCACCGCCGGGGGCGCGACGCGCGGCGCCCCATCGGCGCCCCCGAGAAAGTGATGGATCGCGCTCAATCCCGAGACCAGCTCCAGCTTGCCGCCCACGCGTTCACGCGGCGTGTGGCGCTTCGGCGGCAGGCCGAGCGCGCGCGTGATTCGCCCAAGCACTCGCTTGTCCAGGTCATGAGCACGGGACTTCTTGATCACTTCTTGCAAGCGCCCGATCAGTGGATTCGCATCGAGCACCAGGGCCTCGTCGCTCAACCCGGTGCCCTTGGTATCCGCGTAGGTGATCGGGCGCTGATCGCGCCCCGGCTCGACCACGAAGACACCGGACTCCTTGTCGAGCGTCTGGGATGGCGCCAGCTTTGCCAGGTCACAGTAGTTCCCCAGCGTGTCGAAGACTTTCCAGATGCTGCCCTGCGTGAGGTGATAGGGATCGACGAGGCTCGTCAGCAGCATGCGCTTGTAGGTGTGTGCCACGCTGTGCTGGAACACGTCGCGCAGCTTCCCGGCGCTGACCGGCTGCTCGCCCAGCCTGGATCGGCTCGCATACAGGTAGAGCTCGCACAGTTCACGCCACAGGTTCGACGGCGCCGGCAGGTATTCGTCGTAGCAGTGCATGAGGGAGAACGAGAGAAACAGCACCGCGCGCTGCAGCGCCGTCGCGAGTTCCTTGCTCTTGCCGAACAAGCCCTTCCTGCCCACCGTGGCAGCGAGCACCAGCTTGTAGCCATAGCCCATCTCCATCGCCACCAACCGCGCAGCGTCACTGTCGGCGCGGTGCTTCTCGAAGGCTGCCACGCTTGGCGCGACGTCGCTCTGCTCCTGGCGCTCCATCAGATACTGGTAGGGGTGCGCGTAGAGTTCCATCAGTGCGAGACGAATGGCGGGCTTCAAGGGGCATCGATTGAGTTTCGATACCGACTCCAGCAACTGGCGGACCATGACCGCCGGATTCGCGTAGGGCAGTGCCTCTATCCACTCTTCCACGTAGACGGCGCGGGTCTCTACCTCGGCATCAGGCGTGCTGGAGACCGAGGGAACTGTCAGCTTCAATGCCATTGAACGACCGTCGATCTCCGCAAGTTTTCGCGTTTGACGCTTTGTAGTCTACAACGTGCGCGCTCGGCAAGGGCCGGCCCCGTGGGTCACCGCCGTGCTTGATGTCCGGAGTCGTCAAGGCGCACGCATCGCGTTTTTCACTCGCTGCGATAGAAAGTCACCGGCCTCGCCGAGGTCGATGTTCCGCGATTCGCCGCCTTCGCGACTCTTGAACTCGACGCTGCCTTCGTCGAGCCCGCGGTCGCTCATCACCACACGGTACGGGATGCCGATGAGCTCCGCATCCGCAAACATGACGCCCGGGCGTACCTGCCGGTCGTCGACCAGCACCTGCACGCCGTTGTCCGCGAGCGCGCCTTCGAGCGCCGCTACCGCCTCTCGCAGGCGCACCGACTTGTGCATGTTCATGGGCAGCAAGGCGACGTGAAACGGTGCAATGGCGAGCGGCCAGATAATGCCCCTGTCGTCGTGGTTCTGCTCGATGGCCGCAGCCACGACACGTGTCACACCGATGCCGTAGCAACCCATCGACATTGGCACGGCCTTGCCGCGCTCATCCAGGCACATCGCATGCATCGACTCGCTGTACTTGGTGCCTAGCTGGAAGATGTGACCCACCTCGATTCCCCTGGCGATGCGCAGCACGCCGTTGCCTGCAGGGTCGGGATCACCTTCCACGACGTTTCTCAGGTCGGCGAAGTTTGCCACCGGCAGATCACGTTCCCAGTTTACCCCCACGTAATGCTGGTCGGGCAGGTTGGCTCCGCACACGAAGTCCGCCATGGCGCTGAGCGCGTTGTCAGCGATGACCGGGATCTCGAGGTCCACCGGACCGATGGAGCCCGGCTCCGCACCCGTCGTTTGCCGCACGTCCTCGGCGCTTGCAAACACGACCGGATCCGCGACGCCGGCGACAGCACCAGCCTTGAGCAGGTTCAGCTCGTGGTCGCCGCGCAGCAGCAGGGCTATCACACCCCCGCCCTCGGCCTTGACGAGCAAGGTTTTGACCAGGCGCGAGGCGGGCATGTCCAGAAACTCGGCGACGGCGCCGATGGTGGTCTGCCCGGGCGTGGAGACGGCCCGCAACTCCTCTCTCGGTGGGGCCCGCCCGGCGGCAGGTCCCGGCGCCGGCACCAGCTCGACATTGGCCGCAAAGTTGCCCTCGGTGCTGAACGCTATGGCATCCTCCCCCGAGGCCGCGAGCACGTGAAACTCGTTTGAGACGCTTCCGCCGATGCTGCCGGAGTCGGCGACGACGACACGGAAGTCGAGCCCCGTTCGCGTGAAGATGCGGGTATAGGCATCGTACATCAGGTCGTAGGCCTGCTTGAGGGATGCCTTGTCGATGCCGAACGAGTAGGCGTCTTTCATGATGAACTCGCGCGAGCGCATGACGCCGAAACGCGGCCTGATCTCGTCTCGGAACTTGGTCTGGATCTGGTAGAAGTTCGCCGGCAGTTGCTTGTAGCTGCGTATCTCGCGCCGCGCGATGTCCGTGATCACCTCCTCATGCGTGGGTCCGAGGCAGAATTCCCGCGCATGGCGGTCGGTGAAGCGCAGCAACTCCGGGCCGTACTCGTCCCAGCGGCCCGATTCGCGCCAGATCTCGGCGGGCTGCACCGCGGGCATCAGCACTTCCTGCGCCCCGGCACGGTCCATTTCCTCGCGGACGATGTTTTCCACCTTGCGCAGGACGCGCATGCCGATCGGCAGCCACGTATACAAGCCGGCAGCCAGCATGCGAATCATTCCGGCCCGCAGCATGAGCTGGTGGCTGACGACTTCCGCGTCGGCAGGCGTTTCCTTCAAGGTGGCGAGCAGTAGCTGTGAGGCACGCATGAGATCCAAGCTCCCGGCGTCTCGAGATCGTCAGAATCTAGTCCAGTCCGCAGGGCCGTCTGAGGGCCGGCATCCCGCCATCGACACGCGATCAGGTACAAACGATGGGGACCGCGCGACAGTATCGGTTGTCAGCGGGCGTTTTGCCATAGGCCGAGATGGTCGCGTTCGGCGCGGCATCTCCTTGACCTCTAGTCAAAATGACAGTAGTTTTCCATGTTTGGGATCAGCAACGAGAAGCCCGCTCGAGCGGGCGTTTTTTTCTGGAGATTTTCGCCGGTGGAACTTTCTGGAGCACAGATCCTCGTTCAATTCCTCAAGGACGAAGGCGTGGATATCATCTTCGGCTACCCGGGCGGGGCCGTGCTGCATATCTACGATGCACTGTACGAGCAGGGCGATATCAAGCATGTCCTGGTGCGCCATGAGCAGGGCGCCGCGCACATGGCGGACGGTTACGCGCGCGCAACCGGCAGGCCCGGCGTGTGCCTGGTGACATCCGGCCCCGGCGCCACGAACGCGGTGACCGGTATCGCGACCGCGTACATGGATTCCATTCCCATGGTCGTGTTGACCGGGCAGGTGCCGACCAGCGCGATCGGCATGGATGCCTTCCAGGAGGTCGACTGCGTCGGTATCACGCGGCCCTGTGTGAAGCACAACTTTCTAGTTACGGATGCGCGCGATCTGGCTGTCACGCTCAAGAAGGCCTTCTACATCGCGACATCGGGCAGGCCCGGGCCGGTGGTGGTCGACATTCCCAAGGACGTGACGCAACCCGACATCAAGGTCCCCTACAAGTACCCGGCCGAAATCAGGCTGCGTTCGTACAACCCCGTCTACAAGGGCCACGCGGGTCAGATCAAGCGGGCGGTCAAGCTCATTGTGTCGGCCAGGCAACCCATGATCTATGCCGGTGGTGGCGTCGTGCTCGATGATGCCTCGCCTGAGCTCATCGAGTTCGCGCGCGCTCTCGGCTATCCAGTGACCAATACGTTGATGGGGCTCGGTTCTTTTCCGGCCTCCGACGATCAGTTCGTCGGCATGCTGGGCATGCACGGCACCTACGAAGCCAACATGGCGATGCATCACTGCGATGTGCTGATCGGCATAGGGGCGCGTTTCGACGACCGCGTGGTGGGCGACGTCAAGAAGTTCTGCCCTAACGCGAAGATCGTGCACATCGACATAGACCCTTCATCAATCGCCAAGACGGTCAAGGTGCACGTCCCGATCGTTGGCTCGGTGAAGAGCGTGCTGAGCGACTTGAACAGGGTGTTGCACAACACCGAGCGCAAGCCGGACGCGCAGGCCCTCGCTGCCTGGTGGGAACGCATCAGGGCATGGAAGGCCATCGACTGTTTGCGCTACGAGTGGTCCGATACGCTGATCAAACCCCAGTATGTGCTGCAGAAACTCCATGAGGTAACGAACGGCGATGCCTTCATCACCTCCGACGTGGGGCAGCACCAGATGTGGGCCGCGCAGTTCTATCCGTTCAGTAAGCCGAGGCGCTGGATCAACTCCGGGGGGCTCGGCACCATGGGATTCGGCCTGCCGGCGGCCATGGGCGTGCAGTTTGCCCACCCCGACGAGACGGTTGCCTGCGTGACCGGCGAAGGCAGCATCGTGATGTGCATTCAGGAGTTATCCACGGCCAAGCAGTACGGTCTGCCGATCAAGGTGGTGAACCTCAACAACCGTTATCTCGGCATGGTGCGCCAGTGGCAGGAGTTCATGTACGAGCACCGCTATTCCCATTCCTACATGGACGCACTGCCCGATTTCGTGAAGCTGGCCGAGAGCTTCGGGCACGTCGGCATGCTGATCGACAAACCCGGCGACGTCGAGGGCGCGCTCAAAGAGGCGATTGCCATGAAGGACAGGCTGGTGTTCATGGACTTCATCACCGACCCGGCCGAGAATGTCTATCCGATGATGATCCAGGGCAAGGGCCATCACGAGATGCGTCTCTCGGCCCTGTGCGATCGAGAGCTCGCCTGATGCAGCACATCATCTCCGTGCTGATGGAAAACGAGCCCGGGGCTCTGTGCCGCGTAGCAGGGCTGTTCTCCGCGCGCGGCTACAACATCGAGGCGCTGAGCGTGGCGCCCACCGAGGATCCCACCATCTCGAGAATGACGCTGGTCACGGCCGACGACGACCCGGAGATCATCGAGCAGATCACCAAGCAGCTCAACAAGCTGGTGGACGTCGTGAAGCTGCAGGACATTACCGAGGCAGCGCACATCAAGCGCGAGATCATGATGGCCAAGCTGCATGCCACGGGCCCATGGCGCGAGGAGATCAAACGCCTCTCCGACATTTTTCGTGGGCGGATCCTGGATGTGACGGAGGGCACATACATCATCGAGCTGACCGGTGGGGCGGCGAAGCTCGATGCATTCATCAATGCGCTTGACGGCAAGTCGATCCTCGAGATCGTGCGTTCCGGTCCCCTCGGGATCGGGCGCGGCGAGAAGTCACTCAACGTCTGAGTGCAGTCAGGGCTCGCGATCGGCGGGTACCACCACGAGGGTGTCAACAAGATGAAAGTCTATTACGACAAAGACGCGGACCTGTCGGTGATCCAGGGGAGGGCCGTCGCGGTCATAGGATACGGTTCGCAAGGACATGCGCATGCCAACAACCTGAGCGAATCGGGCGTGAACGTCGTGGTGGGCCTGCGCGCCGGCTCAGCCTCCGCGGAGAAGGCACACAACGCGGGCCTCGAGGTGCGCTGCGTGGAAGAAGCGGTCGCTGGTGCCGATGTCGTGATGGTTCTCGCGCCCGACGAGCACCAGGCGAGGATCTATCGTGACAGCATTGCGCCCAACATCAAGGCGAGCGCAGCGCTCGGGTTCGCGCACGGGTTCAACATCCATTTCGGCCAGATCGAGCCACGTGAGGACCTGGACGTCATCATGATTGCGCCGAAGGCTCCCGGCCACCTGGTGCGTTCCACCTACCTGCAGGGTGCGGGTACCCCGAGTCTGATCGCCATTCACCGCGATTCCACCGGCAGTGCCACCGATCTGGCCCTGTCATACGCTTCGGCCATCGGAGCCGGGCGCGCCGGGATCATCGAGACCTCGTTTCGCGAGGAGACCGAGACCGATTTGTTTGGCGAGCAGGTGGTATTGTGCGGTGGCTTGACGGCGCTCATCCAGGCCGCGTTCGAAACCCTGGTCGAGGCGGGTTATGCCCCGGAAATGGCGTACTTCGAGTGCTTGCACGAGACCAAGCTCATCGTCGACCTCATATACGAGGGCGGCATCGCGAACATGCGCTATTCGGTGTCGAATACCGCCGAGTACGGCGATCTGACCCGCGGACCGCGCATTATCGACGATGCCACGCGGGCCGAGATGAAACGTATCCTCGGCGAGATCCAGGATGGCACCTTCGCACGCGATTTCATCGTGGAGAATCTATCCGGCACTGCACGCATGAAGGCCATGCGCCGTGCCGCACGCGAGCACCCAATCGAACGGGTCGGGGCGGGTCTTCGCGAGATGATGCCCTGGATCAAGGCCAATAAGCTGGTCGACAAGAGCAAGAACTAGTCGGTCAGGTCAGGGCGGTGATCGCGCCCGAGGGACGTCTACCGGTGCTCGGCCTGGCTGTCGGTGCCGCGGTGCTGTGGCATGCGGCGGGGGCGATCGCGAGCGCGCCGTTGGTGGCGCTTCTGGCGGCTACGTTGTGGATCTACTTCGAACCCCTGCGCGTCGTGCCGCCGTCCCCTCTCGGCATCGTCAGTCCCGTAGACGGGCACGTGCGCAGCGTAGCACCGGGCCTCGATCCGTGGCTGAACCGCGAAGCACTGGTCATGAGCATCGTCCCGCGGCGATTCGGCATCGGAGCATTGCGCAGCCCGACGGAAGGCAAGGTGATGGATTTCTGGGCCGATGCGCCAGGGGCGTGCGGCGGTTCCTATGCCATATGGATTCAAACCGACGAGGGTGACGATGTCGCGATGTGCGTGAGGACGCGGCGCCGGGCGCTGTTTCGTTGTGATGTTGCCCCCGGGGAGCGCATCGGCCAGGGGCAGAGGAACGGATTCGTCTACTTTGCGCGGCGCGTGGATGTCTACGTACCCGCCAGCGCCAGAGCGTGTATCGCCGACGGGGGTGCAGTGCTTGGCGCAACCGACGTTATCGCAAAGCTCGTCAGGGAGGCGCCGGCAGCGGGCCATTCAGGCAAGGTGGCACAGCCCACGGTTTGACCGGCCGGCCGCGGGCGCTATGATATTCACTTAGTCGCGTACACTCACGGTGCCGTTCGACGCAATGGAAACTTCGCAACCCGCCAGGAAGCAGCGACGCGGTATTTACCTGCTGCCGAACCTGTTCACGACCGCCGCCCTGTTCGCCGGCTTCTACGCCATCGTGGCGGGTATGAGCGGGCGCTTCGCGCAGGCCGGTGTGGCGATTTTCATCGCCATGGTGCTCGACGGTGCGGATGGGCGAATCGCACGCATGACGAACACCCAGAGTGCATTCGGTGGCGAGTACGACAGTCTGTCCGACGTCATTTCTTTCGGGCTCGCACCGGCCCTGGTCGCGTTCCTGTGGGCGCTGCAGGATCTGGGCAAGCTCGGCTGGCTGGTCGCATTCTTCTACGCCGCGGCGACCGCGCTGCGCCTTGCCCGCTTCAATACGCAGCTCGGCACCGCGGACAAGCGATTCTTTCAGGGTCTGCCGTGCCCCATGGCGGCCGGTGTCATGGCGGGCATGTTCTGGTTGGCCACCGATTATGGCTTCAGCGGCAAGGATCTGGCGGGCGGTGCGCTCGCGCTTACCGTGGCAACCGGCGCGCTGATGGTCAGCAACATTCGCTATCACAGCTTCAAGGAGCTCGATCTGCGCGGGCGTGTGCCGTTCATCGCGTTGCTGCTGATTGTGCTGGTCTTCGTGCTGGTCTCCACCGATCCGCCGCTGGTGCTGTTTTCGATCACTTTCCTGTATGCCGGATCCGGTCCCGTGCTGACGCTCCTGCAGATTCGCCGCCGGCGTGCCAGGCGTAAGCACGCCTCGCCTGGGGACGAGCTTGCCAAGCGCGAGTGAGCGTCGGAACCCGGGTTGGAATCACCGTCAAAGCAGGCTATAGTCTCAGCCGTCCAACAGTGACCGTGCACAAACAATGATCGAGCAATCGGGTATTCCAGTATCACGCCGCCGAGCGAGCGCGTGCGCTGGTGCCCGTGCGCCCGCACCGCTCGCACGCCTGCTGCCGCTTCGACTGCTGCCCTAGGCAGCGCATATCCCACCGTACAACGTCCTCAGGGACCACGACCCAGCAACCGGCACCTCGACCAAGGTGCGGAAACCCTCGCGCTACCGGCGTGTGGCGGCGAGGTTACGGCGCCGGCCCGAAACCCGGGAGCGACACACCGCGCTTGGGCGAGCCGTAGCCATTCAGACACAGCAGGAGCGAAACGATGAGTGACGCATTGGTAATTTTCGACACGACGCTGCGCGACGGCGAGCAGAGTCCAGGGGCCTCCATGACCCGCGACGAGAAACTGCGCATTGCCGCCGTGCTGGAGCGCATGCGTGTCGATGTCATCGAGGCCGGATTCCCGATCGCGAGCAACGGGGACTTCGAGGCAGTCAAAGCAGTCGCGAACGTGGTCAAGGACAGCACCGTGTGCGCCCTGGCGCGAACCCTGGACGCGGACATCGACCGGGCGGCAGAGGCGTTGAAGGGGGCCAATGCGGCGCGCATCCACACGTTCATTGCCACCTCGCCCATTCACATGGAGAAGAAGCTGCGGATGAGTCCCGAGCAGGTGCTGGCCGAGGCCGTGCGGGCGGTGAAGCGCGCTCGCAGCTACTGCGATGACGTGGAGTTCTCGCCGGAGGACGCGGGGCGCTCGGAGCCTGACTTCCTGTGTCGCGTAATCGAGGCGGTGATAACGGCCGGTGCCGGCACGGTGAACATACCCGACACCGTGGGTTATACCTTGCCGCATCGATTCGGATCCTTGATCGGCCAACTCATCGAGCGCGTGCCGAATGCCGACAAGGCGGTGTTTTCCATGCACTGCCACAATGATCTGGGGCTCGCCGTTGCCAACTCACTGGCCGCGGTCATGCACGGTGCGCGCCAGGTGGAATGCACGATCAACGGGCTCGGCGAGCGTGCCGGCAACGCATCGCTGGAGGAGGTCGTGATGGCGGTGCGAACGCGTCAGGACGAGTTCAGTTGCGACACCCGTATCGACACCACGCAGATCGTACCGGCGTCGCGGCTGGTGTCGTCGATCACCGGATTCCCCGTGCAGCCCAACAAGGCAATCGTTGGGGCCAACGCTTTCGCACATGAGGCCGGCATTCACCAGGACGGTGTGATCAAGAGCCGTGAGACCTACGAGATCATGCGCGCGGAGGATGTGGGGTGGGCGGCCAACCGCATGGTGCTGGGCAAGCACTCGGGGCGCAACGCGTTCCGCGCGCGGCTCGAGACGCTGGGCGTGGTTTTCGACTCCGAGGAGGATCTCAATGCGGCATTTCGGCGCTTCAAGACGCTTGCTGACAAGAAGCACGAAATATACGACGATGATCTGCATGCGCTGGTCGGCGAGGCTGTCGCGCTGGATGTGGAGGAACGTTTTCGCCTGGTATCCTTGCATGTCTGCTCGGAGACGGGTGAGACGCCACGCGCGCGGGTCACGGTGAGCGATGACGGCACGGAGTCGCGGGGCACGGCGCAGGGCGATGGGCCGGTCGACGCGGCCTTCAAGGCCATCGACTCGATCGTCAGGTGCGAGTGCGAGCTGCAACTTTACTCCGTCAATGCCATCACCGGTGGTACCGACGCGCAGGGAGAAGTGACGGTGCGGGTTGCGAAGGATGGGCGAATCGTCAACGGCCAGGCGGCTGATACCGATATCGTGATTGCCTCGGCCAAAGCCTACGTGAATGCATTGAACCGGATGCTGAGCGCCGAGCCGAGGACGCATCCGCAGGTCTGAACGGGGCGGGGAATCGCATGGCATACAGTTCGCGCCAGCACCGCTATCTGCAGGCAATGGGGATACCCGTGTGGGAGCCTCGCGATGCCGCACCGGCACGCACACCGCGTGACACGCACGCGGCGCCCGGCGCCGACCCGCCCACGCCCGGTGACGGGCTCCAGGGGTCGGTGCCCGTCGCGCAACTCGACTGGCCGGCGCTCGAGGCCCGCGTGGCGTCGTGCCGGGCGTGTGCTCTCGCCGAATCCCGAACGCAGACCGTGTTCGGGACCGGTGATCGCAGCGCATCGTGCTTCGTCATCGGAGAGGCGCCCGGCGCCGAGGAGGACCGGCGCGGTGAGCCCTTCGTGGGGCGGGCGGGCCGGCTATTGAACGCCATGCTCGCCGCGATAGGGCTCGCCAGGGAACAGGTCTACATCGGCAACATTCTCAAGTGCCGGCCGCCGCGAAACCGTGACCCCCGGCCCGACGAGGTCCGCTGTTGCGAGGCCCACTGGCTGCGCCAGCTCGAGCTGGTTCGGCCGCGCGCCATACTTGCCGTGGGGCGCATCGCCGCGCAGAATCTGCTCGACACGGGGGTGGCCATCGGGCGCTTGCGGGGCAGCGTCCATGAATACGGCGGGGCACGCACGCCGCTCGTGGTGACCTATCATCCCGCTTACCTGCTGCGTTCACCGCTCGAGAAGCGCAAGGCATGGGAGGATCTGAGTATGTTGCGCGGTATCCTGGCGGGCGAGCCCCAAGCCCAGTGACTCATTTTGCGCAAGCTAGGGAGAAGTCCCGCCCGCGCGCGGGTGGCGACAACCTGGAAGTGCCGGAAATCGGCTGCGCGCGCATGCGTCCCATGCAGGAATGCGACGTGCGCGAAGTCGTGCGCATAGAACGCGGTGCGTATCCTTTTCCCTGGTCTCCCGGGATATTCAGGGACTGCCTGCGGGTGGGATACTGCTGCTGGGTGCTGGAGCACCGATCGATCCTGCGCGGCTACGGCATCATGTCGGCCGGCGCGCGCGAATCGCACATCCTCAACCTGTGCGTGCACGAGCGGTTTCAGGGCCGCGGCATGGGCAGGCTCATACTCGATCATCTGCTGGAGGTCGCGCGCGGGCACCGCGCGCTCACCGTGATGCTCGAGGTGCGGCCGTCCAACATGCAGGCGCTGCACTTGTATCGCGCCGTCGGCTTCAACGAGGTGGGAACCCGGCGCGGCTACTACCCTGCCGAGGGCCGCAGAGAAGACGCACTGATCATGGCAATGGAGTTGCAAAGCGACACGCCCGGTGGCGCGCGGCGGGATTCCCGCGACGCGACGCGCCGCTGACGCCGGGGGTTACGGCGAATGGGCGCCGTCGGTCAATGCAGCCATCTCCCGGTACACGTCTTCGACGGCATCGGCCAGACACGCGCGGTCGCCGCGCGCGGCCGCGTTCTCCAGCGCGTCGGCTGCCCCTTTCAGTGCCGGGGCGCCGCAGTACGCAGCCCCGCCGGAGACCGTGTGCGCGATGCGCGCGAGCGTCGCCAGGTCAACCTCGCGGTGTGCTGTCCCGATGCTGCGGCGCTGCTCGGGCAGAGCCCGCAGCAACATGTCCACGAGCTCGATCGCAAGCGCGTGGTCGCCGCCACTTATCCGCTCCAGCGCTTCGTGGTCGAAGCTCATAGTGATTGATGCGGCGTGCCGTCCAGAGACACCCAGTGGCCATCCCTGTCGTACTCGATGCCGGTGCAGCCGTAGTCGCGCCCGTATTCCTCCAGTGGCTCCATGCCGGTGTATTCACCGTAAATGTAGCCGCTGAACTCGGATTCGCCGCTGCTGTTGAGCAACCGGAACTTCTCGCCGTGGAGGATGACCTGGTCGAAGGGAGCGCGGTCCGTTTCGCCGCGTGGGCCGATCTTGCCGACGGCGTCAGAGCTGTCACCCACATAACGGTCACGGGTGACTATCCACGTGTACTTGCTCATACCAGCGCGCCCCCATTGCGGAGGTCGGGTCCATGATCGCGCAAGTGGCGTACGAACCTCGCAGATCGAGCCCGCGAAAGCCAACGGCTCCCCCCAGTTTCCACCGAGCGGGTGCTGGCACGCCATGAATCCCTGACAACGGTTGTGATCATCATAATGTGCACGCCGCGCATTTGCACTTTCCGGTGCGCATCGCGCCGCGTCAACGGGAAACGTTCAGGGTGGTCTCGCCGGGGTGCGGGGGCGCTCGTCATGTCCTGTGGTGAGATGATTGAACGCACCGCGCCGTGCGACGCGCCCTCGTTCGAGCGATGGCGCGTCCGAGCGAAGCGTGATAATCAATTGTAGGTGCCAGGGAGCCGCGTTTCCATGTCCAGGAAGAAGTGTCTACCGAGTGCGCCGCTGCGCGTGGAAATCGATGGCTTGCGCGAAGATGGCCGGGGAGAGGCCCATGTTCATGGCAAGCCGGTGCGCATCGACGGCGCACTGCCCGGTGAGATTGTCAGCATGCGCTACACGCGGCTGCGCAGGGATTACGACGAGGGCGTCGTCGAGAAGGTGATGTCGCGCTCGCCCGAGCGTGTCGATCCGCGGTGCGCGCATTTCGGCTACTGTGGCGGTTGCACGCTGCAGCACTTGTCCGCCGAGGCGCAACTCGCCCACAAGCAGGCGCACCTGCTCGAGATCCTGCGACAAACGGCCGGCGTGGTGCCTGCCAGCGTGGCGCCGCCCATCACCGCGCCCGTGTGGGGTTACCGAAGGAAGGCGCGAATGGGCGTGAAATGGCTGGGCACGAAGAACCTGGCGCTGGTCGGATTCCGCGAGCTTCGCACGAGCAAGGTGGCCGTTCTGGAGCGCTGCGAGACACTGCACGCATCGGTCGGCAAGCGTATCGGCGTGTTGCGCCGCTTGATCGCATCGCTGGACGGGCGCGAGCGTGTCCCGCAGATCGAGGTGGCAGTCGGCGATACCGTCACGGCGCTCGTGTTCCGGCACCTGGACGCCCTGAGCGACGAAGACCTGGAGAGGTTGCGCGGCTTCGCACTGGCCGAGCGCATCCACGTCTTTCTGCAGCCGGGCGGGCCCGGCACCGTGCATCCCCTGTGGCCCGCGACCCCGCCCGCGCTTTGCTATGAGCTTCCCGGTCAGGGTCTGAGCATGGCGTTCGAGGCGCTCGATTTCACGCAGGTCAACACCGCGATCAACGCGGCGCTCGTCGCCCGCGTGCTGGATTGGCTCGCGCCCGAGCGCATCGACACGGTGATGGATCTGTTCTGTGGACTCGGCAACTTTTCCCTGCCCGCGGCGCGCCTTGCGGGTTGCGTGGTGGGGCTCGAGGGACGGGATGCGCTGGTTGCCATGGCAGGCCGCAACGCACGGAGCAACGGCCTCAACAACGTCGAATTCCACACCGTTGACCTCTCATGCGAGGAAGATTGCCGTACCTGGCTCGGGGCGAGCGCGTACAAGCTGTTGCTCGACCCGCCGCGCAGCGGCGCCGCGGCCGTGGTACGCAGTCTCCCCGCACACGCGCCGCTTCGCATTGTGTATGTCTCGTGCAGCCCACGCACACTGGCGCATGACACTGCCGTGCTGGTCGGCGAGCAGGGCTTCGCGCTGCGGCAAACGGCCGTGGTCGACATGTTCCCTCACACCAGTCATGTGGAGTCGATCAACTTGTTTCAACGCTGAGCGGCACGCGGACTTGACTTGACGCTGCCATCCTGTACACGCTCTGAGGCGATGACGACGCTTGGTTCACACCGGAGAATTGAAAAGCTGCCGCTGCTGCTGGCCAATCAGATAGCGGCCGGCGAGGTCGTCGAGCGTCCCGCCTCGGTGCTCAAGGAGGTGCTGGAGAACAGCCTGGACGCGGGTGCGGCGCACCTCGATGTGGAAGTGGAAAGCGGGGGTGTGCGCCTCATCCGCGTGCGCGACGACGGCTGTGGCATCGAGGCCGATGATCTGGCGCTCGCGTTCGCCCGCCACGCAACGAGCAAGATCCGTTCACTGGCCGATCTGGAGGCACTCGGCAGCCTCGGCTTCCGCGGAGAGGCCTTGCCCAGCATTGCTTCGGTGGCGCGCGTGGAGATCGTGTCGCGCAGCACCGGGGCTGATGGCGCCTGGCGCCTGGCGGCAGGGGAGACACGGCCGGAGCCGGCGGCGCACCCTGGCGGCACCACCATCACCGTGCGCGAGTTGTTCTTCAATACACCGGCACGTCGCAAATTCCTGCGCACGGAGAAGACCGAGCTGCGCTACGTGGAGGACGTGGTACGCCGCGTGGCGCTCGGCCATTTCGAGGTGGAGCTGAAGTTCCAGCACAATGGGCGCCCGGTGTGGCGCCTGCGCGCCGCGCGCACCGAGGCCGATCGCCTGGGCCGCGTGGCCAAGCTTTGCGGAGGTCGGTTTTGCGAGCACGCGCTCAGCCTGACGTTCGAGGCGGCCGACATGCGCCTGTGGGGCTGGGCGGGCTTGCCGTCGCTCGAACGCCACCAGTCGGACCTGCAGTATTTCTTCCTCAACGGGCGCATGATCCGCGACAAGCTCGTGGCGCATGCCATTCGGCAGGCCTACGGCGAGCGCCTGCAGCGCGGCTGCCATCCGGCTTTCGTGCTGTACCTGCACATGAGTCCCGCCGAGGTCGATGTCAACGTTCATCCCACCAAGCACGAGGTCAAGTTCCGCGAGAGTCGATTGGTGCACGATTTCCTGTTCGGCAGCCTTCACCGTGCCTTGCAGCAGGCGGCGGACCCGGAGCTTGCCATCGACGCACCGGCGCCCGGCGCGCCCGCGCCTTCCCTGTCGCGTTCGTCAGCGCCGGGCATCGCGCAGCAGATGGCTGCTTATGGCGAGCTGGCGCGATCGGCGGCGGACACGGCCGGTGCGCCGGCGAGCACCCCGGATGATGCGACCGCGGCGCTGGGCCGTGCGCTGGGATGCGTGCTCGACAAGTATCTGGTGTCGCAAAATGCCGCCGGTCTGGTGTTGGTCGATATCGATGCGGCACGCGAGCAGGTGCTGCACGACCGATTACAGCGAGCGCTGGCCGAGGAGCGCGTGATCACGCGACCATTGCTGGTGCCCGCCACGCTCGCCGTCGCAGAGCACGTATCGCGTGACGCGGAGCAGCGTTTGGCACGATTGCTCCCGCTCGGCATCGATATGCGCCTGGCGGCCCCTGGCGTGGTTTCCCTGCACGGGATACCAGCCGCCATCGAGCAGATCGACGCGCCCGCGTTGCTCGGCGACTTGTGCACGTGGCTGGCCCGGGCCGACACGGCAGAGCACACCGGGCGTGCCGCGCTGCTCAGGCTGCTGGTGCACCGTGCGCTCGGCGACGCACCGCGGCCCGCGCACATACCCGACATGGACCGCTTGCTGCGTGATCTGGAGATGTGCGACCGACAAGCCTGTGCGGTGCGCCCCGCGTGGCGGCAGTTGAGCGCGGATGACCTCGACCGGCTCGTGCATGAGTGTGCCCAGGGGCGCGCGGCGCTGTCCGGCGGCGGCGAGACGTGAGCGCCGGGTCGAGCCGCTGTGGTGCGTGCGGCGGCCGCGGCCTGTCCGGCGCAATCTGC